>DAOMXN010000270.1:0-1973 GCA_035437025.1 Beijerinckiaceae bacterium | reverse complement strand
GCCGCCTGCCGTGCCGCCAGACCGGCGCCCGTGGCTGTTGGCGCAGGCCATCTTGCCGCCTGCATCAGGCTCGATCCGGCGCGGGGAGCCGCGTGATGCTGGTCATCGAGACCGTCAGCAAGAGCTTTGCGCCACCGCGCCGCCTGTTCGCGCAAGGCAAGCCCGTACAGGCCCTGAGCGACGTCTCGCTCAGCGTCGGCGAAGGCGAGTGCGTCGGACTTGTCGGCGAATCCGGCTCGGGCAAGACGACGCTGACACGCTGCATTCTCAGGCTGGACGAGCCGACGAGCGGCCGCATCCTGTTCGAGGGGCAAGACCTCGCGAGGCTGACACCGGCGGCCTTGCGCGCGGTGCGCGCCCGCATCCAGATCGTTTTCCAGGACCCCTACGCCTCGCTCAACCCGCGCATGTCGATCCACGATATCGTGACCGAGCCGATGCTGATCCACCGGCGGGTGCTGGGCCTTGACGGGCGCCAGCGGACGGACCGCGCCGCTGAACTGCTGGCGCTCGTCGGGCTGGGAACGCATTACCTGCATCGATACCCGCACGAGTTTTCCGGCGGGCAGCGCCAGCGCATCGGCATCGCGCGTGCGCTCGCGACCAATCCCCGGCTGATCCTCTTGGATGAACCGACCTCCGCCCTCGATGTTTCCGTGCAGGCGCAGGTGCTGAACCTCCTGTGCGATCTGCAGCAGCGGTTGAGCCTGACCTATCTGTTCATCAGCCACGATCTTTCGGTCATTCGCTATATCTGCGACCGCGTGGCGATCATCTACCGGGGCGAGATCGTCGAGAGCGGCGCGACAGCCGCGGTGTTCGAGAAGCCGCAAAGCGACTACACCCACGCCTTGCTGGCCGCGATGCCGGAAATCGCCATCCGCTGACGATGGACAGGGCCGAGCGGGATGTGGCCGGCGATGAATCCGGCATCGACAGGCCGACCATGGCCCCCCGGCCATTGCCAGGCAGGGCCGCCTGTTACCCATCCGTCATCAGGAATGACTGATGGCGCTCTTGAATTCTCCTTGTTTTACAATGCTCAAGGAAAATTCAACAAAGGGAACCAGGGGTCCATTGTCATGACCCTCGGTATGATGGCATTCTTGGCCGGCTGAGTGCAGTCAGCGCGTGTGTGCCGGAGGTTTCTCTGGTTGCGTAACGGGATATGGGAAACTTCACCATCATGATGATCGACCCCCGCAAGGCCGCCGGCACGGCGGAGCATGACGCATCGCGCCGGACCGGACCGGAACGCTTCAGCCGCCGCTCGTTTCTCGCCGGTTCCGCCGCTGGTGTCAGCGCTCTGGCCCTGGGCGGCTGCATCACCGACGGCCTGAGCCAGACCGAGGTGGATCGGATGTACGCGGCGGTACCCGACAAGAAGTTCCCGATCCCCGCCTCCGACGTCAGCCAGGTGGAGCGGAAATACTATCGCCGCAAGGTGAAATACGACTCCGACGAAGTCGCCGGGACGATCGTGGTCGATTCCGCGAACTACTTCGTCTACCGCATCGAAGGCGAGGGCGAGGCCACCCGCTATGGCGCCAACGTCGGCCGCCAGGGCTTCCTGTGGAGCGGCGAGGCCTATGTCGGGCGCAAGGCGGAATGGCCGACCTGGACGCCGCCGCCGGAGATGATCAAGCGCCAGCCGGAAGTGGCGAAATATGCGCGCGGCATGCCGGGCGGACTGGAAAATCCACTCGGCGCCCGCACGCTCTATCTTTATCAGAAGGGCGTCTACACGCTCTACACGATCTACAGCACGTCCGATCCCGAGACCATCGGGACCAACCTGACGAGCGGCTGCACCGGCCTGCTCACACAGGACATGATCGATCTTTATGACCGCACGGCAGTCAACACCAAGGTGATCGTCCTGCCGGCATGACGCGGACCCGACCGCCCGCCCGCTATGACGTGGTCGTCGCCGGCGGCGGCAGCGCCGGGGTTGCCGCGGCAGTCGGTGCAGC
>DAOMXN010000269.1:0-2054 GCA_035437025.1 Beijerinckiaceae bacterium | reverse complement strand
CGAGATCGCCCTGCGCGCGGCGGACATCGCCGATCCTGTTGTGGGAGACCGAGAGATCGCGCTCATCCCCGCTGCGCCGGGCCGCCGCTTCCGCTTTGCCATAGGCCTCCAGCGCCGCGCCGGTCTGCCCGGACGCAAGCCGCATGTCGCCGAGATCGATCCATGTCCAGAGATGGTCGGGGTCGAGCGAGGCGGCGCGTTCGTAGAGGTCGCGCGCGGCGGCGACATCGGTCAGGCGTTTGAATGCGGCGAGGTTGCGCGCGGCCTCGGCTGCCTCCCGGTTGGCGGCGCGGCCCTCCTTCGTCTTCTCTTCCAGCACCTTGGCGAACAACCGCTCGGCGACGGAAGTGTCACCACGTTGCAGGGCTTCGAAGGCCTGCTTCGAAGCGCTGTCCTGCCCCTTCGCAACGTCGGCGATGGCCTCGCCGACAGCTTTTTCCGCACCCTCGCGCGCGGAAGGCGAAGCCGGTACCGTCGATTCATTCAGTTTCGATCTGACGATTTGCGCTGCGAGCGCATCGAATTTCTTCTCCAGCGAATCCTGCTTGTCGTGCAGCCTTTTGACATCGGCGGCGGTTTGTTCCGTCGTCCTGTCGATCTTTTTGGCGAGAACGCCGATGTCCTCCAGCCTTGCATAAATGGCCAGCTGGATTTCCGAGGCTTGCGGGAACAATTTGGCGAGGACGCCTTGCTTCGATGCGGCGAGCAGTTGCTGGCCGCCGAAAATGCCGCCGAACCAGAGCGTCGCAAGAACCGCGACGACCAACGGCTTGGCGCAGGTGACACAGAACCGTGTGCGCAGCAGAACCGCGACGCCGAACACCACAGTCGCAACCGCCGAAAGCCACAGAAGGGTGAACACCACCTCGCCAAACAACTGGCTGAAATCGGCGGCGAGGCCGATCAACGTCAATGAAACGGGTGTCGCCCAGGTGCTCATTTCCTGCACCCGGGCGTAACCGGCATCGGTGAACAAACGGGCGAGCAGGGGGCGCCTGAGCACGGGTGCGGGCGAAGCGGGTTCTGGAGCCGTTGCAGGCTTCGTCGTCGGTGCCTTCGTAGCCTTGGGTGGCACGGCGGTAGGCGCGCCGAAACTCACTTTCGGCGTAAATCCAAGCTTCCCACCATAGGAAAAGTGCGCACTCGCAGCCGGCTCTTGCTGCCTTGATCCCGATCCGGGCGGGTCCTTGGAGCCTGCGTCGCTCATACCGCTCTAAACGCTCCGTTTGCCTCGATCACATGAAGGGGTACCCTCGAAGGCGCCATCCCTTGCCCCAACCTGCTGCGGTGAATATGGGCGCGGCAAGAACAGCGCGCAAGATTGATCTGCCGTATTGGTCGCCTCCGGAAAGTTCCGCCCCGTTTTGCTTGAGGTTTACTGGTCCTGCTTCGTCTTGCGCCGGCGCGGGCCGCCACGATCCCCGCCGTGACGCTTGATCCCGCCGCCGCTTCGTGCTGACAGACCGCCATGAGCGCAGACTTCGAGTTCACCATCCACGCCCGCGACGGCAAGGCCCGCACCGGCGCCATCACCATGCCGCGCGGCGTCATCCGCACGCCGGTGTTCATGCCGGTCGGCACGGCCGGCACCGTCAAGGGCATGTATCTCGATCAGGTCCGCGCGCTCGGCGCCGACATCATCCTGGGCAACACCTATCATCTCATGCTGCGCCCCGGCGCGGAGCGGGTGGCGGACCTCGGCGGCCTGCACGACTTCGCGCGCTGGCCCTGGCCGATCCTCACCGACAGCGGCGGCTTTCAGGTCATGTCGCTGGCCTCGCTCCGCAAGCTGGACGAGCAGGGCGTCACCTTCAAGTCGCATATCGACGGCTCGATGCACCATCTGACCCCGGAACGCTCGGTCGAGATCCAGATCAAGCTGGATTCCAACATCGTCATGCAGCTCGACGAGTGCATCGCCCTGCCGGCGGAGGAGGCGGACGTGGCGCGCGCCATGCGCCTGTCGCTGCGCTGGGCGGAGCGCTGCAAGGCGGCCTTCGGCGTCCAGCCGGGCCGGGCGCTGTTCGGCATCGTGCAGGGCGGGACCAGCGAGG
>DAOMXN010000268.1:0-2066 GCA_035437025.1 Beijerinckiaceae bacterium | reverse complement strand
GAAGGCTACGACATGGTCTATGGCCAGCGCGTCGACCGTTCGACCGACGGGCCGGTGCGGCGCTGGCTGACCCAGCGGTTCTACAAGCTGTTCGCGCGTTTCGGTGAAACCGCCCTGCCCCAGGGCGCCGGCGACTATCGGCTGATGGATCGCAAGGTGGTGGATGCGCTCAAGCGCATGGGAGAGCGGGCACGTTTTTCGAAGGGGCTTTACGCCTGGGTCGGATTCAAGTCCGTCGGCATTCCGTTCGAGGTTCAGGATCGCGAGCACGGCTCCAGCAAGTGGAGCCTGCGCAAGCTTCTCGGCTTCGCACTGGATGGGTTGACCTCGTTCTCGACCCTGCCTCTCAAGGTATGGACCTACGTTGGTCTCGCCGTCTCCGGTTTCGCGCTGGGCATGGCGCTGTTCTACCTGCTCAAGACGCTGATCTACGGTGTCGACGTGCCGGGCTTTCCCTCGCTGATCGTCTCGGTGATGTTCTTCTCCGGCGTCCAGTTGATGTCGCTCGGAATCCTGGGCGAGTACATCGGCCGCATTTTCGCCGAGGTGAAGCGGCGACCGCTCTATATCGTCGCGGAGGAGATTGGCGCGGAGCACCCGGTAGCGACCGGCGCGCGGCGCGAGGATGTGGCGGCGCGGTAAGGCCTGCCCCGCATCGGCACGCGCCAATTGCCCCGCCGGACTGAATCGCGCATGAGACGGGGATGCTGAAGAACCTGCTCAAGGTCGGGGGGTGGACGCTGGTTTCGCGCGTCACCGGCTTTGTGCGTGACATCCTGATGGCGGCCATTCTCGGGGCAGGTCCGCTGATGGATGCTTTCGCCGTCGCCTTCCGGCTGCCCAACCATTTCCGCGCCATTTTCGCGGAAGGTGCATTCGCCAACGCCTTCGTACCGGCCTATACCGCGACGCGCACGCAGAAGGGCGATGCGGCGGCGCATCTGTTCCACGGTCGCATCCTGACGTTGCTGCTGGTGTCACAACTCGTGCTGCTGGCGGTGGCGCTCATGTTCACGCAGCCCTTCGTTGGGCTGCTTGCGCCGGGATTCAAGGAAAAGGCCAGTGTCTTTCCCCTCGCGGTGGAGCTGACGCGCATCACCTTCCCCTATCTCATGCTGATCACGCTGGTGACGATCTGGGCCGACGCGCTCGCATCGGTGAAGCAGTTCTCGGCCGCCGCGGCCGCGCCGGTGCTGCTGAACCTTTCGATGATCGCAACGGTCGCCGCCGCCGCCTGGTTCAAGACGCCGGCGCATGCCGCAGCCTGGGGCGTGCTGCTCGCCGGATTCCTCGAAGCCGGCCTGCTGTTCGTTGCCGCGCGGCGCGGTGGCGTGCTGGCGGCGCCCAAAAAACCGGTGTTCGACAGCGATGTCCGCGCCTTCTTCAAAGCCTTCGGCCCGGCCGTGATCGGATCGGCCGGCGTGCAGATCGCCATGCTGGCCGATACGGTGATCGTCACCTTCCTGGCGACCGGCGGCGCTTCCGCGCTGTACTACGCCGACCGTCTCTACCAGTTGCCGATCGGCGTGATCGGGGTGGCTGCCGGCACGGTGCTGTTGCCGGAGATGAGCCGGTTGATTGCGGCCAGCGATCCGGCCGGCGCTCATCGGGCGCAGAACCGCGCGATGGGGTTCACCCTGCTGCTGACCGCTCCTTTCGTCGCGGCTTTCGTGGTCATTCCCGATCTCATCGTGGCCGGACTTTTCAGGCGCGGCGCCTTCGATGATGCGGCGGCGCTGGCGACGGCCAGCGTCCTCGCGGCCTACACCGTGGGCTTGCCGGCGGTAGTGCTGATCCGCAGTGCCGTCGCCAGTTTCACTGCACGCGGCGACACGAGGACACCGCTCTGGGCCTCGCTGACCGCCATTGCCTGCAATCTCCTGCTGAAGCTCATGCTGTGGCGCTCGATGGGCGCCGCAGGACTGGCGCTGGCCACGGCTGTCGGCGCCTGGATCAACTTTGCTATCCTGGCCGTGCTGGCGCTCCGCGGTGACAAGGCGGCGCCCGACCGGCTGCTCCTGCGCACCCTGATGGTCGCCACACTCGCCGCGTTGGCGCTCGCCGGC
>DAOMXN010000267.1:0-2199 GCA_035437025.1 Beijerinckiaceae bacterium | reverse complement strand
CAACCGGATCACCATGAGCGACGAGGCCATCGCGGCCTATTCCGCCGCCAGGCAATTGAAGAACGGGATCGTCATCGGCTACGTCGACGAAGCGGAACTGGAACAGGCCAAGAAAGACTACGGCATCGCGTAGCGGTCTTCGTTCTAGACCGGCAGCGGCGCGTCGTTCTTCACCTCCTGCATGACCGCGTAGGTGCGCGTTTCCCTGACACCCGGAAGGGCGAGGACGACTTCGCCGAGCAACTGGCGATAGGCCGCCATGTCGGCGACGCGGGTCTTGATCAGGTAGTCAAACCCGCCGGCCACCATGTGGCATTCCAGCACGTCGGGGGTGCGCAGGACCGCGGCGGAAAACCGCTCGAAGACGTCCGGCGTGGTCTTGTCCAGCGTGACTTCGATGAACACGAGAAACGACCGGCCGATGCGCGCCGGATCGAGGCGGGCGGTGGTGCCGAGAATGTACCCGTCGCGATAGAGCCGTTTCAGCCTTTCGCTCGTGGCCGTGGGCGAGAGGCCGATTCGTTCGGCCAGGTCGACCGTTGCAATGCGGCCGTCGACCTGCAGCAGTTGCAGCATGCGCCGGTCGATGCGGTCGAGATCGTGTGTCGTCACCATATAACTCCATTTTTATGGTGAATTGCACTAATACGATGCGAATTTCGCCAATCGATACACGGAAAATTTGGCGATATACAGGTGCATTGTCGGAGAACAATCGCCATGGCCCTGCCGCCCCCGTTTCGAGCCGCCTATGCGCCTGCGGACGAAGTGATCGCCTCCCGGTTGCTGGCAGGGGCGACGCTGGACCCTGCGCGCGAGGCGGCCGTCGATCAGCTGGCGACCCGGTTGATCGAGGCGATCCGGGCCGATCAGGCCGGGATCGGCGGCGTGGAATCGGTCTTGCGTGAGTACTCGCTGACGACCAAGGAGGGGCTGGCGCTGATGGTGCTGGCGGAGGCCCTGTTGCGCGTGCCGGATTCCGCCACGGCGGACCGCCTGATCGAAGACAAGCTGGGGCAGGGGGACTTTGCCCATCACCAGCCGAAATCCGATGCGGTTCTGGTGAACTGGGGCGCCTGGGCGCTGGGGTTGACGGCGCGCATCATCCAGCCCGGCGAGACGCCGGACGGCATCCTCGCCGGTCTGGCGAAGCGGATCGGGCTGCCTGCGGTACGCACGGCGACACGGCAGGCGATGCGCATCATGGGCAGCCACTTCGTCCTGGGCGAAACCATCGAGGAGGCGCTGAGGCGCGCCACTGCGGGCGATGCCCGTCGGTACCGCTATTCCTTTGATATGCTTGGGGAAGGTGCGCGCACGGCGCGCGACGCCGAACGCTACTGGCACAGTTACGCCGCCGCGATCGAAACGATCGGGCGCAATGCCGGCAACGACCCGCTGCCGAACCGGCCCGGCATCTCGGTGAAGCTCTCGGCGCTGCATCCGAAGTACGAAGCGCTCAATCGCGACCGTGTGCTGGCCGAACTCGTGCCGAAGGTCATCGAACTGGCCCGTGCGGCAAAGACATTCGACCTGAACTTCACAGTCGATGCGGAGGAGGCAGACCGGCTCGAACTCTCCCTGGATGTGATTGCCGCCGTCGCGGCGGACCCTTCACTGGCGGAGTGGAACGGATTTGGACTGGCGATCCAGGCCTATCAGAAGCGTGCTGAACAAGTCATTGACTACATTGATGAATTGGCAAGGAAGCTGGATCGCCGCTTCATGGTGCGGCTGGTCAAGGGCGCGTATTGGGACAGCGAGATCAAGCGCGCGCAGGAACGCGGTCTGACCGACTATCCCGTGTTCACGCGCAAGCCCATGACGGATCTGTCCTATCAGGCCTGCGTGCGCCTGCTGCTGGCCCGGCGCCCCCGGCTCTATCCCCAGTTCGCCACCCACAACGCACTGACCATCGCCACCATCGTGGCCATGGCCGATGGGACGGAAGGCTATGAATTTCAAAGGCTTCACGGGATGGGCGAGGCCAGTTACCGCGCCCTGCTGGCGGATTTCCCCGGTGCGGCCTGCCGCACCTATGCGCCGGTCGGCGGGCACCGCGACCTTCTGGCCTATCTCGTGCGCCGGCTGCTGGAAAACGGCGCGAATTCCTCGTTTGTGAACGTGGCGGGCAATCCGGACATGCCCGTTGCGAGCCTGCTCAGGCGCCCGGCCGCGCTCATCGGCCTCGCCAGACGG
>DAOMXN010000266.1:0-2205 GCA_035437025.1 Beijerinckiaceae bacterium | reverse complement strand
GGCTGCTCCGGACGAAAGGCGCCGGCGGCCGCGCGCGTCGTGCGCGGCTGCGACAGGGGCACGGTGGTGCCGGGGGCGGCGATGCGCATGGAACTGCACCTTCTGATTGCATCAGGACTGACCGGGATTGGTTAACTCTTTCCTAACAACCCGGTCGATCTTGCCGGACGCCGACGGGCAGCTTCGGCCACCGCATTCAGCGATTAAAATAATATCTCTATTTTTCAATGTGTTACGGCAAATTTGCAGCGGCACGGAACTCGCTAGGAATCTGGCGTCATTCTGCGGTGGCCCCATGCTCCTTCTGCGCGTCTGTCTTCTTCTGGTTGCAGTGTCTGCCGCATCCGGTTTCTTCTGCGGCTCGGCGGCGGCCATGTCGCGCATCAAGGACCTCGCCGCCATCGAGGGCGTGCGCGAGAACCAGCTGGTCGGCTATGGCCTGGTCGTCGGCCTCAATGGGACCGGCGACACCCTCAACAACGCCCCGTTCACCCGTCAGTCGCTCACCGCGATGCTGGAACGCCTCGGCGTGAACACGCGCGGAACCACGCTGCGCACCGCCAATGTCGCGGCGGTGATGGTCACGGCGAACCTGCCGCCCTTCTCCACGCAGGGCACGCGCATGGACGTGACCGTTTCGGCTCTGGGCGACGCGAAGTCGCTACAGGGTGGAACCCTGCTGGTGACGCCGCTGCTCGGTGCGGACGGCGAGGTCTATGCCGTGGCCCAGGGGTCGTTGGCGATCTCGGGATTCGCGGCCGAAGGCGAGGCCGCCAAGCTCACGCGCGGCGTGCCCACGGTCGGGCGCATTCCCAACGGCGCGCTGATCGAGCGCGAAGTCGACTTCAAGCTGAGCGGCCTGAAGACGCTCAGGTTTTCGCTGCGCAATCCGGACTTCACCACGGCGCGCCGCATCGCCGCAGCGGTGAACGACTTTCTGGGCGCGGATTCGGCCGAGCCTGTCGATCCTGGGACCGTGACCGTGCAGGTACCGAAGAACTACAAGGGCAACATCGTGCAGCTCCTCACCGAGGTGGAACAGCTGCGCGTCGAGCCGGACCAGCGCGCCCGCATCATCATCGATGAGCGGTCGGGGGTCATCGTCATGGGTCGGGACGTGCGCGTCTCCACCGTCGGCGTGGCACAGGGCAACCTCACCGTTTCCATTTCGGAACGCCCTGTGGTCTCCCAGCCCGAGGCCTTGTCCGAGGGCGTCACCACGGTCACGCCGCAGACCGACATTCGCGTGGACACCGATCCCAAGAAGCGCCTCGCCATCGTGCGCGAGGGCGTCTCGTTGCGCGAGCTTGTGGATGGCCTCAACGCCCTCGGCATCGGCCCGCGCGACATCATTTCCATCCTCCAGGCCATCAAGTCCGCCGGTGCCCTTCAGGCCGACATAGAGGTGATGTGATGAAGATACCGTCGAGACCGCCGGCAAGCCCGTCGGACCGCGTCGAGCCTCGCGATCCAAAGCTGTGGAAGACGGCGCAGGCCTTCGAGGCGCAATTCCTCAAGAGCATGCTGGAACAGGCCTATGCCGGCCTGTCGGGCGAAGGACCGCTCGGCGGCTCGGGACCGGGCGCCGACGCCTGGCGCGGGTTTCTCATCGATGAGCATGCCAAGGGCATGGCCGCGAAAGACGGCATCGGCATCGCTGCCTCGGTCTATCGGCACTTGCAGAACCTGAACCGGAGCAGTCGCGATGTCCGGATCTGACGCGCGCGACATGGCTGCCCGCCTGCTCGCCCACCTCGAAACATTGACTGCGCTGGTGGCGGAGGAATCGCATCACCTGCGCAAGGGCCGCCTGCGCGAAGGCCTGCAGCTGCAGGGGCGCAAGGACGAGGCGGCCCTCGCCTATGGGTCAGCGTTGCGCGGGCTTGGTCGGCAGACCATTCCGCCCGGACCGCTCAGGACCGCGCTGCTTGATCGTCACAAGGCCTTCGAGGCGCTGCTTGCCGAAAATCTGGCCGTGCTCGCCACCGTCCGAAGCGTATCCGAATCGATCCTGCGCGATCTGTCGCAGAAACTCGCCGATCGCCCTGGCGGTGCCTACGGCCCGGCCGCCCGCGTCAAGCCACCCGCACCGCTCGCCCTGTCCCGCAGAACCTGAGGAACATCCATGAATCACGCCGCTCGCCAGTATGCGCAAACCGCCACCGCCGCCATGTCGCCGCGCGAACTTGAAGCCAGCGCCCTCCT
>DAOMXN010000265.1:0-2356 GCA_035437025.1 Beijerinckiaceae bacterium | reverse complement strand
GCGGGTGCCGGAGGGGCGGCCGCCTGCGGCAGGCCCTTGCCGCCCGATTCCTTGAAACGGAAGTCCACGTCCGACTGGAAGCGGCGGACCTGATCCTCCAGGCGGCGGATCTGGAATTGCAATTGCTCGACCTGACCGTTCAGGCGGCGGTTCTCCCCCTCCAGCCGGTCAAGGCGCAGCAAGAGCTCCGCGGGATCGAGGGTCTGGGCCAGCGACGGGGCCGCGACGGAAGCCAGCAGGACGAGAGCGAGCGACAGAGATTTCATGGCGATCGGGAGCGGGACGTGCATGAAGAATACAGGATCGCGATGATTCCGTCCAAACTATGAACGGGGCCGGAACGCCGGGCGCGTTCCGGTCGTTCCTGTGCCATCCGGCCTCACGACCCTGGCGCGCCGCCCAGCAGCGTCACGGCGCGGCGGTTCTGCGACCAGCAGGAAATGTCGTTGCAGACCGCGACCGGACGCTCCTTGCCGTAGGAGATCGTCTTCATGCGGCCGGCCGAAACCCCCTTGGCGGCGAGATAGTTGCGCACCGTCTCCGAGCGGCGGGCACCGAGCGCGAAGTTGTACTCGCGCGTGCCGCGCTCGTCGGCATGGCCTTCGATGGTGAAACTATAGCGCGGATAGCGGTTGAGCCATCCCGCCTGCTTGTCGAGCGTGGCGACGCCCTGAGGCGTGAGTTCGGTCGAATCCGTCTCGAAGAACACACGGTCACCGACGTTGACGACAAAATCCTGGATCGAGCCGGGCACATTCGCGCCGCCCGCTCCAAGGTTCGGGTCCTCGGTCTTCGAGGCGCAGGCGCCCAGGGAAGCCGCGATCACGGCGGCGGCGGCGAGTTTCGCCAGCTTCGGCGACACGACGGCGGTAAACATCGGCATTTCTCCAGTCGATTCTGTCAGCGGAACTGCGGGTCCGCGCTCTCGATGCAATGAACTGTCAAGCTTTACGCCTTCTTGCCAAATAAAGGCGAAAGCCGGGCAATCGCGCCGTTGGTTAAGAAATTCTTGCCGCGCGGCGCAGCCACGCGCCTCACCAGGGCGGTTCGCGCAGGCCAAAGCGGTTTGCCCCGTCGTTGCCCGGCCACAGGCCGAGGACGACCATCACGAAGGCCATGTTCGCCAGGCCGACCCACTCCCATATCTGCATCAGCGCCGCGAGCCGCCCCGGCCGGAGCTTCAGACCGCTGGCCGCCAGGACGAGGTCCAGCGCGGAAATGGCGACGACCGCGATCGCGAAGGCACCGGCGACGCCGATGTCCTGCAAACGCTTGGAAAACACGCAGTAGCTCGGATAGAGCAGCAGCACGGCGAAAGCGATGTGCACGGGCGGGCTCTGGCGCAACGTGGTCGAGAAGAACACCAGCGCCGCCAGCAGCATCGTCGCCAGCAGGTAGAACCAGAGCGCCCGGCGGCCGATCCGCCCCTCGTCGCTGAACAGCAGTGCGGCGATCCGCCAGCGGCCGAGCAGCACCAGCATGTCGCGCGCCCGCTCGCCGGGCAACGGCTGGCGCGGCGGTTCCCCCGTCATCCCGCCGCCTCGCCGATGCCGAACTGCAAGGCCGCCAGCTTGGCGTAGAGCCCGTTCCTTGCCACCAGTTCGGCATGCGACCCGCTCTCCACCACCGTGCCCGCGTCGAGCACGATGATGCGGTCGGCATCGCGGATGGTCGCCAGCCGGTGCGCGATCACCAGGCTGGTGCGCCCCCGCATGGCGGCATCGAGCGCCGCCTGTACCGCCAGTTCGTTCTCGGCGTCGAGCGCCGAGGTCGCTTCGTCGAGGAGCAGGATCGGCGCGTCCCTCAGCATGGCGCGGGCGATGGCGATGCGCTGGCGTTCGCCCCCTGACAGCGTCACGCCGCGCTCGCCGATCAGTGTGTCGTAGCCCTGCGGCAGGCGCTCGATGAACCGGTGGGCCGCCGCCATCTCGGCGACGCGGCGGACATCCGCATCGCTGGCATCGGGGCGCCCCAGACGAATGTTCTCGGCGATCGTTGCGGCGAAGATCACCGGCTCCTGCGGCACATGGGCGATCAGGCTGCGCAGATCGAACAGCGACAGGTCGCGGATCGGCACGCCATCGATGCGGATCGCCCCGGCCTGCGGATCGTAGAAGCGCAGCAGGAGCTGCAGGATCGTGCTCTTGCCGGCGCCGGACGGCCCGACGATGGCGAGCCGCTCGCCTGACGCGACCTCAAGCGCGAACCCCTTCAGGGTGCGCGCCTCCGGCCGGGTCGGATAGGCGAAATCGACGCCATCGAAGGCGATGGCGCCCCGCGCGGGGCGCACTGGCGGGCGCGGCGCGGCGGCCTCCTTGACCTGCGGCTCGCTCGCCAGCAGTTCGGATATGCTCGC
>DAOMXN010000264.1:0-2510 GCA_035437025.1 Beijerinckiaceae bacterium | reverse complement strand
CCAAGGAAGCCGCGGCTCGCGTGGACGCGGCCCTGCGCGGCAAGACCATCGGCCTTGTTGGCCGCCATCCCGACGGATTCGACACCTGCCGCTATGCGGCCGACGATCTTCGCCGCCTCGCCGGCATCGAGGTTGCGCCGATCGCGCTGGACGAGGTGTTCGGCCGCGCGCGCAAGGCCGAAGGCGACAGGATCGCAAGCCATCGCCGGACGGTCGAGACGCTGAAGGGCATCGGCGAGGTCGATCAGCCTCAACTCGATCGCTCGCTGCGGGTCTACGACTCGCTCGACGGGCTGGCGCGGGACAAGGCCCTGTGCGGCATGGCAGTTCGCTGCTGGCCGGAAATGTTTACCGAATACGGCTGCGCGGCCTGCGGGCCGATGGGCATGCTGAACGGACGACGGATTCCGGCCGCCTGCGAGGCCGACGTCTACGGCGCGGTGACGGCGCTGGCGCTGCAGGAGCTTTCGGGCGCCTCGTCCTGGCTCGTCGACATCGTCGATCTCGATGCGGCGAGTGATACCGGCGTGTTCTGGCACTGCGGTTCGGCGCCGCTCGACATGTGCGATCCGGACTTCGCGCCGGAGGCGCAGATCCACTCGAACCGCCGCATGCCGCTGCTCTACCAGTTTCCCCTGAAGCCCGGACGCATCACCATTGCCCGCATCTCGCAAGCCAGGAACGCGACGAAATTCGTGATCGGCGGCGGGGAGGTGGTGCGGGCGCCGTTGAGTTTCACCGGCACGTCGGCGGTGGTGAAGTTCGACGGCGGCGCGTCGGGCATGCTCAGGTCCCTCGTCGGCGAAGCGCTGGAGCACCACGTCGCCATCGCCTACGGCGATCACCGCGCCGGACTGGAAGCCCTCGCCGCGCGTTGGGGGCTGCCGGTTCTGGAGATCGCCTGATCCCGGAGCGCACACCGAGCGGCGCATAGGAAAAATGCGCTCGATCCGATAAGGGATTCGCAGCGGGAAGGCGTGCACTCTTGCATATCGCCCGCTACAGGTGACGCATGGCCGAGACGTTCTATCTGACCACCGCCATTTCCTATCCCAACGGCGCGCCGCATGTCGGCCACGCCTACGAACTCATGGCGGCCGATGCGATCGTGCGCTTCCAGCGCCTCGACGGGAAGGATGTCTATTTCCTGACCGGTACGGACGAGCACGGCCAGAAAATGCTGCAAACCGCCCGCAAGGAAGGGTTGCCGGTGCGCGAGCTCGCGGACCGCAATGCCGCGCGTTTCCGCGCGATGGGGCAGGCCTTCGACGCCACCAACAACGACTTCATTCGCACCTCCGAGCCGCGCCACTACGAGGCATCCAAGGCGATCTGGAAGAAGATGGAGGCGGCGGGCGACATCTACCTGTCGAAATACTCAGGCTGGTATTCGGTGCGCGACGAGGCCTATTTCGACGAGGACGACATCACCACGGACGGCGAGGGACGCAAGTTCGCGCCTTCCGGCGCGCCAGTGGAGTGGGTGGAGGAAGAGAGCTATTTCTTCCGCCTCTCGGCCTATCAGGACCGCCTTCTTAAGTACTATGAAGACAATCCTGACTTCATCGGCCCCGACGCGCGCCGCAACGAGGTGCTCAGTTTCGTCAAACGCGGCCTCAAGGACCTTTCGGTCAGCCGCAACACCTTCGATTGGGGCGTTCCGGTTCCGGGTGGTCCGGGCCACGTCATGTATGTCTGGGTCGATGCGCTGACCAACTACATCACAGGTGTCGGCTATCCCGACGAGAAGAGCCAGTTATGGAAATACTGGCCGGCGGACCTGCACCTGATCGGCAAGGACATCGTGCGGTTCCACACCGTGTTCTGGCCGGCCTTCCTGATGTCGGCTGGGATCGCGCCGCCGAAACGCGTGTTCTGCCATGGGTTCGTGCTGAACCGGGGCGAGAAAATGTCAAAGTCGGTCGGCAACGTGCTCGATCCCTTCACGCTGGCGGAGGGCTATGGGCCGGATGCGGTGCGTTATTTCATGTTGCGCGAAGTGCCGTTCGGCCAGGACGGCAACTACAGCCATGAAGCCATCGTCGGGCGCATCAACGCCGATCTAGCCAATGACTTCGGCAATCTGGCGCAGCGCTCGCTGTCGATGATCAACAAGAACTGCGGCGGCAAGGTTCCGGCCTGCGGAGTGCTAACGGCCGCCGACACGGCGTTGCTGGCGGCGGTTGACGGCGCGCTCGCGACCTGTCGCGCCGCGATGAAGGATTACGCGCTGCACCAGATCCTCAACGCCATCTGGGCGCTGATCGGCGATACCAACCGCTATTTCGCCGCCGAAGAGCCGTGGAGACTGAAAAAGAGCGATCCGGCGCGCATGGAGACGGTGTTGTACGTGACCGCCGAGGCGCTGCGCCAGTTCGCGATCCTGACGCAGCCTTTCACGCCGCGCGGCGCGACGAAACTGCTCGACCTGCTGGCGATCCCGGCCGACGCACGCAGCTTCGCGGCGCTTGGACCGGCCGGCCGGCTGGTCTCGGGCGCAAACCTGCCGG
>DAOMXN010000263.1:0-2580 GCA_035437025.1 Beijerinckiaceae bacterium | reverse complement strand
ATCCGCCGGCCGCGCCACCGGAGGCTGCGGATTTCGCCGCGATCCTCGGTCGGCGGAGGCACAAACTCGTCGACATTGGGTCCGTCCCAGTCGACCGCACGGCTGATCAGCTTCTCGATGGCGGCCAGGTATTTCCTGTCCTCCTTGGCGACGATGGAAATTGCCGTTCCCAGTTTGCCGGCGCGGCCGGTGCGGCCGATGCGATGCACATAGTCCTCGGCATGGATCGGCACGTCGTAGTTGAAGACGTGGCTGACATCCGGAATGTCGAGCCCGCGCGCCGCCACGTCGGAGGCGACCAGCAGCGCGATGCTGCCGTTGCGGAAGGAATCCAGCGCCGCCATGCGCGCGGGCTGATCGAGGTCGCCGTGGATCGCCGCAGCGTTGAAGCCGTGCCGCTGCAGGGACTTGCACAGCGTCGCCACGTCGCGCTTGCGATTGGCGAAGATGATGGCGTTCTTGAAGTTCTCCTGCTCTCGGATGACGCGGCGCAGCGTGTCGCGCTTCTCGAAGTCCTTGCCGCCGGAGGCGACCAGCTTCTGCGTGATCGTCGATGCGGTGGACGACGCGCGGGCGACCTCGACGCGCACCGGGTTCGACAGGAATTGCTCGGTGACGCGCTGGATCTCCGGCGGCATGGTGGCCGTGAAGAACAGCGTCTGGCGGGTGAAGGGCACCAGCTTGCAGATGCGCTCGATGTCCGGGATGAACCCCATGTCGAGCATGCGGTCAGCCTCGTCGATGACGAGGATATCGATGCCGGTCAGCAGCAGCTTGCCGCGCTCGAAATGGTCCAGCAGGCGGCCGGGGGTGGCGATCAGCACGTCGACGCCGCGCGTGATCTTGGCATCCTGGTCGCCGAACGACACGCCGCCGATCAGCAGCGCGACATTGAGCTTCTGGTTGCCGGAATACTTGTTGAAGCTCTCCTCGACCTGCGCCGCGAGTTCGCGCGTCGGTTCGAGAATCAGCGTGCGCGGCATCCGCGCCCGGGCGCGCCCGTTTTCGAGAATCGACAGCATCGGCAGCGTGAAGGCCGCCGTCTTGCCGGTGCCGGTCTGGGCGATGCCGAGCACGTCGCGCCGCTGCAGCACATGCGGGATGGCCTGCGCCTGGATGGGAGTGGGTGTGGTGTAGCCGGAGGCTTCCACGGCCGCGAGCACGCGCTCGCTGAGCCCGAGGTCAGAGAAATTCATCGGTCCGTTCTTTCCGGAGCGTCCCGGGGACGCGCCAAATGCGGACCGGCATGGCCCGCCGTACGTGCATGTCGCCCGCAGCATACGCATTATGCCGCGAGCACGACGCCTCCATGACGGAGTCGGCATGAAAAATCAATGACTTTATCTATGCGACAGGCGCGTGGCAGCCCAACGCGGGACGCCGGATCACTTGCTTTTGATCTGCCCGGTGCAGGGATCCAGGATGATCGGACGCCCCTTGCCGCCCGCGATCGACCCGGTCGCGACCTGGTCGTCTAGGACCGAGCGCGTCACCGTGTACTGGCGCGTCGCCTCGTCCTTCTTCTCGATTTTCGCGGTCTGCACCCGCACCGATTGCTGCGTGCTCTCGATGAAAGCGCTGAGCGAATGGAAGCCGACCAGCGACAGCACCGTCAGCACGATGCCCGCCACGGCATAGTCGCGAACGGCGGAACTGGATGACAGAAGCGTGAGATAGGAGCGCATGGACCCTGCCCTTGATTGCGAGTCATCCTGACCGATCAGAGTTAAGGCCGGGTTTACGCGGTGCGCGATCCCCCAGGAGAAGGTCATGAAATCAACGGCTTGAGAGAGCGTTCGCGAAAGAGACGTCACGCTGTCGCCAGCATCCGGAGGCCCGACGCACAACAAGCCGGAGGTGCAGCCGGAAATTGATCTGTCTCAACATGAAATATCCTTAAGTTGCGCCTGCCGGTTGCGCTCCTATCTTTGTCCATGGGTGACAAGCGACAAGATATGAGGCTTGCAGATGTCCAGATTCATGCAGTTCATCAAGGCGCGCCCGATCACTACGGTAGTGGTGGGCGCAGGTCTCGTGCTCGCCGGCGTGACTGCGGTGAGCGCGCAATACGGTCCGGGCTGGAGCGGCGGTCCGGGATGGGGACGCGGCGGTCCCGGCTGGGAGGGGCACGGCTGGCATCGCGGCGGCGGCATGATGGAACGCGGCGCCCGGTTCGCCCGCTTCTGTTCGAGCGAACCCCAGCGCTATGCCCCCGTGGCCCGCGCCTGGGTCAAGGCCGACCTGAACCTCAATGCCGGCCAGTCGGCGGAATTCGACAAGCTGGCCGATGTGCTGCTTCCTGCGCTTGAGCAGGTGAAGCAGGAGGCCTGCAATAACTTCTCCGCCCGTTCGGCCCCTGCCCCGGAGAAGCTGGAGAAGCTGGCCGCCGTTCTGCGCAAGGCCGCCGACGCGGCAGAAAAGTCCGTGGCTCCGGCGAAGACCTTCTATGCCCAGCTCGACGAGAAGCAGAAGGCGCGCGTCGAGGAAATGACCGAGCGGCGCGGCCGGGGACACCACGGCTGGCGAGGCGGATTCGCGGCAATGGGTGGCGCATTGCCAATCGGTTGGCAGCGGTGAGAA
>DAOMXN010000262.1:0-2639 GCA_035437025.1 Beijerinckiaceae bacterium | reverse complement strand
GGGCTGCTATCCCACGGGCGGCATCGCGTTGCTGCGGCCGCTGGTCGACGCCGGCCTGATGTCGGCTGACCATCCGGTCACGGTCAATGCTGTCTCCGGTTACTCCGGTGGCGGCAAGTCGATGATCGAGGCCTACGAGAAGGGGGCTGCGCCTGCCTTCGAACTGTACGGCCTCGCGCTGGAACACAAGCACCTGCCGGAGCTGCAGCTCTATTCCGGCCTGACCCGGCGGCCGATCTTCGTGCCCTCCGTCGGCAACTTCCGGCAGGGCATGCTGGTGAGCGTGCCGCTGCATCTCGACACGCTGCCGGGCAAGCCCCGGGCGGCCGACCTGCAGGCGGCGCTTGCCGCGCGCTACAAGGGATCGGAGTGGATCGCGGTGGCGGGCGAAGGCGACGGCGCGCTCAAGTCTGGCAAGCTGGAAGCCGAGGCGCTGAACGACAGCAACCGCATGGAACTGCGCGTCTTCGGCAACGAGGCGCGGCGTCAGGCGGTGCTGGTGGCGCGGCTCGACAATCTCGGCAAGGGCGCATCGGGCGCGGCCGTGCAGAACCTCAGGCTGATGTTGGGCGTGTGAGGGGCGAATCGCGACCCGGGCGTCGCGATCGCTCGCCCGGGATGTCGGGCGCTGCGTGCGCCCGCCGCCTCACACCGCGCGATGAGGCGAAATCACCTGCTTCTGCTCACCGAGGCCCTCGATGCCGAGGCGGACAACGTCGCCGGCCTTCAGGTAGCGCGGCGGCTTCATGCCCAGGCCCACGCCCGGCGGCGTGCCGGTGGTGATGATGTCGCCCGGCTCCAGGATCATGAACTGCGAGATGTAGCTGACGAGGTGCTTGACCGGGAAGATCATCGTCGCCGTGCTGCCGGTCTGCATGCGCTCGTCGTTGACGTCGAGCCACATCGACAGCTTCTGCACGTCCTTGATCTCATCCCTGGTAACGAGCCACGGCCCGATGGGGCCGAAGGTCGGGCAGCCCTTGCCCTTCATCCACTGTCCGCCGCGCTCCGTCTGGAACTCGCGCTCCGACACGTCGTTGCAGACGCAGTAGCCCGCGACGTGGTTCAGCGCATCCTTTTCCGAGACGTAGGAAGCCCGCGAGCCGATGATGATGACAAGCTCGACTTCCCAGTCGGTCTTCTTCGAACCCTTGGGCAGCACGACTTCGTCATACGGACCGATGATGCAGCTCGTCGCCTTGTTGAAGAGGATCGGCTCCTTCGGGATCGGCGCGCCCGTTTCCGCCGCATGGTCGGCATAGTTCAGCCCGACCGCGATGAAATTGCCGACATTGCCGACACAGGGGCCGAGCCTCGGCTTGCCGCGCACCAGCGGCAAACGGTCGACCTTCAGCTTGGCGAGCTTGGCCAGAGACTTCGGCGACAGGCCCTCGCCCGACAGGTCTTTCACATGCTTGGAAAGATCGCGAATGCGCCCCTGCGAATCCACAATACCGGGTTTTTCCTTGCCCGGACGGCCATAACGAACCAGTTTCATACCCTACCCCCGCACGCCACAGTGCAAGCCCCAGTTCCTTTCACACCAATTCTCGGAGCTTGCCAAGCCGAGTCTTGGCGTCGCCGCGATAGCCGCGCCGGCGGCCCGCCGATGGCCGGGGACTGCCGGCCGCGAAGTCGGCACGGTTATCGCCAACGGTCAGGCCAGTACGCATCTCCGGTTGCAGAAAGGGCTCGCCGTGTCACCGCAACAGTAAAGGTCACGACTGTTCCGGACTGACGCTTCGGCGCAAAGCGGGGAACCTTGCGGCATGGGGGCAGCCGCCATTCGCGGCACGCAGGACTGGCCAGCCGCAAGCCGGGATGCACGGGCGATGAACGGAATTCTTGCGCCCGGTTCAGGAAGGGTGTTGTATAAGATCACAACTTCGTGAAACCCGGCATCGGGCGTGTGATTGGAACCAGGCCTCATGCGTGAGAAAGCGCCCGACGCCTTCGCGCAGCCCCAGGCGCTGTGGAGCCGGCGCGGCTTCTGGCTGGTCGCGCTGGCCTTCGCGCTGGCCTGGCTGGCATTCGGCATGCCCTGGCTGACGGGCCGCGTCACCATTCCCTACGACGCCAAGGCGCATTTCCAGGCGCAGTTCCAGTTTCTCGCCAAGTCCCTTCATGAGGGCCAGTCGCCGTTCTGGACGCCCAACGTTTTCGGCGGTGCGCCGCAGATCGCCGATCCGCAATCCCTCATCTTCTCGCCGGCCTTCCTCGTGGCCTGGCTGGTCCCCGATCCGCCATTCTGGGTCCTCGATGCCCTGGTGCTCGCCCATCTCGGCGTCGGCGGCTTTGCCATCCTGATGTTTTTCAAAGATCGCGGCTGGCATCCGGCGGGCGCGATGGTGGCGGCGCTTGCCTTCGCCTTCGGGGCGGGGGCGGCCTGGCGCATCCAGCATGTCGGTCAGGTCTTCAACTTCGCCGAATTCGGCCTGACGCTCTGGCTGCTGGCGCGTGCTCTCGACCGGTCATCCTGGCGTTATGGCATGCTGGCCGGCGCGAGCGGCGCGATGATGGTGGCGACGCCGGATCAGGTGGCGCTGCTCGGCTGCTACGTGCTGCTCGGCTATGTCCTGTGGCGCTGGCTGGACGGACCCGGACGCGCGGCGCGGTTTCGTCGTGACCTCGCGCCCCTG
>DAOMXN010000261.1:0-2689 GCA_035437025.1 Beijerinckiaceae bacterium | reverse complement strand
ACCTGTTGCGTCTCGCCGGCATCTATGGGCCCGGCAGCAGCCAGGTCGATAGCCTGCGCGCCGGGAAGGCGCGGCGGATCATCAAGCCGGGTCAGGTGTTCAACCGCATCCATGTCGACGACATCGCCGCGACCTGCGCAGCCCTGCTTGCCTATCGCGGGTGCCGGCGAATCTGGAACGTTGCCGACAATGAACCCACACCGCCGCAGGACGTTGTCGCCTACGCCGCAGGGCTGCTCGGCATGCCGCCGCCGCCCGAGGAGCCTTTCGAGCGGGCAGCCCTGTCTGCGATGCAGAGCACGTTCTATGCCGAGAACAAGCGCGTCTCGAACCAGGCCCTGCGCGAGGAACTGGGATTGCCGCTGCGCTATCCGACCTATCGCGAGGGGCTGGCGTCGCTTGTTTGACGCTCAGGCTGCGTGGCGTTCGGCGTTTTCGCCGTAGAACTCGATGTAGCGCGGGTTGATGTCGGCGACGCGCAGCACCACGAACACATCCGTCGTGCCGAACTGCCGGTCGACGACGGCGCCCTCGCCGTAGCGCGCGCCGAGCCGCAGATAGCCCTTGATGAGCGGCGGCAGGCTGGCAAGCGCCTTCTTGGCGTCGAAGGCTTCGGGACGCAGGCGGTTCATGCCGACATAGCGGGACGGCAGCGCGGAAACCTGCCATTCCGCCGGGGCGCGGGCATGATGGTGGAGGAAACTGAGATGCACCGCGAGTTCGGCCGGATCCGTGCCCTCGAGGCTGGCGCAGCCGACCATCAGGTCGACGTCATGATGGCGCACGTAGCGCCAGATGCCATGCCAGAGCAACTCGACCGTGCGCTTGTTGCGATAGGGCTTGAGCACGCAGGATCGGCCAAGTTCCAGGATATGCTGGCCGGGATGCGCGGCGATCAGGCCGCGCAGGTCGAACTCCGCCGCCGAATAGAAGCCGCCATTGCGCTCGGCGCATGCCTGCCGCAACAGGCGGTAGGTGCCGACCACTTTCGCGCGCGGACGCGCGCCTGGGGTGCGGCGAAACGCATGGTCGATCACCAACAGGTGGTCGCAGATCCGGTCAAACGGATCGCTGTCGCGCCGCGAGAGCCGGGCTTTCGCGCTCGGGGTGGCGGACATCTCTTCGTAGAACACGGCATAGCGCAGGCGCTGGGCGCGGCGGATGTCTTGCGCCGTTACGGCCAGCCGCACTTCGAGCGAGCCGATTCGCCCAAGAACTTGCGGGAGTCCGTCAAGGTCCCGGACCACCCGGCGCCCAGGGAGAATGGCAGGAAAGCGCAGGGCGCGCGCACCCCGTCTCGCCGCAGCGACAGCATCTACAGACATGGTTCCCGTCCGCGTCCCAGGACCGTTTCCTACAGGCATTCTGGATGCGAATACGGTATTCCTGCGTCAGGTCGATGACAACGGCGCGTCGGAACGCGGGTGAGGCACGGGCTCCTGGTTCGCGGAACCGCCGGTGGCGAGCTTCGCCAGTTGCCGGCCCGAATCGACGAAGGGCGTCACCAGCGTCGCGGTGATGGTGTTGACATCGCCCTCGGCCTCGATGCCGAAACTCAGCTTCTCCGGTTGCCTTGCGGGCACGTGCAGCGTGCCGAACAGCCAGTCGAACAGTGACAGGCAACTGCCCATGTTGCGATCGAAATGCAGCGGGTTCGTCGAGTGGTGGATCTGGTGATGGGCCGGGCTCATGAAGATGCGACCCGCCCATCCGGTGAAAGATATCCAGATGTGGGAATGCTGGAGGTGCAGGTAGAGGTGCACGAACACGATGAGGATCACATTGGTTCCGGAATAGGCGTATTCGGTCAGCGGACCGCCGAGTAGCCAGGCCGCGACGCTTCCCGCGATGGCCAGCACGACGCCCACCACGTTGGCGAAAAGCACCGTATTGACGGGATGCATGCGCCAGACTGTGAGCGGCGTCAGGTGCTCGGCGGAGTGATGGACCTTGTGGAACTCCCAAAGGAATGGCACGCGGTGGCTGATCCAGTGTTCCAGCCAGTAGCCAAACTCGTAGGCTAGGAACAAGACGAGCGTGAACAGGGCCCGTGCCATCCATTCCGGCATGGCCGTGGGGGCGCGCGGTCCGAAGGCGGCGTTGAGGCCATCGGTGATCCAGCCGCCGAGGAAATGGAAGGACAGCACCGCCCAGCCGACAATGGCGCCCATGACGAAGGCATTGAGGAAGAACAGCCAGAGGTCGGCGGTCATCGACGCGCCGCGCCAGATCCTCTTCGGGAACATGCCGGCGAGGACCGTGCGCAGCTTCACGGCGCGCCCGCGGCTGTGCCGGCGCCACGCCACATACCCGGCGGACACCAGGAAGGCGCAAGCCAGCGAGGTCAGGGAGAACGTCGAGCCGATGGAAATGAAGACAGTCCAGGCGACATTGAGAAAGTTCTCCAGTCGCGTCGTGAGAAATTCCATGGTCGCGGCTCCGCGAGTGTTCGCGGGAAACGCTAGGTGCCTGACGTAAACGTTCCGCTAACCCAGGGCCTTGGTGCTCTGCGGCAAATCGACCGTCAGCGCCCAAGCGCCCTCAAGGCGATGTCGCGGCGGCAGAATCCTTCAGGCCAGTCGATAGCTCCGACTCCGGCATAGGCGAGTCGACGCGCCTCCTCTGCGGTCGGCGCCTGCGCGCAGACGCACAGCACGCGCCCTCCGGCGGCCAGCAAGCGCGCGCCCTC
>DAOMXN010000260.1:0-2858 GCA_035437025.1 Beijerinckiaceae bacterium | reverse complement strand
CGCCGCGGCCGCCTTGAGGCGCGCCGCCGTCTCACGCCGGGCGTCGATCTCGGCGCGAGTCTCGGTGAGATGCGTCCAGAGGGGAAGGACGGCGAGCCCATGGATGCCAGCCACTGCCAGCGCGAGAAGCGCGACGGCGGAAAGGCGCAGGACCTTCACGGGCTCCTGCCCGCAATCCGCAGATGCAGGAAAAGGGCGGAGCGCAGGCTGGCGACCGCGCCCTGTCGCGCCCTGCCGGTCGACTTTCCTGCCGGTGCTGGACCCATGTACTCCATCGGCGCAGACTGGACGCGCTGGCCAAGGGCCGTCAAGCCATACGGCATGTGTCGACACGGCAATCGGTTGGGATAGGATGCGTCGGCGCCTGCGACCATTCGGCGACGGGCGCCGCGACGCGGAGGGGGAGCGCATGCGCTGGACGAAAGGCAGGATCGCCCTGCTGAGCCTGGTCGTGGTTGGCCTCGCGGGCTGGCAGCTGTTCAGCCGATACTTCTATTACCTGCCCGGTCTGGTGGAGAGCTTCCGCGACCCGCTGCAGTCGCATCGCCCCATCGCGTGGAATCGCGGACCCGACACGGCGGCAAGGACGGCCTCCGAGCGCCCGCCGAACATCATCGTCATCCTCGCCGATGATCTCGGCTGGAATGACGTGACCTTCAATGGCGGGGGTGTCGCCGGAGGCAGCGTGCCGACCCCGCGCATCGACTCGATCGCTCGCGACGGCGTCAGCTTCATGCAGGGCTATGCGGGCAACGCCACCTGCGCGCCCTCGCGCGCCGCGATCATGACCGGCCGTTACGCCACGCGGTTCGGCTTCGAGTTCACGCCAACGCCGAAGCAGTTCTCCAGACTGGTCGCGAGCTACAAGCTGGCGGGGACGACACCGGGCCACTACCACGCTGACCGGGAGAAGGATTTCCCAAAAAATATCAACGATCTGGTCGTGCCTCAGTCAGAGGTCATGATCGGACAGGCGCTGAAGTCCCGGGGCTATCACACGGTGATGCTCGGCAAGTGGCATCTCGGCGGCACGGAAACGGCGCGTCCGTCGGCCCGGGGGTTCGACGAGGCCCTGGCCTTCCATGAAGGCGCGGCGATGTTCCTGCCGGAGAACGATCCGCGCGTCGTGAATTCGAAGCAGGAGTTCGACCCGATCGACAAGTTCCTGTGGGCGAACCTCCGGCATGCGATCCGCTACAACGGCGGCCCCTCGTTCCAGCCCGACCTGTACATGACCGACTACCTCGGCCGCGAGGCGGCGCGGGCGATCGAAGCGAACCGCAACCGCCCCTTCATGATGTATCTCGCCTACAACGCCCCGCACACGCCGTTGCAGGCCCTGAAATCCGACTACGACGCGCTGGCGCATATCGCGGACCACCGGCTGCGCGTCTATGGCGCGATGATCCGCGCGCTCGACCGGAGCGTCGGCGTCGTGCTCGACGCCCTGAAGGCGCAGGGGCTGGAGGACAACACGCTGGTCATCTTCTCCAGCGACAACGGCGGGGCGAATTACGTCGGGCTTCCCGACCTCAACAAGCCCTTCCGGGGCTGGAAGGCGACGTTCTTCGAAGGCGGGCTGCGCGTGCCCTACTTCATGAAATGGCCGGCGCGCATCCCCGCCGGCGTCCGCTACGAGAAGCCGATCGGCCACGTCGATATCTTCACCACCGCCGTGGCGGCGGCCGAGGCGGCGGTGCCAAGCGACCGGACGATCGACGGTGTCAACCTCGTGCCGTATGTCACGGGGGCGCGGACGGGAGAGCCGCACAAGGCGCTGTACTGGCGCAGCGGCCATTACAAGGTCGTCTTGTCCGGAAACTGGAAGCTCCAGGTGTCGGAGCGCCCCAACAAGGTCTGGCTGTTCGACCTGTCGACCGACCCGCTGGAGAAGAACGACCTCAGCCGCAGCCATCCGGCCAAGCTTGAGGAATTGCGCAAGGCGCTCGCCGAGATCGACGGCCAGCAGGTGCCGCCGTCCTTCCCGTCCCTCATGGAGGCCCCGGTCCTCATCGACAAACCGCTGAACGTCGAGGTCCGGCCGGACGACGAGCTGGTGTTCTGGGCCAACTGACGTCCCGGTCCGGGCGCATCGTGGCTGTGCTCCTGCCGCACAGGCATACGCGAGTCCCGCCTGCCGGTTGCCGAATCCAGGATCGGGTAGCCGACATGACGGCGCGAGGACAAGTGCGAAATTTGCACATTTCCAATGCGAATCAAGAGATTAGCGTCTTTGAAGGAATGGTGGGCGCGACAGGGATCGAACCTGTGACCCCTTCGGTGTGAACGAAGTGCTCTTCCGCTGAGCTACGCGCCCGACAAGGTTGGGGCTTCGTAGGGATGGAGTGCGGCGAAGTCAAGAACCCATCACGGAGGGCCTGGCGTGCCATGGCACGGAGCGCGCGATCGTCGTGCCCCGACGCACGGCGATCCTGGCCATTCCGGCCCACCAGAGACTGTTGCAGGACGGCCACGCTCGCGGCCCGGTGCGTTCACAACCCTCGTGATCGGGGCCTCCCGATCTTGTCAAAATCGAGGCAGCGATCCACAACCGCGTGCGGGGGCGCGGATTCGTCCGCCGATATTTCTTGAAAGGTTGCAAGGCGATGCGTCGATTGAAGACGGCAATCCTGGGATTCGCGCTGGCTGCGGTTTTCGCGCCGGTCGCACTGGCTTATGAAATCGATCCGCTGACACGCGAGCCGATCCTGCCCTATCAGGACACCCGCGTGAAGGCGACGCCGATCCCGCGCGAGGAGATTTCCTATTCCTCGAAATATGCGCCCGGCACGATCATCGTGAACACCATCGAGCGCCGGCTGTACTACATCCTCGGCGACGGCCGCGCCATCCGCTAC
>DAOMXN010000259.1:0-2868 GCA_035437025.1 Beijerinckiaceae bacterium | reverse complement strand
GAAAACAAGGCGGATCTGGTCGCCGGCGTCGAAAGCAAGGAAGACCAGGAAGTGGTCGGCGACATCCTGTTCGACCTGACCCGGCGCGAGACGCGCCAGTTCTCGCTGTCGCTGGCGCGCCATCTCGTCGGTTCGCTGCAGAACCGTACCGCTGTGCACAAGAACCCGCTCCGCTCCGCCGGCTTTCGCGTGCTCAAGGCCCATGACGTGCCATCCGTGCTGGTGGAAGTGGGGTATCTGTCGTCCAGCGAGGATGCACGGCTGATGAAGACGAGCGACTGGCGCGCAGCAATGGCGGAGTCGATCGCCGACGCGGTGGAAAAGTACATTGGCGAAAATGCCACAGGGCAGGCCAATTCCGGCGCGAAGCCATGAAATCGCCTGCTTGTGACTTGAAGGGAAAGCGCGAAGGGTGTCTGGCGCTTTCCTTCCGCTCTGTGCGTGGCAGAGTGGGCGGGAATCGTGTACTTTTCGGTTCTCAAGCCTGTTGCGGGTAGGTTTGGATGCGGCTGATCGGACGTTTTTTTGCAATGCTGTTCGCGACCGGTACGCTGGTCGCGCTTGTCGGCGTTGCCGCTGCGGCAATACTGGTCAGCTATTATTCCAAGGACCTGCCGGATCATGCCCAGCTCGAGAAGTACGAGCCGCCGGTGATGACCCGCGTGCATGCCTCGGACGGCAGCCTGCTGGCGGAGTACGCGAAGGAACGCCGGCTCTACCTGCCCATCCAGGCCATGCCGAAGCTGCTCAAGGACGCGTTCCTCGCGGCGGAAGACAAGAACTTCTATAAGCACGCCGGCGTCGATCCCGAAGGTATCGCGCGTGCGCTGCTTTCCAACCTCAAGCGCTCTTCGGGCGGCCGTCAGCAGGGTGCTTCGACGATCACGCAGCAGGTGGCCAAGAACTTCTTCCTGTCGCCGGAGCAGAGCTACGAGCGCAAGATCCGCGAAATGCTGGTGGCATTCCGGCTGGAATCGACCTTTTCGAAGGACAAGATCCTCGAACTCTACCTGAACCAGATCTATCTCGGCCTGGGCAATTACGGTGTCGCGGCGGCGGCGCTGAACTACTACGGCAAGTCGGTTCACGAACTGACGATCCCCGAGGCGGCCTATCTCGCGGCGCTGCCCAAGGCGCCGAGCAACTATCACCCGGTGAACCAGCGCGACGCGGCCATCATCCGCCGCAACTACGTCATCGATCGCATGGTCGAGAACGGCTACATCGACCGCGAGGCCGGGGCCAAGGCAAAGGCGGAGCCGCTGACGATCCAGCTGCGCCAGCTCTCGCCCAACACCTATGCCGCCGGCTTCTTCGCCGAGGAGGTCCGCCGCGAACTCGCCGAGCGTTACGGCTCCAAGAAGCTCTATGAAGGTGGCCTGTCCGTGCGCTCGACGCTGGACACCAAGCTTCAGGTGGCCGCGCGCAAGACCCTTGCGGACGGTCTTGTCCGCTACGACGAGGCGCGGGGATGGCGCGGCGCTGTGGTGAAGCGGCCTCCGGGCGGCGACTGGGGCCTCGCGCTGGCGGAGGCGCCGGTCTATTCCGACGTGCAACCCTGGCAGATCGCCATGGTGCTGGACGTGACCGCGGCAGGCGCGCGGATCGGCCTGCAACCCCGGCGCGAAGCGAACGGCTCGCTGTCAAAGGCACGCGAGACCGGCATTATCCCGCCCGCCGGCGTTGCCTGGACGCGGCGTACCATCACTACGGTCCTTGCCCCGGGCGATGTGATCTACGTCGAACCCGTGGCCAATACGCAGAATCAATTCCGGCTGCGGCAGGTGCCGGAGATTTCCGGCGCGCTCGTGGCGATGGACCCGCATACCGGGCGCATCGTCGCCATGGTCGGTGGCTTCTCTTTCGAGATGAGCGAGTTCAATCGCGCCACGCAGGCCCTGCGCCAGCCCGGCTCCTCGTTCAAGCCGTTTGTCTACGCGACGGCGCTCGACAACGGCTACACCCCGTCCAGCATCGTGATGGACGAGCCGATCGAGGTCGACCAGGGACCGGGCGTCGGCGTCTGGCGGCCGGAAAACTACGACGGCAAGTTCACCGGACCGCGCACGCTGCGTTACGGCATCACGTTTTCCAAGAACCTGATGACCGTGCGTCTGGCGCGCGATCTCGGCATGCCGCTGGTGGCGGAATATGCCAAGCGCTTCGGCGTCTATGACGACATGCTGCCGGTGCTTGCCATGTCGCTCGGCGCTGGCGAGACGACGGTGCTGCGCATGACGGCGGCCTATTCGATGTTCGCCAACGGTGGAAGGCGCATCAAGCCGACGATGATCGACCGAATCCAGGATCGCTGGGGCCAGACCATCTACAAGCACGACGAGCGCCAGTGCGCCCTGTGCAAGGCGGAGGAATGGCGCGGTCAGGACGAGCCGAAGATCGTCGACAAGCGCGAGCAGGTGATCGACCCGATGTCGGCCTACCAGATCACCTCGATTATGGAAGGCGTGGTCCAGCGCGGCACCGCGACGGTGATCAAGGAAGTCAATCGCACGATCGCCGGCAAGACCGGCACCACCAACGATGCGAAGGACGTGTGGTTCGTCGGGTATTCTCCCGATCTCGCGGTCGGCGTTTATCTCGGCTTCGACAAGCCGAAGTCGCTGGGGGATTCCGCGACGGCAGGCCAATACGCCGCGCCGATCTTCCGTGACTTCATGAAGATCGCCCTGGCCGGCAAGCCTGACCTGAAGTTCCGCATTCCGCCGCAGATGAAGCTGATCCGCGTCAACGCCAGCACTGGACAGCGCGCGGGCGGAAGCGACGGCAACACCATCCTGGAGGCGTTCAAACCGGGAACCGCGCCGCCCGAGAGCATCAGCTACGGCTCGCGCGAGGGCGGGGCCTCCA
>DAOMXN010000258.1:0-2981 GCA_035437025.1 Beijerinckiaceae bacterium | reverse complement strand
AGCGTGTCGCGGCCGGCTTCGGTCGCGGCGCTGGCGACCACGCTCGGAGCACCGAGAGTCAGGGTCCCGGTCTTGTCGAACGCCACGCGGCTCACCCGGCCTGCGGCCTCCAGTGCGGCGTATTCCGTAACGATCAGCCCGGCGCGCGCCGCGGCGTTCGCCCCTGCGACGAGTGCTATCGGCGTGGCCAGACCGAGAGCGCAGGGGCAGGCCACCACCAGCACGCTGACCGTAACCAGGACCGCATGCTCGACGCTCGATCCCCACAGGAGCCATGCCACGCCGCTCAGCGCCGCGACAGCCATCACCGCCGGAACGAATACCGCCGAGATTCGGTCCGCCAGTTGCTGGATCGGCGACTTGGAGATTTCCGCATCCTCGATCAGCCGGGCGATGCGTTGCAGACGCGTATCGTCCCCGGTGGTGACGACTTCGACAACAACCTTGCCGCCGCTGGCGACGCTGCCGGCGACCACGGCATCGCCAGCCGCCCTGCTGACCGGCAGGCTCTCGCCGGTGATCAGGGATTCATCGAAGGCCGCCGCTCCTGAAACGATGCGTCCATCCACGGGAGCCGCCGAACCCGGTCGCAGCACGACGTGATCGCCCGGCCTGAGCTGGTCGGCGCGGACTTCCTCCTCACGCTCGCCGTTCAGCCGCACCGCCCGCTGGGGGGTGGCGGCGGCGAGAGCCCTCAGCGCGGCATTGGTCCCGGTTTTCGCCTCGCCCTCCAGCACTTTGCCGATGAGCACAAAGGCTAGGATGGCCACGGATGCTTCGAAATAGAGCCCGCCATGGTGCGCACGATCGGCAAGCCAGTGGAACAGGCTGAGCCCGTAGGCGGCCGACGTGCCGATCGCCACCAGAACGTCCATGTTCGGGGCGCCCGCACGCATCGCGAACCAGGCGCCGCGATAGAACCGCGCCCCGCAGGCCAACTGGCAAAGCGTAGCGAGAAGCGCTTGCAGCCAGGGTACCAGAACATGCCCTGTTCCGGACAAGACCCCGACCACCATGTCGATCAGGAACGGCGTCGCAATCGCCGCGGCGAGGCCGGCAAGCAGCCGCGTGCTGCGCCGGTCCTCCCCGTGCTGACGTTCCCGCTCCTGCCGGGCGAGGCGTCGGCCCTCGGTGTCCTGACCGCGCAACACGGCATGATAGCCGCTCGCCTCGACAGCCTCGACAAGGTGCGAAACCGGCACCCGGCCCGACACATGGATGTCGGCGCGCTCCAGGGGCAGGCTGACCGCAGCGCTCGTCACACCATCAATGGCCTGCAGGGCGCGCTCGACCCGCGCCGAACAGGCGGCGCAGGTCATGCCTGTCACATCCAGCGTCACAAGACTGTCGTCTTGAGCGGTCATAATTGCTCCGACGGTCGGATTTGTGCTTGTCTTCAAGCGGACCGATTTATTCCGGCAGCAATAAGCGGGCGCAATGACGGAACTCAAGGGCAAATCCATCGGCCACCACCTGCAATTGGCCGCACGCATGCACCGTGCCCGCGTGGCCGCCGCGATCCAGGACCTCGGCCTGTTTCCGGGACAGGAGCAGGTTCTGTTCGCTTTGGAAGCCGGCGACGACATGACGGTTGGCCAGCTCGCGCGCGACCTTCTGGTGCGGCCGCCGACGATCTCGAAGACCCTGCAGCGGCTGGCCCTGCAAGGTTTGGTCCGGCGCGCCGAGCACGAGAACGATGCGCGCCGGTCGACGGTGGCCCTCACCAAGGAAGGCCGTCGCCGCACCGCGGATCTCGCTTCCCGCATCGATGCCGTGGAAGAGGATCTGCTAGCCCATTTCGACGGCAAGGAACAGCGCCGCCTGCGCAAGCTCCTCAAGCGCGCGGCCAAGGCGCTCTCGAGCAACGACGCCGATGCTGATCACGAGGCGGACGAGGACGACCCGCACAACGCCTGAAGCCGCGACACCCGGGCAGCTTGCCAGTTGTCATACAGGCGGCGGCGGCGCTACGCTTGTCGGCGATTCATGTCGCACGCACGGGGGAAGCGTTTGTCCGGTTTTGAAATCCTGATCGCCGGCCCGATGATGCCGATGATCCTCGATGGCCTTGCCAATCGGTTTCGCACGCATCACTTGTGGAAGATCGATGCGCCGGAGGCTTTTCTGGATCGAGAAGGCGCCAGAATTCAAGGGCTTGCCGGCGGCTTCGGTTCCAGGGTGGGCGCGACCTTTCTCGACCGTCTGCCAAACCTGAAGATCATCTCGAACTTCGGCGTCGGCTACGACATGGTCGATGCGGCGGAAGCGGGCCGGCGGGGCATCGTCGTGACCAACACGCCGGATGTTCTGAGCGACGAAGTGGCGGATTCGGCCATCGGACTGCTGATTTCGACGGTTCGAAAGTTCCCGCAGGCCGAAAAGCACCTGCGAGACGGCCATTGGCTCAAGGGCAACTTCCCGCTGACAGCCTCGCTGCGCGGCCGGAAAATGGGCATCGTCGGGCTCGGTCGCATTGGCAAGGCCATCGCCAAACGGGCCGCCGCATTCGATATTGCTCTGTGTTATCATGGACGTAGCCAACAGGCGGACGTCGACATGCCCTATTATGCCGACCTCGTGGAGATGGCGCGCGCCGTCGATATCCTGATGGTGATCGTGCCGGGCGGACCATCGACCTATCGCATGATCAACCGGCAGGTCCTTGAAGCACTCGGACCCGACGGCGTCCTGATCAACGTGGCGCGCGGTTCCGTCGTGGACGAGCCAGCGCTGATCGAAATGCTCGTAGAACGCAAGATCCTCGGTGCCGGACTGGATGTGTTCGAAAACGAACCGCAGGTTCCTCGGGCGCTGCTCGATCTCGACAATGTCACCCTGCTGCCCCACGTTGCGTCCGCCTCGCATCACACCCGAGGGTTGATGGCGCAACTCGTCATGGACAACATCTACGCCATCGCTGAGGGCCGGCCGCCGCTGACGCCGGTGCCCGAAACGCCCTGGCCACACCGACCGGCCTGACC
>DAOMXN010000257.1:0-3050 GCA_035437025.1 Beijerinckiaceae bacterium | reverse complement strand
TGGGGTATCCGCTGGTCGACGTCGTCGAGCCGGCGGAGCATCGCCGACGCTTCGCCGAGGAGGTCGGCGCGCGGCCGGTGGCGCCGGACGCTCTGCCCCGGCGTTACCCGCTGATCGTCGAGGCTTCGGGAAAGGCCGCAGCGCGCCAGCTCGCGCTCGAATCCGTCGCCCCGCTCGGTGCCGTCGTGCAGATCGGCGAGGCCGAGCGTTGGGATGTGGAAGAAACCCGGACCATCCGGCGCAAGGACTTCTTCTACATCCGCTCGTTCTACTTCCCGAAAAGTGAGTACGAGGAGAATCTCGCCTTGTTCCGGGCGGATCGCGCCATCTATGCCCGCTTTGTCGATGCCTCCGCCGGACTCCAGGGGCTGCCCGAACTGTTCAACGACTTCTCGTCCGGCCGGCGCATCAAGCCGGCGGTCATCCTGCCGCATTGAGTGATCCATGATCTACCTGAAAAAGGCGTCCAAGTCGCCTGAGACCGAGACCGAGACCGCCCGCAAGGTGGTGACGGAAATGCTGGCCGAGATCGACCGGCGCGGCGAAGACGCAGTGAAGGACTACGCGCTCAAGCTCGACCGCTGGTCGGGCCCCATCCTCGTGACCGCCGAAGAGATCGAGCGGCGCACGCGCGACATTCCGTCCGGCGTCAAGGAGGACATCCGCTTCGCCGCCGCCCAGGTGCGCCTCTTCGCCGAGGCGCAACGCGCCTCCATCACCGACTTCTCCATCGCGCCCATCACCGGCATGATGGCGGGCCAGCGCATGGTGCCGGTGAACGTCGCCGGCTGCTACGTGCCCACCGGGCGCTATGCCCATATCGCCTCGGCCTACATGTCGGTTGCGACCGCCAAGGCGGCGGGCGTCAAGACCGTCATCGCCTGTTCAACGCCGTTCCGTGGGGAAGGCATCCATCCCGAAGTGCTCTATGCCATGCATGTGGCCGGCGCGGACATCATCCTGACGCTCGGCGGTGTCCAGGCCATCGCCACGCTGGCAAACGGCCTGTTCACCGGCAAGCCCGCGGATGTGGTCGTCGGTCCCGGCAACAAGTTCGTGGCCGAAGCCAAGCGCATGCTGTTCGGCAAGGTCGGCATCGACGTGTTCGCGGGCCCCTCCGAAGTCGCGGTGATCGCCGACGCCAGCGCGGACCCGGCCATCGTCGCCTCGGATCTCGTCGGACAGATGGAACATGGCCATGAAAGCCCGGCCTGGCTCTTCACCACCTCGCGTGCCCTGGCGGAGGATGTCATGGCGCGGATTCCCGGGCTGATCGCGGCCCTGCCGCCGACCGCCCGCGACGCTGCCGGCGCGGCGTGGCGTGACTACGGCGAAGTCATCCTGTGCGATACCCGGGAGGAGATGGCGACCGTCTCCGACCGCTACGCCAGTGAGCACCTCGAAGTGCAGGCCGCCGATCTCGACTGGTGGCTGGCCAACCTCACCAATTACGGGTCGCTGTTTCTGGGCGAGGAAACGACCGTGGCCTTCGGCGATAAGGCATCCGGCCCCAATCACATCCTGCCAACGAAGTTCGCGGCGCGCTATTCGGCCGGTCTTTCGGTGCACAAGTTTTTGAAACCGCTGACCTGGCAGCGCATGGATCGCGAGGCGTGCAAGACCATTGCGCAGGTGTCTGCCCGCATTTCGCGGCTTGAGGGCATGGAAGCGCATGCGCGCACGTCGGACGACCGCATGGCGAAGTACTTTCCCGGCCACAACTTCGATCTCGGGCGGCCGGTGGAGAGCTGATCGCGATGTTCCGCCTTGCCTCCCTGTTCGACCTGACCGGGCGCCGCGCGCTGGTCACCGGCGGGAATTCCGGCATCGGCCTGGCGATGGCACGCGCGCTCGGCCTTGGGGGGGCGCGCGTGGTGCTCGTCGCCCGGCGCCAGCCGGAACTGGATCAGGCGGCGGCATCGCTCGTGGCCGAGGGTATTTCGGCGCAAGTCCTGGCAGCGGACCTTGCTGACCCGCAAGCCGCGACGCACCTCGCCGCAGCGTGCGACAGGGATGCCTTGGCCATCGACGTTCTCGTCAATGCCGCCGGCGTCAACCTGCGTCAGCCGTTCATGGGCGTGACAGCGGACGCCTTCGACCTGCACATGGCGCTGCACCTGCGCGCGCCGTTCCTGCTGACGCAGGCCTTCGCTCCTGCGATGGCGCAACGCGGCTACGGACGCATCATCACCATCGCCAGCCTGCAGTCCTGGCGCGCCTTTCCCAACTCGGCGCCCTACGGCGCGGCCAAGGGCGGCGTGCTCCAGCTCACGCGGGCTATCGCGCAGGAATGGTCCGCCAGGGGCATTACCTGTAACGCGATCGCGCCGGGGTTCTTCCCGACGCCGCTGACGGAACCGGTGTTTTCCGATCCCGAACGGGCCGCGCGCAACGCAGCCCAGACCGCCATCGGCCGCAACGGCGCGATGAGCGACCTGGACGGCGTCACGGTATTCCTTGCCTCCGCCGCTTCCGCCTACATCACCGGCCAGACCATCGCGGTGGATGGCGGATTTACCGCCAAGTGATCCGACAGGAGGCACGCCCTTGAAAGCGCTGGTCTATCTCGGACCGAACAGCCTGACCTACCGCGACGAGGCCGAACCGGTTCCCGAACCCGGTGAAGTGCTGGTGCGCGTGGAGGCGGTCGGCATCTGCGGCTCGGACATGCATGCCTATCACGGTCATGATTCGCGCCGCCCGCCACCGCTGATCCTCGGCCACGAAGCGGCAGGGCGCATCGTCGGCGGTTCCCGTGACGGCGCGCGCGTCACCATCAACCCGCTGGTCATCGATCCATCCTGTGTCTATGCGCGGGACGGGCGTGGGCATCTCTCGCCGACGCGCCAGATCATTTCCATGCCGCCCAGGCCGGGCGCCTTCGCGGAATACCTGCGCATTCCGGACGGCAACGCGCTCGACATCCCGGACAGCCTGCCGATCGAGCATGCGGCGCTCGCCGAACCGATCGCCGTGGCATGGCATGCCGTGCGCATCGGCGCCGAACGGCTGTTCCGGCCTCTGGCGGCCTCGCGCACGGTCGTGCTGGG
>DAOMXN010000256.1:0-3098 GCA_035437025.1 Beijerinckiaceae bacterium | reverse complement strand
GCCGTCGCGGCACGGCCTGAGGATCGGGTCATGGACAGGGCGGAGACTTTCGATCTTGAGGCGGCGAAGAAGCTCCTGGGCGAAGTCTTCGCCCCCTGGATCCAGGACCTGAAGCTGGAAGTCATGTCCGTGGCGCGCGACGAGGTGGTGCTGCGCATGCCGTTCTCGAACCGGCTGACACGCTCGGGTGGCATCATCTGCGGTCAGGCGCTGATGGCGCTGGCCGACACCGCGATGGTTTTCGCCGTGGCGGCCGCCTCCGGGCGATCGCGGCCGATGACGACGGTGGACCAGACCACGCATTTCCTGCGCCCGGTATCGAGCTCGGCGGTACTGTGCGCGGTCCGTATCACCCGGCTCGGCCGCACCATGGCCTTCGCGCAGGCCACCATCTCCACTGAGAGCGACGGCAAGCCCGTCGCCACCGCCCAGCTCGCCTACGCGCTGCTCGAGGGATGACGCCATGACCTACGCGCTCACCGAGGACCAGATTGCCATCCGCGACATGGCGCGCGCCTTCGCGGACGAGCGGATCGCGCCCAACGCGCTGAAATGGGACGAGGAGAAGCATTTTCCCGTCGACGTCATGCGCGAAGCCGCGGCGCTGGGCATGGGCGGCATCTATGTCCGGGAGGATGTCGGCGGTTCCGGTCTCAGCCGTCTGGACGCCGCGCTGATCATGGAGGCGTTGGCCACCGGCTGCCCCGCCGTGTCCGCCTTCATCTCCATCCACAACATGGCGGCCTGGATGATCGACCGCTATGGCGACGAGGCCCTGCGCCAGCGGTTCCTGCCGAAGCTGGTCACCATGGAGTCGATCGCCTCCTACTGCCTCACCGAGCCGGGCGCCGGTTCGGATGCCGCCGCCCTCAAGACCAAGGCCGAGCGCGACGGCGATGTCTACGTGCTCAACGGCACGAAGCAGTTCATCTCCGGCGCCGGTTCCTCGGACGCCTATGTGACGATGGTCCGCACCGGCGGGCCGGGCGCGGGTGGCATCTCCTGCCTTGTGGTCGAGAACGGCGCGCCGGGTCTTTCCTTCGGCGCGAACGAGAAGAAGATGGGCTGGAACGCCCAGCCGACCCGCCAGGTCATTTTTGAAAATTGCCGCGTACCCGTCGCCAACCGTGTCGGCGAGGAAGGCCTAGGTTTCAAGATCGCCATGGCCGGGCTCGACGGCGGACGGCTCAACATCGGCGCCTGCTCGCTCGGCGGCGCGCAGGCGGCGCTGGAGAAGTCCGTGCGCTACGCTTCAGAGCGCAAGGCCTTCGGCAAGGCGCTGAACGAATTCCAGGCGCTCCAGTTCAAGCTCGCCGACATGGCGACCGGGCTGGAGGCCGCGCGCGTCATGCTCTATGCCGCCGCCGCCGCCTATGACCGGCAGGACCCAGAAACCACCATGCGCTGCGCCATGGCCAAGCGCTTTGCCTCCGACACCGGCTCGCAGGTGGTGGACGAGGCGCTGCAGATCCACGGCGGCTACGGCTACCTGCACGAGTACGGCATCGAGAAACTTTCCCGAGACCTGCGCGTGCATCGCATTCTCGAAGGCACGAACGAGATCATGCGCCTCATCGTCGCGCGCAAGATGATGGGGTAGGGCTGTGCCATATCGCATTCAGCGAATTGATCAGGGGTAGGAGCATTCCATGACCACCATCGCTTTCATTGGCCTCGGCAACATGGGCGGCCCAATGGCCGCGAATCTCGTGAAGGCTGGCCACGCGGTGACCGGCTTCGATCTGTCGGAGGCGTCGAAAAAGGCGGCGGCGGAGGCCGGCGTCGCCGTCGCGGCGGATGCAAGGGCGGCGGTGAAGGCGGCCGACATCGTCGTCACCATGCTGCCCGCCGGCAAGCATGTACGCGCGGTCTGGGCCGATCTGATCCCGGCGGCGAAGAAGAGCGCGCTGTTCATCGATTCCTCGACCATCGACGTCGACAGCGCCCGCGCCGTGCACAAGCTGGCGGCGGAGGCAGGGATGCAGTCGGTCGATGCGCCGGTCTCCGGCGGCACCGGCGGGGCGAAGGCGGCGACGCTCACCTTCATGTGCGGCGGCGAGAAGGGCGCGTTCGAGCGCGCGCAGCCGGTGCTGGCCGCCATGGGCAAGAAGATCGTGCATTGCGGCGGCGCCGGCGCGGGCCAGGCGGCGAAGATCTGCAACAACATGATCCTTGGCATTTCGATGATCGCGGTGGCGGAAGGCTTCGTGCTCGCGGAGAAACTCGGCCTGTCGCATCAGGCGCTGTTCGATGTCGCCTCCACCTCCTCCGGCCAGTGCTGGAGCCTGACCACCTATTGCCCGGTGCCCGGACCGGTGCCGACCAGCCCGGCCAACAATGGCTACAAGCCGGGATTTGCCGCCGAACTGATGCTGAAGGATCTCAAGCTGGCGCAGGAGGCGGCGATTTCCTCTGGCGCGACCACCGCGCTGGGCGCGGCGGCGACGCAGCTCTATTCGCTGTTCAATGCCGCGGGCGAGGGCGGGGCGGATTTCTCCGGCATCATCACCATGATCCGGGGCCGCCAGGGCTGAACCCGGCGCTGTGTCCGCGAGGCACAGCCGACTCCCGTCCCGGTTGTCGATCCCTTAACCCTACCTGACGGTTCACAGGCGCTGCCGCAGCGGCAGCGCTTGGCTTTACCTTGCGCAAAGCATTCTCACGCAGGGTGACCCGAAAGCCGCGCGGAGGCCTTTGCTACGCGCGGATTCTTCGGAGTTGACCATGGTTGCGTCTCGTCTTGCATTCGGGTTGGCTGGCCTGCTGATGGCCTCCACGGCGGTGAAGGCCCAGTTCATTCTGCCGCAGGACTATCGCCAGCCGAACACGGCGCGCGTGCAGTATGCGCCGGTCGATCGCGCGCTGCAGCCGACGGCACCCTCTGCGCACACGGACAACCGGGCGCCCACCCAGCAGCCGCAGGCGTTTTTCCCGCAGAATTTCCGCGCCGACAAGCCCATCACCCAGGGCGAGTCCCGGACCAACTGGCAGGATCACCGCAATCAGGCCGAATCGCGTCAGGACGTGCGCGCGCCTGTCGAGCTCCAGCCGCGCGCCGCTGCCCGCATCCGTCTCCACCGCCTCGCCGCGCCACAGCC
>DAOMXN010000255.1:0-3100 GCA_035437025.1 Beijerinckiaceae bacterium | reverse complement strand
AATTCAAGAGCGGTCATCGGTCATCCCTGATGACCGATGGTATCAGATCGTCGTTTCCTGGCCAGGTCGCTGCGGCGAACAAAAAAGGCGCCCGCAGGCGCCTTCTTTCGTGCAGGCGTGCCTGACTCAGCGCCGCTGGGCGATCGGCACGTAGTCGCGCTTCGGCGCGCCGGTGTAGAGCTGGCGCGGACGACCGATGCGCTGGTTCGGGTCCTCGATCATCTCCTTCCACTGGGCAATCCAGCCGACCGTGCGCGCCACGGCGAAGAGCACCGTGAACATCGAGGTGGGGAAGCCCATCGCCTTCAGCGTGATGCCGGAATAGAAGTCGACGTTCGGGTAGAGCTTGCGCTCGATGAAATACTCATCGTGCAGCGCAATGCGCTCCAGTTCCATCGCGACCTGGAGCAGGGGATCATCCTTCACGCCGACTTCGGAAAGAACCTCGTGCGTGGTGCGCTGCATGATCCGCGCGCGCGGATCGTAATTCTTGTAGACGCGGTGGCCGAAGCCCATGAGACGGAAGGGATCGTTCTTGTCCTTTGCGCGCGCGATGAAGTGCGGGATGCGGTCCGGCGTGCCGATTTCCGCCAGCATCTTCAGCGCCGCTTCATTCGCGCCGCCGTGGGCCGGGCCCCAGAGGCAGGCGACGCCGGCCGCGATGCAGGCAAACGGGTTCGCGCCCGAGGACCCCGCAAGACGCACGGTGGACGTCGAGGCGTTCTGCTCGTGATCAGCATGCAGGATGAAAATGCGGTCCAGCGCGCGCGCCAGAACCGGGTTCACCTTGTAGTCCTCGCAGGGAACCGCGAAACACATGCGCAGGAAATTGGACGTGTAGTCCAGGTCGTTCTTCGGATAGACGAAGGGATGACCGATCGAGTACTTGTAGGCCATCGACGCCAACGTCGGCATCTTGGCGATCATGCGCATGGAGGCGACCATGCGCTGGTACGGGTCGGAAATGTCTGTCGAGTCGTGATAGAAGGCTGACAGCGCGCCGACCGAACCGACCATCACCGCCATCGGGTGGGCGTCGCGGCGGAAGCCCTGCAGGAACCGGCTCATCTGCTCGTGCACCATGGTGTGGCGCGTGACGCGATTGACGAAATCGACCTTCTGGGCCGGGGTCGGCAACTCGCCGTGCAGCAGCAGGTAGCAGGTCTCCAGGAAGTCGCCATGCTCCGCCAGCTGTTCGATCGGATAGCCGCGGTGCAGCAATACACCGGCATCGCCGTCGATATAGGTGATCTGGCTTTCGCAGGCGGCGGTCGAGGTGAAGCCGGGATCGTAGGTGAACATCCCGGTCTTGCCGTAGAGCGCGGCGATATCCACCACGTCCGGGCCGATCGTGCCGCCGCGCACCGGCATTTCCACCGACTTGTCGCCAACCGTAATGGTGCCCTTTGTAGCGGTCATCTTGAACCTCCGGACGGCGCCATGCGCCGCATGTCTGTCAACGTGTGTACCCTTGCCTACCGCAATGCAGCAAAGCCTTCAAGTTGCCGCATTTCAATATGGCGTGCGGTTTGCTAATCCGGAGCTTAGCTCTTGGTCGAAGCCGCATGGTCGGCGATGCGCGCGAGGCTTTCCTCACGCCCCAGCACGGCCAGCACGTCAAATATGCCCGGAGAGGTAGCGCGGCCTGTCAGCGCGGCGCGCAGGGGCTGCGCGAGATGGCCAAGTTTCGCCCCGGTCTGTTCGGAGACGGTGCGAACCGCCGCTTCCAGCGCGGGGGCCGACCAGTCGCCCACCGCGGCGAGAGCCGGCAGGAGCAGCGCCAACCGTTCCCTCCCGGACTGGTCCAGGTTCTGGCGCGCCTTGTCGTCCAGGGCGAGCGGGCGGCTGGCGAAGAGAAAGCGAGCGCCGTCAATGAGTTCCACCACGGTCTTCGCGCGTTCTTTCAAGCCGGGCATGGCGGCCAGAAGCTTGGATCGCATGGCAACGTCGAGTTTCGGACGCAGTGCCGCCCCATCCGGGTGCACCTCCAGCACATCCTCGAACCGGGCCAGCAGGTCCGCATCGCTGGCTTGGCGCATGTAATGGCCATTGATGTTTTCAAGCTTGGCGTAATCGAAACGCGCCGGCGAGCGACCAACGTTCTTCAGGTCGAACAGGGCGGTCATCTCGGCGGTGGAGAAAATCTCCTGATCGCCGTGGCTCCAGCCCAGGCGCACGAGGTAGTTGCGCAGCGCTTCCGGCAGGTAGCCCATGGCGCGATAGGCCTCGACGCCGAGCGCACCATGGCGCTTCGACAGTTTCGCCCCGTCCGGTCCGTGGATAAGCGGAATATGCGCCATGGCCGGTACAGCCCAGTCCAGAGCCTGGTAGATCTGGGTCTGCCGCGCGGCGTTGGTCAGGTGATCGTCGCCCCGGATGATGTGCGTGACGCCCATGTCGTGATCGTCGACGACCACGGCCAGCATGTATGTCGGGTTGCCGTCGGAGCGCAGCAGGACCAGATCGTCGAGGTCCTTGTTGGCCCAGGTGACGCGGCCCTGCACCATGTCATCGACGCTGGTTTCCCCCTCCAGTGGCGCCTTGAGCCGGATCACCGGCTTCAATCCGGCCGGCGCTCCCCTGGGGTCCCGGTCGCGCCAGCGCCCGTCGTAGCGCATGGGGCGGCCCTCGGCCCGCGCCTTTTCCCGCATCTCATCCAGTTCCTGCGGCGTCGCGAAGCAATAATAGGCCTTGCCGGCCGCAACGAGGCTTTCCGCGACCTCACGATGGCGCGCCGCGCGCGCATACTGATAGACGACATCGCCGTCCCAGCCGACGCCAAGCCAGCTCAGCCCGTCGAGAATGGCCTGGATCGCCGCTTCCGTGGAGCGTTCGCGGTCGGTGTCTTCGATGCGCAACAGCATCTTGCCGCCGTGACGGCGCGCAAAGAGCCAGTTGAACAGCGCGGTGCGCCCGCCGCCGATGTGCAGGAATCCGGTCGGCGAAGGGGCGAAGCGGGTGACGACGGGCGTGGACATCAACGGCAATCCGGGGGTGTGGGCTTTCGAAAACAGGCGGCCCGTGTAGCATGACCGTGCACAGGCACAACAGGAGACGCGCTTGGCCGGCTCCGATCCCCGCCAGAACCGTCGGCGCGGCT
>DAOMXN010000254.1:0-3108 GCA_035437025.1 Beijerinckiaceae bacterium | reverse complement strand
TGCCTCGCGCCAGGGCCGCAAGGCGTCGACAGCCCAGGCTGCGACGCGCTGCGCCGGGCGGGCGGGGCAGATCTGCAGGCTGTCCTGAATCTTGGCCACCTGCGCGATGAAAGCGGGAGCGGCGATGATGGCGCCGAGCCGGTGCCCGGGAATCGCATGCGACTTGGAGAAGGAATAGAGCTGCACCAGCGTCGCGCCCCAATGCGTGTCCTCGAACAGGGCATGGGCGCGCGGCTGATCAGCGGGCAGGAAATCGCGATAGGTCTCGTCCAGCACCAGGGCGATGCCCCGGCGACGCGCGAGATCGGCAAACCGGGCGATGATGTCTTGAGGATAGACCGCGCCGGTGGGATTGTTGGGCGACACCAGCACGATGGCCCGGGTGCTCGCGTCGATGAGGCGTTCGGCCGCTTCCGGATAGGGAACGAAGCCATCCTCGATGCGGCAGGGCAGGATGCGCGTGGCGATGCCCAGCATGTCGAGCGTCATGCGGTGATTGAAGTACCAAGGCGCGGGCAGGATCACGGAGTCGCCGGCCTGAGCCAGCGCGAGCATGGCAACCACAAAGGCCTGGTTGCAGCCTGAGGTGATCGCCACATTGTCGGCGCCGACCGCACCCCGGTAGGTCCGGGCCGTATCTGCGGCCAGAGCCTCTCGCAGGTCCGGATCGCCAAGGATCGGACCATAGCGCGCTGCATCGGCGCTGCCCGCCGCAGCGGCCAGGCGATCGAGGAATTCGGCCGGCGGCGGCAGGCCCGGGACGGCCTGCGAGAGGTCAATCATCGGACCCTGCCGGCCGTCGTAGGCCGCCTTCCAGGCCTGGGCGGTCGGGATCGGCGGCGCATCAATGGCCGCGACGTGTGGGTTGACGCCAAACGCGGGATGCATGGTTCAGTCCGCGTCCTGCTTGCCCCGGCGATGCACCAATTCGGTCCAGAACCGAATGCCGGCGGGGATGATCGCGTCGTTGAAATCGTAGCCGGGGTGATGAAGCCCGGCCGTCTCGCCATTGCCGATGAACACGAAGGCACCGGGCCGGGCACCGAGCATGAAGCTGAAGTCCTCGCCGGCCATCATGGGCGCGGGGTCCTCGTCCACAGGCACGGGGGCCGGCACGGACCGCGCCGCCATCACGGCGTGGCCGGCATGCGCCGGGCTGTTCACAGTGGCGTCCACCAGCCGCTCGTAGTGCACCTCGGCAGTGGCTCCGAAAGAAGCGGCGACGGCGCGCGCCGTCGCGCTCACCCGGCCTTCGACGAAATCCCGGACAGCCGGGCTCATCGAGCGGACCGTGCCGCGCAGCAGCACCGATTGCGGCACGACATTGAACGCTTCCCCGCCCTGGAAGGCGGTGACGGAGACGACGACCGCATGCAGCGGATCGACATTGCGCGCCACGATGGCCTGCAGCGCCTTGACCACGTGCGCGCCCGCCAGAATCGGATCGATCCCGGCATTCGGCTGCGCCGCATGGCAGCCCCGGCCCTCGATGCGGATCGTGAAACTGTCCACCGCCGCCATGGCCGGACCGCGCGCCACGGCGAAGGCTCCCGCCGGCAGGCCCGGCAGGTTGTGCATGCCATAGACCTCATCGATGCCGAAGCGCGCCATCACCCCGTCCTCGACCATGGCCAGCGCGCCGTTGCCGGCCTCTTCCGCCGGCTGGAAGATCACCACGGCAACGCCGGAAAAATCACGCCGGTCGGCCAGGCGCCTGGCCGCGCCCAGCAGCATGGCCGTGTGTCCGTCGTGGCCGCAGGCATGCATGCGCCCCTCGATGCGCGAGGCATGGGGCAGGTTGGTCATCTCCTGCACCGGCAGGGCATCCATGTCCGCCCTGAGGCCGACCGTACGCCCCGGCGTGCGCCCCCGGATAACGCCGACGACGCCGGTGCGGCCTATGCCTTCGACCACGTCATCGAGGCCAAAGGCGCGCAGCTTCGCGGCGACGAAGCGCGCCGTCTCGTGCACGTCGTAGCTGAGTTCGGGATGGGCATGGAGATGGCGTCGCCATCCCGTCACTTCATCGGCGAGCCGGGCGAGTGCCGGATCGTCCCTTGTGGAGCCTGTGTCTTGCATCGCGTCACAGGATACCCACGCGCCGAAAGAAAGCCATCGACTTCCGCGAGCTTGACCCGTTACATCACCGCCCTGCCGGCAGGGTCATTGGCCAGGGGGTAACGGACGTGTCCGACAAGAACAGGGAATGGAGCCGGCGCACGCGCGCCGCGCAGGCTTTGGGCACCATCGACGAACGGACCCGCGCTGTCGTGCCGCCGATCCATGTGGCGACAACCTTCGTGCGCGACCCCGACAACCAATACCGCTCCGGATTCTGCTATGCGCGCCCGGACAATGCGACGGTGCGCGAAGCCGAGGCGATCATCGCCTCGCTGGAGGAGGCGGCAGCGGCCATCGTGCTTGGCTCCGGCATGTCGGCCGCGACGGCGGTTTTCCTGGCGCTGAAACCCGGCGACCACATCGTTGCGCCGAAGGTCATGTACTGGTCGCTGCGCAACTGGCTGCTCAGCTATGCGGCGGAGTGGGGGCTGACGACAACTTTTGTCGATGCCGGCGACCTCGATGCGCTGCGCGGCGCCGTCGAACCTGGACGCACGCGGCTGATCTGGCTGGAAACGCCGGCGAACCCGCTCTGGACCATCTCCGATATCGCCGGTGCGGCGCAGATCGCCCGTGCCGCCGGCGCGCGGCTTGCGGTGGATTCGACCGCCGCCACGCCGCTGTTGACGCGTCCGCTCGCGCTTGGCGCGGACATCGTCATGCATTCGGCGACCAAGTACCTGAACGGGCATTCCGATGTCATCGCCGGCGCGCTGGCCTGCGCCCGGGTCGATGATTTCTGGGAGCGCATCCTGAAGATCCGCGCGGCGCAGGGGATGATTCTCGGGCCGCTCGAGGCCTTCCTGCTCATACGCGGCATGCGCACGCTGGACCTGCGGGTCCGCGCCGCCTGCGAAAGCGCCATGCAGTTGGCGACGCGCTTCGCGAACCATGAACGAGTGGCGCAGGTCCTCTATCCCGGCCTGCCGTCCCATGCCGGCCACGCCGTCGCGCAGGCGGATGGACAGCATCCCGCCGAAGCCGCCC
>DAOMXN010000253.1:0-3202 GCA_035437025.1 Beijerinckiaceae bacterium | reverse complement strand
CTCGCCCCGCTGACGGGCCGCGGGCGACCTCCCGGTGCCGCTCCGGGGCGAGTCTGGCCAGCGCCAGGAATCGATCTGACCAGCGGACATGTAGAAGGAAGGTGGATTCCGGGCTCGCTCCTGCGGAGCGCCCCGGAATCATGCGGATGGGTCTTGCTCCAAGTGGCCTCGGCATGACACCGGCTGTGGGACGCCCATGGCGCAGGCAAATGGGATAGTGCCGGTCAGTCCCGAGGGCTGGAAGGATGCGCGCTTGATACCGCACTCACCCCGCCGAGAACCCGGTTTCCCTCGATCCTGAGCGCGCCGGAGGCCGCCAGCTTCAGGGCAAGAGGATAGATGACGTGCTCCTGGGCGAGCACGCGGGCGGCGAGCGTCTGCTCCGTGTCGTCATCCAGAACCGGAACCGCAGCCTGCGCGATGATCGGACCGGCGTCCAGTTCCGGCACGACGAAATGCACGCTCGCCCCATGCAGCTTCACGCCCTCCGCCAATGCGCGGGCGTGTGTGTCGAGGCCCCGGAAACTCGGCAACAGCGAAGGATGCACATTGATCATCCGGCCGGCCCACTGCTGGCAAAACCAGGGCGAGAGCATGCGCATGAAACCGGCGAGACAGACGAACTCCGCGCCGGCGGCCAGGAGCCGCTCATGCACGAGCCGGTCATAGGCTTCGCGGTCGCGAAACCCGCGGTGGGAGACGACGGCGGTGGCGATTCCGGCATCTTCGGCGAAGCCAAGGCCGGCGGCGTCAGCCTTGTTCGAGAGGACCAGCACGATCTGCGCCGGGTAGTCCGGCGCCCTTGCCGCCTCGACCAGCGCGGCCATGTTGGAGCCGCGCCCGGAAATGAGGATGGCGACGCGTTTCCTAGCCCCTGCTGCGCAGGAGGTCGCGGGGGCTGGAGACCTTGAGGGATTTTCCACGTCCGGAGAGGCTCGGATTGGTCATGAAGTACTTGTGGGCGTTGAACGGCTCTTCGCCCGGCTCCGGCCTTATGCGCACGGCGGACCCATCCTGCAAGACCCTCCAGCTCTGCTGGTTGTCGAGAAGGTTGGCGTACATGATCTGCTCAAGAACCTGTTCGTGCACGGTCGGGTTGGTCAGCGGCAGCAGCACCTCGACGCGGCGGTCGAGATTGCGGGGCATCAGATCGGCCGAGGACACATAAACCCGTGCCTTGGGGTGGGGCAGCCCGAACCCGCAGCCGAAGGCATAGATGCGCGCGTGTTCGAGGAAGCGCCCGACAATCGACTTGACGCGGATGTTCTCCGACAGGCCGGGCACGCCGGGACGCAGGCAGCAGATGCCGCGCACCACGAGATCGACCTTCACGCCGGCCGCGCTTGCGTCATACAGCGCGTCGATGATCATCGGGTCGACAAGCGAGTTGCATTTCAGCCAGATCGCGCCGGGACGGCCCTGGCGCACATGTTCGATCTCGTCGGCGATATGCTTGAGGATGCGCTTCTTCAGCGTGAGCGGCGAGACGGAGAGCATTTCCAGCTCGGCCGGCTCGGCGTAGCCCGTGATGAAATTGAAGATGCGCGCCACGTCGCGCCCGATCACCCGATCTGCGGTGAAGAAGGACAGGTCGGTGTAAATCTTGGCGGTGATCGGATGGTAGTTGCCCGAGCCGATGTGGCAATAGGTCACGAGCTGCCCGGCCTCGCGGCGCACCACCATCGAAAGCTTGGCGTGCGTCTTGAGTTCGATGAAGCCATAGACGACCTGCACGCCGGCGCGCTCCAGATCGCGGGCCCAGCGGATGTTCGCTTCTTCGTCGAACCGCGCCTTCAGTTCCACAAGCGCCGTCACCGACTTGCCGGCCTCCGCCGCTTCCGCCAGCGCGCGCACGATGGGGCTGTCCGCCGAGGTGCGATAAAGCGTCTGCTTTATCGCCACCACGTCGGGATCGCGCGCCGCCTGCGCCAGGAACTGCACAACCGAGTCAAAGGACTCGTAGGGATGGTGGACGACAAGGTCCTTCTGGCGGATCGCCACGAAACTGTCGCCGCCCTGTTCGCGGATACGTTCCGGAAAGCGGGGTTCGAACGGCCCGAATTTCAGGTCCGGACGGTCGACGCTGACGATCTGGGACAGATCGGACAGGGCGATCACGCCGTCAATCAGCGCCACCTCGCCGTGGGTGACCTTCAGTTCCTGCACGACGAAGTTGCGCAGTTCCTCAGGCATCGCGGCGTCGAGTTCGAGGCGAATGACGACACCGCGGCGCCGGCGCTTCAGCATGCGCTCGAACACGCGCACGAGGTCCTCCGCTTCTTCCTCGATCTCGACGTCGGAGTCGCGGATCAGGCGGAAGCAGCCCTGACCAAGCACCTTGTAGCCGGGAAAGAGCTTCTTGATGAAGAGAAGTATCGCCTGCTCCAGCACGACGAACCGGTTCATGCCTTCAGGCGAAGGCAAGCGGATAAAGCGGTCGACTTTCTGCGGCATGCGCACGAGCGCGCGCAACTGTCGGCCGTCCGAACGCCGCGACAGCGACAGCGCCAGCGAGAACCCGAGGTTCGGGATGAAGGGGAAGGGATGGGCCGGATCGATGGCAAGCGGTGTCAGCGTCGGGAAGACCGAGGCCAGGAAATAGTCGTTGAGCCAGTGCTTCTCCGCGTCTGTCAGTTCCGAGGTGTCGACGATGCGGATCTTTTTCCTGGAGAGCAGCGCTCGCACCTGCGACCAGCGCTTCTGCTGGTCTGCGGTAAGCGCCGCCACCGCCTCGTTGATGCGCACCAGTTGCTCGGCCGGTGAAAGCCCGTCATCGGACGCCTGCTGGACGTTGTTGATAACCTGTTCGACGAGCCCGGCGACACGCACCATGAAGAACTCGTCGAGGTTGCTGGCCGAAATCGACAGGAAGCGCAGCTGTTCCAGCAGCGGATGGCTCTCGTTCGATGCCTCCTCCAACACGCGGCGGTTGAAGCTCAGCCAGGAAATCTCGCGATTCACAAAGCGGGACGGCGAGGTGCGCAGCGTATCGCTCGCGGCGGGCGGGACGGGCTCGGGCATTTTTCTGGAGCGCGCTGCGCGCGCGCGCGTCGGTTTTGCGGGCGTTTCCATGATCTGGACTGTCTCCTCGCCCAAGAAAATGACAGCAGCATGACAAGGCCGCAATGGCGCAGCGCAAACGGGCCTACCCCGCGCAGCCGGACAACCGCTCCAGAACGGCGGCGGCCACCGGCCGCGTGAT
>DAOMXN010000252.1:0-3210 GCA_035437025.1 Beijerinckiaceae bacterium | reverse complement strand
AAGCGGGCGTCGGACAGTCGGGCGCGGATGACCCGGCCGTTGCCGGCGACGATGGTCGCCCCGCCGTCACTGGCCGCGATGTTCGAGGTGAGCAGGAATTTCGGCGCGAGCCGGCCGGACTTCGCATCCTTGAGGACGAAGCATTTCTGGTTGGCGCGGATGGTGGCGCGGATCACTTCCGGCGGCACTTCGAGGAAGGCTGGATCGAAATCGCCCATCAGCACCACGGGCCATTCGACGAGGCCGGCGACTTCCTCCAGCAGGCCCTCGTCCTCGATCACCTCAAGGCCCTGCGCGAAGGCGAGATTGCGGGCGTCCGTGCGGATGATCGCCTTGCGCCGCTCCGGATCGACCACGACCTTCGCCGCTTCGAGACATGTCGTATGGTCGTCGAGCCGCTTCACCCGGATGGGGCCGGGCGCATGGAAACGGTGGCCGAAGGTGACATTGCCGGCGGCCAGCCCGTCCACCTCGAAGGGAACGATCTCGGGCTCGTCGTTCTCCGTGCCGAATGTCGCGACGATGGCCTGCAACGGGCGCACCCAGCGCAGCGAGCCGGGCTGCGCGGAAGCCGCGCCCCAGCGCATCGATTTCGGCCAGGGAAAGGCGCGGATCACCGCCGGCAGCACCTGCGCCAGCGCATCGAGCGTGCGCTGGCCCGGCTTCTCGATGACGGCAACGTAGAAATCGCCCTTCTTCGGGTCGCTTTCGATTTTCGCCTGGTCGAGGGACGCAAGTCCTGCGCTCTTGAGAAAGCCGAGCACTGCCTGCTCCGGCGCGCCGACGCGGGGGCCCTTCTTCTCCTCGCGCACGTCGCGGCCCTGCAGCGGCAGGCCGGCAACATGCAGCACGAGGCGGCGCGGAGTGACGAACGCCTTGGCGCCTTCATAGACGAGGCCGCGCTCGACCAGGGCGTCGGTCACCAGCCGCCGCAGGTCGTCTGCGGCCTTCGCCTGCATGCGGGCCGGGATTTCCTCGGAAAAGAGTTCGAGCAGCAGATCGGGCATCGGTCGCCTCAGGAGTGTCCCGCTTCAGGCAGCACCTGCCCGAAGCCGATGTCGTGGCCATCCGCATCGCGAACGCCGAATTCAAGCACGCCATACGGCTGCTCACACAGATCGTAGTCAATCGTCGCGCCGCGGCCGGACAGTTCCGCGAACATCGCGCGAGCGTCGTCCACCCAGAAATAGGCGTTCCACAAGCCGGGACGGAACTCGAACACCGGTTTCGGCGGCTTCCGTTTTGTTGCAACGCCGACCATGATGAACGCGCCATCGCGCGAGAAGATGCCGAAATCCGGCGGCTCTCCCCAGAGTCCGACGGTCTCGAAGCCGGCGACTTCTGTCCAGAAGTGCCGGGCGCGCGAGAAATCGGCGGTCAGCAACGTGCTGGCCTGGCCGGTGATCCGCGCTGTCTGCACCTGTCGCCGCTCCCGCGCTCAAAGAAAAACCCGCGGGCGTGGTAATTCGCCGCGCGGGTCGTGTCCAGAAGCAGCGCGCGGAAAAGCCCGCGCCGTTCGGCAAATCAGAGCGACTTGTGCGTGCCGTCGCACTTCACGCCGTTCTTGGAATTCTTGCAGGCGCAGAAATAGACGTCGCCGTCCTTGTCGGCGGTGTATTTCACTGGCGCGAAAGTCGAACCCTTGTGCGAGCCGTCGCAGAACGGCTGCTTCGACGATTTGCCGCAGGAACACCACCAGTAGTCCTTGCCGGCTTCGACCTTGACGGCGATCGGGGCTTTTGCGGCGATAACGGGAGCGGTCATGCGTGGTCTCCAGGTGAGGGGCGCCGAACATCCGGCTTCCTGCACAATTTAGAACGGTTCGATTTTTGCGCCAGTGCAGGTTTCGTGGGAAAATCCAAAAACTTCCTTGCCGGAATGCAAGACCGGATCATGCCGGGGCGCATACGCCGCCGCCTTCCGTCTTCAGCCAGGCCGCGCCGCAGGCTTTCGCCAGCTCACGCACGCGCAGAATGTAGCTCTGGCGTTCGGTGACCGAGATCACGCCGCGCGCATCCAGCAGGTTGAAGACGTGGCTCGCCTTGATGCACTGGTCATAGGCCGGCAGCGCGAGCTTGTGGCGCGGATCGTTGGGGGTCTCGCCGGGGTCGCCGGCAGCGAGATACTTCTGGCAGGCCGCTTCCGCCATGCGGAACTGCGCGAACAGCATGTCGGTGTCGGCATGCTCGAAATTGTGGCGCGAATACTCCTGCTCGGCCTGCAGGAAAACATCGCCGTAGGTGACCTTTTCCGCGCCGTCCCGTCCGTTGAAATTGAGGTCGTAGACGTTCTCGACGCCCTGCACATACATGGCGAGGCGCTCAAGCCCATAGGTAAGCTCCCCGGCGACCGGCGCGCATTCGAAGCCGGCGACCTGCTGAAAGTAAGTGAACTGCGAGACCTCCATGCCGTCGCACCAGCATTCCCAGCCGAGCCCCCAGGCGCCGAGAGTCGGGCTTTCCCAATCGTCCTCGACGAAGCGGAAGTCATGCAGTTTCGGATCCAGTCCGATGGCGTAGAGCGATTGCAGGTAGAGGTCCTGCAGGTTCGGCGGCGAAGGCTTCAGAATCACCTGATACTGGTAATAGTGCTGGAGACGGTTCGGGTTCTCGCCATAGCGTCCGTCCTTCGGCCGGCGCGAGGGCTGCACGTAGGCCGCCTTCCACGGCTTCGGCCCCAGCGCGCGCAACGTCGTGGCGGGATGGAAGGTGCCGGCGCCGACTTCCATGTCGTAAGGCTGGAGGATGACACAGCCCTGTTCCGCCCAGAAGCGCTGGAGCGTCAGGATCAGCCCCTGGAAGGAGCGCTGCGGCGACATCGGATCAAGGCTCATTGTCATTCCCATCTGTGGCGAGACCGGAGCGAACCAGGCCAGCTGCATTCGCTAGGCATCGCCGGAAATCCCCGTTTCCCGTGCGCCAGCGCACCGGAACACCGTGATTTTCCATGACAAGCGCCGCTTCGGGGGTCAAGCCCCGCGTCCGCAGGACGTGTCGGGTGAGGCCGCGCACATCGTTAACAAGTGGTTAACGGCAGTCTCCACGCATCGCCCGATCACGGGCCATCCAATGGAGACCACCATGAAACCGACCAACATTCGCATCGTTGCCACCGCGCTGTTCCTGTCCGTCTGCGGGCTCGGCGTCGGTTCCACCCTGCTGTCGTCCCCGGCAGCCGCCCGCGACAACGGCGGCGGGGGTGGAGGCGGGG
>DAOMXN010000251.1:0-3224 GCA_035437025.1 Beijerinckiaceae bacterium | reverse complement strand
CGGCAGGACCGCGCAGACGCGCCACCGAGAAGCGATGGTTGTGCCCGTGCACCACGAGGTCCGCGCCATGGCGCGCGAGGAGATGCTCCAGCGCGCCGGCATCGCGCAGTCCGCGTCCGAACCGCGCGCCGGCGCGGTGGGGCGGATGGTGGATCAGCACCACGACCGGAATGTTGCGCAGTCTCAGATCCGCAAGAAGCGTTTCAAGCCGACGCATCTGATCGGGACCGACGGCGCCGGAGGCGAAGAATGGCGCGGTCGGGATGCCGGACGAGACACCGACAAAGGCGATGCCGCCGCGCGTCCGCAGATAGGGGAAGCCGGTCACGCCGTCGTCTCCCGTCATGCAGGGGCTGAAGACCCGTGTCATGGCGTCGAGACTTCCGGTCACGTAGGCGTCGTGGTTGCCGGGAATGACGCTGACCTGCGTGCCGTCGCCCAGTCCGTCCAGCAGGCGCTGGGCCAACGGGAATTCGGCGGCAAGCCCGATGTTCACGAGATCGCCGGTGAGCGCGATGTGATCGGGCCGATGTGCGACGATGTCGTCGCGGATTGCCGCCAGCACCTCCATGTTGTGGATGGTCTTGCGGCTGGTGCGCCAGTTCCAGTACCCGGTCAGCCGCTTGCCGGCGAGGTCGCGCCAGCGCGGCGTCGGCAGCGGGCCGACATGGGGGTCAGACAGGTGGGCGAAAAGGAAAGTCACGGGGCTGCCTGTGTCGCGACGGCGGTCCGCCGTCAAGTCCGGCGCGCCAGCCATCGCCGGTTCTGATACACCGTCGCCATGAGCGATTCATCGCAGACCCGCACCGAGAACCGGCTGATCACGCGCCTGGCCCATCTCGTCTTCCGCTTCACTCGGCCGATGACGCTTGGCGTGCGCGCCATCGTGCTGGATGGCGAGGGGCGCGTCTTTCTCGTGCGTCATTCCTATGTGCCGGGCTGGCACTTGCCGGGTGGCGGTGTCGAGCCGGGCGAGACGCTGGAAGCGGCGATGCGCAAGGAACTGAGGGAGGAAGGCAATATCGAGGTCACCGGCGCGCTGGCGCTGCATGGCGTCTTCCATAACGCCCATGTGTCGCGGCGCGATCATGTCGCGGTCTATGTGGTGCGCGATTTTACGCAGACCGGGCCGCGCGCGGCGGATCACGAGATTGTCGAGACCGGGTTTTTCGCGCTTGACGCGCTGCCTGAGACAACGACGAAGGGCACGCGCGCACGCCTGACGGAAGCGCTGGAGGGGCGCCCGCCGGCGGCGTGCTGGTGAGCGGGACGAGGGTGATCATGGACATGCCGGAGCACTGGGTAAGGGTAGGCGACCACATCGAACGGGAGTTCCGGTTTTCGAGCTTCGCCGATGCCATCGCCTTCATGGTCCGGGTATCGTTCCATTGCGAGAGGATGGACCATCATCCGGAGTGGACCAATGTCTACACTCGGGTCCGCGTCGCGTTGACGACGCACGATGCCGGCACCGTGACGGCAAAGGATGTTGCGCTCGCCGACGTGATGAACCGGGTGTTCGAGGCGTTCGCCGTTACGCCGGTATCCGCACCACGGCCCTGAGCCCGCCCATGGGCGCATCAGCCAAGGTCACATCGCCGCCATGCGAACGGGCGATGTCGCGGACGATGGCAAGGCCGAGGCCGGAGCCGCCATGGTCCTGGTTGCGGGCCTCGTCGAGACGCAGGAACGGCCGGAATACCTGATCGCGCAGTTCGGGCGGGATGCCGGGACCATCGTCATCCACCGTCACCGTGAGATAGCGGTCGTCATGAACCGCCGCGATCTCGATGCGGTCGCCGAATCGGGCGGCGTTGGACACGAGGTTTTCAAGCATGCGCTTGAACGCGTCGGGGCGGACGCTCACGACGGGGTCACCCTCGATCCGCAGGCTCGTGACGTGGCCGGAGCGTTCCGCATCGCTCTTCAGCGTTTCGAGCAGGCCGCGAATGTCGGTCGGCGCGGCGGCCTCGCTGGTGTCGCCGCGCGCGAAGGCCAGGTAGGATTCGAGCATCTTGCTCATTTCGTCGACGTCGCGCTTCAGTTCCTCCACTTCGGGCGTCTGGTCGAGCAGGGCCAGAGACAGCCGGAAGCGCGTCAGCACGGTGCGCAGATCGTGGCTGACACCGTTCAGCATGGTGGTGCGCTGTTCCATCGCGCGCTCGATGCGCCGCTTCATTTCGAGGAAGGCCACGCCGGCCCGGCGCACCTCCTGCGCGCCGTGCGGCCGGAACTCCATCTCGCGTCCCTTGCCGAAGCTGTCGGCGGCATCCGCCAGGCGCAGGATCGGCTTGATCTGGTTGCGCAGGAACAGCACCGCGATGACGATCAGGATCAGGGAGGTGCCGACCATCCAGATCATGAAGATGTGCGTGTTCGAGGCATAGGCCTGGCTGCGCCGGGCGATGACGCGCAGTGTGGCGTCATCGAGCTGCACCCGGATTTCCAGCAGACTGGAGCGCCCGACGGTATCGATGAAGAACGGCCGCGCAATCTGGCGGCGCAGCTCCGTGGACAGGCTGGTGTCGAGGATCGAGAAGAAGGGCTTCTCGAGCGCCGGAGGCAAAGGTTCTGCGGGCAGGAAGTCGATGTCGAGCCCCTGTTTGGCCCGGACGATCTCCTCCAGCCATTCCGTGGATGCGCCCCTGGGCTGTGCGCGGTAGATTTCGATGATCGCCGCGATATCCTGCACCAGTGCGTGCGACAGCCGCTGCGTCACCAGTTGCCAATGGCGTTCCATGAAGGCGTAGGCGATGACGGACTGCAGCAGCACCATCGGCGTGATGATGATCAGCAGGGCGCGGGCGAACAGGCGCTTGGGCATGCGCCGGCGCAGCCAGATGCTGGCGCGTCCGTAGGCCAGTCCCAGCGATGCCAGTGGCCGCAGGGCGAACTTGCGCAACCGCGTGATCGCGCTCAAGGATCGACCGCCAGGCGATAGCCGAGGCCGCGCACGGTCTGAAGATACACCGGGTCCGCGGCGTCACGCTCGATCTTGCGCCTCAGCCTGTTGATCTGCACGTCGATGGTGCGTTCGTTGGCGGAGCTCTCGTGGTCGGTGAGGGCCTCGCGCGGCACGGTGCCACCCAGCGCCAGGGCAAGCTGGCGCAGGATGTCGCGTTCGCGGTTGGTGATCTTCACCGGTTCCTCGCCCTGGCGCAGGTCGCCGCGCTTGGGGTGGAAGACGAAAGGTCCGAAGCGCACCGCTTCCGGTCCGGCCGGCT
>DAOMXN010000250.1:0-3298 GCA_035437025.1 Beijerinckiaceae bacterium | reverse complement strand
GCGTCAAGGCGCCGGAGCACGCCGCCGCCATTGCCAGGGGCGCTGATGGCGTCGTCGTCGGCTCGGCGCTGGTGGATGCGGTGCGTGCTTCCCTCGACGCGGATGGAAAGGCGACCGGCGCGACCGTGCCGGCCGTGTCCGCCCTGGTGCAAGGGCTGGCCGGGGCCGTGCGCGCCACGAAACGGACACTTGCCTGATTTTCACTGCGGGCCGGAGGCCTCGAAATGAACTGGATCACCAACCTCGTCCGCCCGAAGATTCGCAACCTTCTCGGCAAGCGCGAGACGCCCGAGAACCTGTGGATCAAGTGCCCGGACAGCGGGCAGATGGTGTTTCACAAGGATGTCGAGGCCAATCTCTGGGTCATTCCGGGGTCGGAGCATCATCTGAAGATGTCCGCCCTCCAGCGCCTGACCTGGATGTTCGACGGAGGCGCCTTCGAGGACATCGCCGTGCGCGAGACGACGGTCGATCCCCTCAAGTTCCGCGGCAAGGACCGCTATGTCGACAAGCTGAAGGAGGCGCGCGCGAAGTCCGGCCTCAACGATGCGGTGAAGCTCGGCTTTGGCAAGTTGGACGGGCTGCCTGTGACGATCGGCGCACATGACATGGACTTCATTGCCGGTTCGCTCGGCATGGCGGCGGGCGAGGCCGTGATCAGCGGGCTGGAAACGGCGGCGGCGCGCGGCACGCCCTTCGTGCTGTTTACCGCTTCGGGCGGCGCACGCATGCAGGAGGGCATCCTGTCGCTGATGCAACTGCCGCGAACCACGGTGGCGGTGCGGCGGCTGCGCGCGGCGCGCAAGCCCTACATTGTCGTGCTGACGAACCCGACCACCGGCGGCGTTACGGCCTCCTACGCCATGCTGGGTGATGTGCACCTGGCCGAGCCCGGCGCGCTGATCGGCTTTGCCGGCCCGCGCGTGATCGAGCAGACCGTGCGCGAAAAGCTCCCGGAAGGCTTCCAGCGCGCGGAATATCTGCGCGATCACGGCATGGTCGACATGGTGGTGCATCGCAAGGACATGCGGGCCACCCTCTCGAACCTCTGCCGCCTGTTGACCAAGGCACCGCCGGCTGCCGCAGCCTAGGACTGCCGGTGCCGGCGATGCGCGATCCCATGCACAGGGCGTAAGCCGACATGCGCCTTTCGGAACAGTACCTGCAGCGGTTCGCCGCGCTCCATCCGATCCTGATCGACCTGTCGCTGGGGCGCATCCAGCGCCTTCTGGAAAAGCTCGGCCATCCCGAGCGGCGCATGCGCCATGTCATCCACGTCGCCGGGACCAACGGCAAGGGCTCGACCATTGCGTTCATGCGCGCCATGCTGGAAGCGGATGGCCGGCGGGTGCATGTGTTCACCTCGCCGCATCTGGTGCGCTTCCACGAGCGTATTCGCATCGGGCGGGTTGGCGGCGGCCGGCTGGTGGAGGAGGAGCTTCTGGTTGCCGCTTTCGAACATGTCGAACGCATCAACGCCGGCGATCCCATCACCTTCTTCGAGATCACCACCGCGGCGGCCTTCCACCTGTTCGCGGAGCACCCGCACGATGCCTGCCTGATCGAGGTTGGCCTCGGCGGCCGCTTCGATGCGACCAATGTCTTCGCGAAGCCGGCGGCGACTGTCATTGCACCGGTATCGATGGATCATCGCGAGCACCTCGGCGACACCATCGGGCAGATTGCCGGAGAAAAGGCCGGAATTCTGCGGCGCGGCGCACCCGCCGTGATGGCCCCGCAGTCCGAGGCGGCCGGCCGCACACTGCAACAGGCGGCCGAACGGGTCGGCGCGTCGCCCATCGTCATCGGCGGCCAGGACTTCTCGGTCCACGAGGAGCACGGCCGTCTGGTCTATCAGGATGAGCAGGGGCTGCTGGATCTGCCGTTGCCGCGCCTGCGCGGACGGCACCAGCATGTCAACGCCGCCACGGCGATCGCCACGCTGCGGACCGTTTACGGAGCAGGGTTCCCGGCCGCGTCGCTGGAAAAGGGCCTTTCATCAGCGGATTGGCCGGCGCGGTTGCAGCGGTTGTCCGGCGCTCTGGCGGAGATGGCGCCGGCTGGCGCCGAACTCTGGCTGGACGGCGGCCACAATGAAGACGGGGCACGTGCCCTTGCCGAGTCGCTCGCCGAGATGGAGGAGCGTCATCCGCGACCGCTGATCCTGATCACTGGCCTGATGGCGCGCAAGGATGCCAACGCAATCCTGGAGCCGTTCCGCGGCCTGGCGCAGGAACTCTATTGCGTCGACATTCCGGGCGAGAAACTGGCGCGGCCCGGATCGGATCTCGCGGCCATCGGGCGTTCGCTCGGCATGGCCTGTGCCGTTGCCGGCACCGTGCCGGAGACCCTGCGCTTTCTCGCGGTCCGTGCCTGGCAGACGAGCCCGCGCATTCTTATCGCGGGGTCGCTCTACCTGGCGGGCGAGGTGCTTGCCGCCGACGGGTCGGAACCGAAATAGTCCTCAGATCGAGGCCGTGATCCACTTCTGCAGGTCACCCTTGGAGGCTGCGCCCACCTTGGTGGCCGCCAGCTTGCCGTCCTTGAACAGCATCAGCGTCGGGATCGAGCGGATGCCCAGTTTCGCCGCCATGTTGGGGTTTTCATCGACGTTGAGCTTCACCACCTTCACCTTGCCTGCCATTTCCGCCGCGATCTGATCCAGCGAGGGCGCGATCATCCGGCAGGGTCCGCACCACTCAGCCCAGAAATCGACCACGACGGGTTGGCCCGACTTCAGCACATCGGCATCGAAGCTCTGGTCGGTGACTTTGGCGGCGGCGCTCATGGCGTATCCTTCATCTGCGAGGGGAGAATCCAAGATAGAAGCTAGGCATGAGGCCTCGACGAATCAAGGCGGGTCACGGCGGCGTGAAGGCCGCAAGCGCCGCATCGAGCGCATCGTCGTCAATCCGTTCGATGCGCTGGCTGCGCGTCCAGACAAGAAGGCACTCCACGGGCCGGCCGGGAAACATCCGGCGTAGCAGATCCCTGTAGAGGGCGAGCTGCGTGGCATGGGCCGTGCCGTCCGCATCGGCGCGGCCGGTCTTGAAGTCCGCGATGACGATGCGCTCGGGCGTGATCAGCAGTCGGTCGATGCGCCCCGAGACTGCGACTTCCCGCCCGCCCGGCAGGAGGATTCGCCCGGCGACCGGCACCTCCGCGCGGGATCCCAGGCCGAAGATGGCGGTCGCCCCGGGCGTGCGCATCAAGGCGAGCGCTTCGCCCACCAGCCTGTGCCGCGTCGGCGATGGCGACGAGGTTCTCGGCCGGGGCGAAGGCGAGCATGGTCTTGCCA
>DAOMXN010000249.1:0-3350 GCA_035437025.1 Beijerinckiaceae bacterium | reverse complement strand
GCGCGCCCGGGCCGGCGACGTGCTGAGCGCCATGGTCGATGCCGGCTTCATGACCGAGGGGCAGGTCGCGGCGGCGCGGCGCAATCCGGCCTCGCCGGTGCCGCAAACGCGCGAGTCCTCTCCCGACTTCTTCCTCGACTTCGCCTTCGACGAGGTGCGGCGGCTGGCAGAGGACGGCAAGCTCGGCAACGACCGCATCCTCAGGGTCAGGACGACAATCGACCTTGGCCTGCAAAAACATGCCGAACAGGCGCACGAGACCATTTTGCGGCGGGATGGACCCAACTACGACGTCAAGCAATCCGCCTCCGTGACCGTGGAGCACGACGGCGCCGTACGCGCCCTTGTCGGCGGACGCGACTACGGCGCCAGCCAGTTCAACCGGGCCACGCATGCCCTCCGCCCGCCCGGATCGTCGTTCAAGCCCGTGGTCTATGCCGCGGCCATGGTTCACACCGGCATCAAGCCGGCGGTAAAGGTCACGGATCGGCCAACCTGCGTCGGGAACTGGTGCGTGAACAACTATTCGCGCTCCTATGCCGGCACGGTGGATCTGGCGACCGCTCTGGCACGCTCCTACAACACCATTCCCGTGCAGCTCACCACCGCCATCGGCAAGGGCAACAACAAGGCGGGGCGAGTCGCGGTGATCGAGATGGCGCGCCGGCTGGGGCTTGGCGACCTTCGCGACATGACTTCGCTGCCGATCGGGTCGACCGAGGTGACGGTGGTCGACATGGCCTCGGCATTTGCCGTCTTCGCCAACGGCGGCAAACGGGCGAGGGCCTATGCCGTGATCGAAGTCCGCAATAGCCAGAATGCGCTCATTTATGAGCTGCCGCGCCCCGAGGTCCGCAATCCGCAAATCATTCCGGCATCCGTTGCAGCCGACATGAACTATATGCTGAACAAGGTGACGGAAGAAGGCACGGGGCGGCGGGCGCTGCTGCCGGGGATAAAGACCGCCGGCAAGACCGGCACGTCGGACGAATACAAGAACGCCTGGTTCGTCGGATACACCGGGAACTACACGTCCGCCGTCTGGTTCGGCAACGATGACGCGACCCCGACCTCCAACATGACGGGCGGGTCCCTCCCGGCGCAGACCTGGCACGACATCATGGAATATGCCCATACCGACATCGACCTGAAGCCGATGTACGGCATCGATGTCGAGCCCGCCAAACCGGCCGGGATGGCGGCCAATGTTCCAGTCCCCAAGGCCAAGCCCGGCTCGGCGGATTTGCAGGCTTCGGTGCGCAACACCCGCCTCAGCCGCAAGGGAGCGCAGGCGGTGCAGGAACTTGAAACGCTGTTCCGCAACGAGGTCGAACGCCAGCGCAGCGCGGAAGCACCGGGACCGCAGGGGCAGCCGGGCACACCGCAGACGCCAGCTCGACGCGCCTCCTTCCAGCCGTTGACCGGCGCCGGCACCGCCGTCACACGCCTCAACTAGACCACGCCGTCCGAAATCCATGGCGTCCCCGCGACTGCGGTCCGGACGCGGCCAGCGTTATTCCCGGTAGGCCGGGCGCGCGCTTTTGCTAAGATGGTGGCGCGCACTGGCTGAACAGCGATTCCGACTTTGACAAATCTCGTCTGGACATTCCTCGCCCTGCTCGCCGGCATCGCCGGCGGACTTGGGGTGACGGCCTGGTCGGTGGACTCGCCGCCCAATTTCGGCGTGGTCGAGGCCGGTGCCTGGATCACCCGGCCCAAGGTCGGATCGACCGAGGCCGACCCCTACTCCCGGGCCCTCCATTCCGCACAGGGCACGATTCCGCTTGGCGCGTCGGAAGGCGTGGAATTGACCGCTGCTGTCGATTCCGCCGGACGCCGGCTGACAGCAGAGTGCGCCTACCGCTTCCACGGACCGGTTCCGGCCTCGCGCTACTGGACGCTGACGGCTTACCGCCACGATGGCCGACTGGTCGGCGACGGCGAGCGACGCTCCGCGTTCACCTCGGCGGAAGTGGTCCGCAACCAGAGCGGCAATGCGGAGATCTGGCTGGCGGCGACACCCCGGCCGGGAAACTGGATTCCGTTGCCGCCAGACGGAGCCATCGATCTTTCGCTACGTCTCTACGACACGCAGTTCAGCAGCAACGCCCGCGCCATCGACGCAGCCAGCGTACCGCGCCTTGACCGCGAGTCCTGTCAATGATTGTTGCCTTCGCCCGCATCCTGCTCGTTCTGGTCGTGGCTGGATTGACGCATCTGACCAGCGTCCTTGCCATGCCCTGGCTCGCGCCGAAGGCCGGCTACATGCGGCTCGTTCCCCTGGCCAAGGGTAACGAGATGACGCTTCTGCCAGCGCGCGACCTGCAGCAGGCGATACCGTTCTGGGACCCCGCTGTTGCGGCTGCGGCCTGTCGCTACGTGCTCGACACAGGCCCGGTGCGCATCCGCGCCGCGGTCGGCGGTTCCTCCATGGCGGTGCTGTTCCTGCGCAAGGGCGTCGGCGTGTTCCAGAGCTATTCGGACCGGGCCGCGACACAGGGGATTCTTGAGATGGTCATCGCCACGCCGGAGCAGATGCGCCAGATCACCGCGCTCGACGCGGATGACGAACCGGTGCAGGAAATCCGTGTCCTGTCCGAAGACGATACCGGGCTGGTGCTGGTCAAGGCGGTGGTTCCCACGGCCTCCCAGCGTGCCGATGTCGAGGCGCTGGTCGGTGCCGCGACCTGCGAGGCGGAAAGCCTCGAGCGGTAACGGGCATGACTACTTGCGAATTCGCATCGGCGGGCTGACGGCGCCCGGCTCGACCGCGCTGACGCAAGCCTGCGCTATCTCGCTTTCCAACGCCACGAGGCTGCGTTCTGCTGCGATCGCCTCGACTTCGGGGGCATGAACAACAAGGGCTTCAAGCTGCGCCCTGTGGCCTTGCGCACGAGAGCGCAGAAGCGGGCAGAACTCGCCGGCCGCGACCTTGTCTTCCACGATGCGGGCCTGGCTTTCGGCGCGCGCGTGCGTGTCAACCGAAGGAAAGACACCCAGCGCCACGGCGCGGATGCGCTGCTTGTCGGCGCTCCCCGCCAGCGCCGCGCGCAACGGCGGCAGCAGGGCGCGGTCTGTCTCGATATGGTCGCGCAACGCGTTGAAGGCGGCAGACGCGGAGCGTCCGGGAAGTGGCGGAGCGGCACGCCGGAAATGTACGAGGCGGTCCTCGCGCTCCTGCTCGACGCGGGTCACGGGCGCGGCGAAGCCTTCCAGTCTCGATGCGTGGAGTAGCGGACGCGGCCGTCCAAGGTCACCCGACAAGGGCACGCAGCCGCCGGCCAGTGCCGCAACGGCAAGCAGCGCCGCCGCGATGTTCGGGGCTCTCGAACCCCCTCTGGTGCCGGCCT
>DAOMXN010000248.1:0-3353 GCA_035437025.1 Beijerinckiaceae bacterium | reverse complement strand
CGTCCGCGCCGCTCTGCCTTATTCCCTGACCGGTGCGCAGGAACGGGCGACAGCCGCCATCGCAGGCGACATGGCCAGCGGCGAACGCATGCTGCGCCTGCTCCAGGGCGATGTCGGCTCCGGCAAGACCGTGGTCGGCCTGCTGGCCATGACGGCGGCGGTCGAGTCCGGCCGGCAGGCGGCGATGATGGCGCCGACGGAAATCCTCGCGCGCCAGCATTTCGACCGTCTGAAGCCCCTCTGCGACGCCGCAGGCATGCGCATCGCCCTGCTTACCGGCCGCTCGAAAGGCGGGGAGCGTGCCGCCGTGCTGGCCGGACTGGCGGATGGCGGCATCGACATCGCGGTGGGAACCCATGCGCTGTTCCAGGACGATGTCGCCTTCCGCGATCTCGCGCTGGCAGTGGTGGACGAACAGCACCGCTTCGGCGTGCATCAGCGCCTTGCCCTGTCGCGCAAGGGCGAGGCCACGGACCTGCTGGTGATGACCGCGACGCCGATCCCCCGCTCTCTGGTGCTCACCTACTTCGGCGACATGGACGTCTCGATCCTCGATGAGAAGCCGGCTGGCCGCCAGCCCATCGACACCCGCCTGATCGATCTCGACCGGCTGGGCGATGTGGCGAACAGCCTTGGCCGCGCCATCGCCGGCGGCGCGCGCATCTACTGGGTCTGTCCGCTGGTGGCGGAAAGCGAGAAGAGCGACCTCGCCGCCGCGACGGACCGTTTCGAGGACCTCGATCGGCTGTTTCCCGGCCGCGTCGGCCTTGTGCACGGCCAGATGAAGGGTGCGGACAAGGATGAGGCCGTGCGCCGCTTCCAGGCCGGCGAAAGCGACATTCTCGTCGCCACCACGGTCATCGAAGTCGGCGTCGACGTGCCCGAGGCCTCGATCATGGTGGTGGAGCATGCGGAACGCTTCGGTCTGGCGCAGCTCCACCAACTGCGCGGCCGCATCGGGCGCGGTGCGGCCAAATCCACCTGCCTGCTGCTCTACAAGGCGCCGCTCGGCGAGGTGGCTCAGGCGCGGCTGAAGATCCTGCGCGAGACCGACGACGGCTTCCGCATCGCCGAGGAGGACCTGAAACTGCGCGGCGAAGGCGACGTTCTGGGCACCAGGCAATCCGGCAGTCCCGGCTTTCGCATCGCCCGGCTGGAGCGCCACGGCCCGCTGCTGCGCATGGCACGCGATGATGCCGAACTGGTGCTGGCGCGCGATCCGGAACTGGCCTCGCCGCGTGGCGAGGCGCTCCGGCTGCTGCTGCACCTTTTCGAGCGGGACGAAGCCGTGCGCTTGTTTCGAGCGGGCTAGAGCAGTATCCGACCAGACCGGATATTGCTCCAATGCCCGCGCCCGATGAGGACAACGAGGATCAGGCCGTGACCATTGCCGACAACTTCGCCGCGACACCCGCCCCGCCCTACTACGTCGTCACCTTCACGAGCCAACACAGCGACGACGACGACGGCTATGCCGCCATGGCCGATCGCATGGTGGAGCTTGCCGCGCGCCAACCGGGCTACCTCGGCATTGAAAGCGTGCGCGATGCGTCCGGATTCGGCATCACCCTGAGCTACTGGACCTCACTGGACGCGATCACCGCCTGGAAACGCAACGCCGAGCATCTGGAAGCGCAACGGCGCGGCCGGGCCGGCTGGTACAAGCGATTCGAATTGCGTGTAGCGCGCGTGGAAAAAGCCTACGGCAAACGGTGAGGGCGCCCGTGCGCGATCACGTCACCATCTTCGATTGCGCTGCCAGGTCGCGCAGCTTTTCCTGCTGGCTCTCGTCCTTCAGCAAGCCGAGCGACAGCACGATCTTGAAGGCGTCATCAACCGACGTCTGGATCTCGCGCAGTTGCGAGCGCGCGACGTAGAAGAAAAAGCCCGTCGTCGGATTGGGCGCGCAGGGCAGGAAAACGCCGATCTGGTCGTCCGGCCCGCCCGGAAGCTTGGCGGCGATGTCGCCCGTCGGCGGCGAGGATATGAACACGATCGACCACAGCCCAGGCCCGGGATACTCGATCAGCCCGACACGACGGAACGAGGTGCCGGACTGCGAGAAGATCGTCTCGAAAATCTGCTTGGCGCTCTTGTAGATGCCGCGCACCACCGGCATGCGGTTGAGAAGGTTCTCGCCAAGGTCGAGCATGGTCCGACCGACCAGGTTGGCGGTCAAGAACCCCAGCATGGTCAGGGCAAACAGCAGGATGATGACGCCAAAGCCCGGAATCGGGAACGGCAGATAGGTCTCCGGCCAGAACGTGCGCGGAACGAACGGCTTCACCCAGCCGTCGATCATGTTGATGAACCACCAGCTCAGCCAGACCGTGATCGCCAGCGGCCCGGCCACCACCAGCCCGGTGAGGAAATACCCGCGCAGGCGGGCCGAGCGGGACAATCCGGCGCCGTTGGGATCGGGATGCAGGGTGCGCACGTCAGCGGTCATGTCGCCTCGTCGGGGCCTTCCGGTCGCGCATATCAGGGAATGCGGCGAAAGAAAATTCGTCAATTCGGCCACCGCGCGGCATCGCTTTCGCCATCCGGCCCCTTCCGTGCCGGACGGAAGGATGCTGCAATGCGGCCAACGCGGAGGAATCGCATGCTCAGGCTTTGGGGACGGCTCAATTCGATCAACGTGCAGAAAGCCGCCTTCGCCCTTGAGGAGGCCGGCGCGCCCTACGAGCGCATCGACGCCGGCATGGCCTTCGGCATCGTCGGTACGCCAGAGTACCGGGCGAAGAACCCGAACGGGCTCATTCCACTGCTCGAAGACGGCGATTTCACGGTGTGGGAATCCAATGTCATCGTCCGGTATGTCGCCGCGCAATACGCCTCTGGCACGCTCTGGCCGCTCGACGCCCGGGCTCGCGCCAGTGCCGACAAGTGGATGGATTGGCAGCAGACGACGTTGGTTGTGGCGCTCGGCCCGGCATTCCTGGGCCTGATCCGCACCCCACCCGAACAGCGCGACGCAAAGGCCATAGAGGCGTCAGTGGCGAAGACCGACGAGCTGATGGGCCGGCTGAACGCCGCGCTCTCGGCGACATCTCACGTCGCCGGCGAGCGCTTCACCATGGGTGACATCCCCATCGCCGCGACGGTGCACCGTTGGCTGAACCTTCCCATCGCCCGCACGGACTACCCAGCCATCAAGGCCTACTATGCGCGCGTCATGGCGCGCCCGGCGGCACAGAAAACGCTCATCCTGCCGGTCACCTGAGTCACCCGCCATGCCCGCCCGCAGATCCAGCCTCTCCCGCGCCCGCGATTTTCTCGATCGCATCGCCCTCGTCGATGCGCACAACGACCTGCCCTATGTCATTCGCGCGGAATCGACGGCGAAGGGCGAC
>DAOMXN010000247.1:0-3353 GCA_035437025.1 Beijerinckiaceae bacterium | reverse complement strand
GCGACAATGCTCTGCATGGCGGTGAACCCCGCCGTGCCGATCGCCATGGCGCGCGCCGGCGTCAGGCCGGCCGCCAGCGGCACCAGCCAGTCGCCCTTCACTCGCGCCTTTTCGGCGTAGCCGCCGGAATGGGTCTCGCCCACCCCCCAGCCGGTGAGCACGACGGCATCGCCCGGCTTGTAACGGGCGTCGGTCGACGATTCGACCGTTCCGGTGAAGTCGATGCCCGGCACCAGCGGGAACTTGCGTACGACGGGCGACTTGCCGGTGATGGCAAGGCCATCCTTGTAGTTCACGGTGGAATGGCTCACCGCAACGGTGACGTCGCCGTCCATGAGGGCAGTGTTGGTCAGACGGCGCTCCTCGCAGCGATAGCCCGCCTCGTCCTTGAGGACGACCAGCGCGCGGAAATCCTGTGTCATGTCCAAGGTCCCGGTTCGAATGGAACCGCCAGACTATCCGGACGCCGCGCGCCCGTCATCCACCAATGGTCGAAGCTCAGGCTGCGGCCGGCCTGCGCGACGGCGCAGCCGCCTCGACGATCGGCAGGTTGACGGCCGCCGAGGCGATGCCCAGCGCCATCGAGGCATACCAGATCAGGTCGTAGGTTCCGGTGCTTTCGTAGAGCAGGCCGGCCAGCCAGACGCCGAGGAAGCCGCCGACCTGGTGGGAGAAGAACACGAAGCCATAGAGCATCGCCATATCCCGCGTGCCGAACATGGTGGCGACCAGCGAGGAGGTTGGCGGCACGGTCGACAGCCATAACAGGCCCATCGATGCGCCGAACAGGATGGCCGTGACCGGCGTCAGCGGCAGGAAGAAGAAGAAGGCGATGGCGACGGAGCGCGCCGCGTAGATCACCGCCAGCAGGTAGCGGCGCGGGACCCGGCTGCACAGCCAGCCCGACATCAGCGACCCGACGACGTTGAACAGGCCGATGCACGCCACCACCCAGCCGCCGATCGCTGGGTTGAGCCCACCGTCCTTCAGGTGCGCCGGCAGGTGCACGGTGATGAAGGCCAGGTGGAATCCGCAGGTGAAGAACCCCAGGACAAGCAGGATGTAGCTGGGATGCCCGAAGGCATGGGCGAGCGTCGAGGCGAGGCCCGGATGCGGTTCGCCGCCGGCTTGCGCGCCGGTCGCCAAGCCGTCCGTACGCAGCGCCAGGGCGAGCGGGATCGAGACCAGCATCAGCCCGGCGAACACCAGCAGAGCGCCCCGCCAGCCGACCGAATCGATCAGACCGACCGCCAGCGGCGAAAACAGGAACTGTCCGAAAGAGCCGGCCGCAGTGCCCACCCCGAATGCCGTGCCGCGCCATTCCGCCGGCAGGAGCTTGCCGAAGGCGGCCAGCACCAGGTTGAACGAGCAGCCGGCGAGCGCCAGGCCGAACAGCACGCCCGCTGTCAGCACAAAGGCGGAAGGCGTCGACGAAACCGTCATCAGCACCAGGCCGGCGGCATAGGCCAGCATGCCGACGATCAGCACGCGCACCGTGCCGAAACGGTCCGCCACCGCGCCGGCGAAAGGCTGGCCAATGCCCCAGAACAGGTTCTGCACCGCCAACGCCAGGCCGAAGACATCGCGTCCCCAGCCGTATTCCGTGATCACCGGTAGCTGAAAGAAACCCATGACCGAGCGCACGGCAAAGCCGATCATCGAGATCAGGCAGCCGGCGACGATGATGGTCACGGGCGAGATGCGGCGGATGGTGGCAGCTTCGGACATTGCGGATCCCTCTTGGTCACAGTGGTAGCGGCAAGCAGGACCGGCGAAAACCCGCATTCTTTGATGAGGCCGATCAAGAAAACGAATGCCTGCGTCTGAATGCTCCGGACCATGGCCCTCGAACGCATTGAAATTTCCCTCTTTCCAAAGCCGGCAAACCCGCCTATAATAATTCTCAAGTTGAGTATAACTGTCGGCCCGAGCATGATCGGCGTGGCGGTTCTCCGGTTCTGATGTCGCGGGAATTCCCTCGAAGTGAACAGGCGAATAACCTTCACGGCGTCAAATCGCGGCGGCGGAACCAAACCTAGTTATGCTCATAATGAGCATTTGAGGTGTGTTATGGAAGGTCAGATCGTCGAAGCTCGCGCCGTCTCCCCGCGTGGAGATGCCGCATCGCCCGCCACGCGCGGCTTCGTGCCGCTGCCGCGTCCCGACCTGACCTGGACGCCTGAGATCGAGCGCGAGACGCGTCATCTCTACGAGAAGGTCGCGCATGTCATTCCGCCGGTGGAATGGCCGTTCCATGCGCCGTACGTCGCCGCGATCAACCGTCTGAAGAAGCAGCGCGATGCGGTCATCCTCGCGCATAATTACCAGACGCCGGAAATCTACAATTGCGTCGCCGATGTCGTCGGCGATTCGCTGCAACTCGCCCGCCTCGCGACCAGGACCGATGCGAAGGTGATCGTGCAGGGCGGCGTGCATTTCATGGCCGAGACGTCGAAGCTGCTCAATCCGGACAAGACGGTGCTGATCCCCGACCTCAAGGCCGGCTGCTCGCTCGCGTCCTCGATCACCGGGGCGGACGTGCGCCAGTTGCGCGCCGCCTATCCCGGCGTGCCGGTGGTTGCCTACGTCAACACCTCTGCCGACGTGAAGGCGGAAGTCGATATCTGCTGCACCTCCTCCAATGCCGTGCAGGTGGTGGAGAGCCTCGGTGTCGACCGCGTGCTGTTTGTACCGGATCAGTATCTGGCGAAGTACGTCGCCTCGAAGACGTCGGTGAAGATCATCTCCTGGCACGGCGCCTGCGAGGTGCACGAGCGCTTCACCGGCGAGGAGCTCAAGCGCTACCGCGAGAACGATCCGACGCTGAAGATCATTGCCCATCCGGAATGCCCGCCTGATGTGATCGAGGAGGCCGATTTCACCGGCTCGACCGCCGGTATGATCGACTATGCCAAGGCGCAGAAGGGCGGCCGCGTGCTGCTCGTCACCGAATGCTCGATGGCCGACAATGTCGCTGCGACCGCCAGGGACGTGGAATTTGTGCGCCCCTGCAACCTGTGCCCGCACATGAAGCGCATCACGCTGCCGAAGATTCTCGACAGCTTGCTTTACATGCAGCACGAGGTGACCATCGATCCCCTGCTCGCCGAGCGCGCGCGCCGTTCGGTCGAGCGCATGGTCAACCTGAAGAATTGACGCGGGCGGGCGGCGCGGATCGATGTCGTGCGCGCTCCCGCCGTACGCGGGGCGGGATTTCTGGTCGTGATGCAGAGCGAAAGCCGCCTATGTCCTCGATCCTCATCCTCGGCGGCGGCCTTGCCGGATTGTTCGCGGCGCTGAAGCTCAGTCCGCAGGCCTGCACAATCGTCGCGCCGAAACCGCTGTGCGAGGGC
>DAOMXN010000246.1:0-3405 GCA_035437025.1 Beijerinckiaceae bacterium | reverse complement strand
AGCCGGCGACAGCACACCCATCCTCAATCCTCGCATGCACCTCGGCGGAACTCTCCGGCGGCCAGCAGCAGCGCGTCGCCATCGCCCGCGCCATCGTCACCGATCCCGGCCTGCTGCTCGCCGACGAACCCACCGGCAATCTCGACACGCGCACCAGCCGCGAGATCATGGAGCTCGTCACCTCGCTCAACCGCGAGCAGGGCATCACCGTGGTGATGGTGACGCACGAGACCGACATCGCCGCCTATGCCCGCCGCACCATCCGCTTCGTCGATGGTCGCATCGACAGCGACACCCTGACCCGCGAGGCCGCGTGATGATCGTCGAGGCGGTCAAGCTGGCGACGCAGGCGATCCGGCGCAATGCGCTGCGCTCGTTTCTCACCGTGCTCGGCATCGTCATCGGCGTCGCCGCCGTCATCGCCATGGTCACCATCGGCAACGGCGCCACGGCCAAGGTCAACGCCGACCTCGCCAAGCTTGGCTCGAACCTGTTGTTCGTCGGGCCCGGCCAGTTCGGCCCCGGCCGCGCCAGTTCCGATGCCAGGCCTTTCAACGCGCGCGATGTCGAGGCGATGAAGGCGCAGCTCACCGGCGTCAAGGCGGTCGCGCCGATCGCCCAACGCTCGGCGACCGTGGTGCACGGCGGCGACAACCGCATCGTTCCGATCACCGGCACCGACAACGACTTCTTCGTCACGCAGGATTGGGCGCTGACCGCCGGCCGGCCGTTCCTGGAGAGCGAGCTGCGCAGCGGCCGCGCCGCCTGCATCATCGGCGAGACCGTGCACGACAAGCTGTTTGGCCGCGCGTCGCCGCTCGGCCGCTCGATCCGCGTCGGCAGGGTCTCCTGCGAGGTCGTCGGCCTGCTTGAAGCCAAGGGCCAGTCGAGCTTCGGCATCGACCAGGACGATACCGTCCTCATGCCGATCCGCACGCTGCACCGGCGGTTGGCCGGCAACACCGACATCAGCCGCATCCTGGTTTCCGCCGACGATGGCGTCGAGACCGCCAGGGTCCAGGCCGACATCGAACGGCTCCTGCGCGAGCGGCGCAACATCGCCTTCGGCCGCGAGGACGATTTCTCCGTGCGCGACATGAAGCAGATCGCCCAGGCCACCGCCGGCGCCACCACCATCCTCACCGGCCTGCTCGGCGCGGTGGCCGCCGTCAGCCTGCTGGTCGGCGGCATCGGCATCATGAACATCATGCTGGTCTCGGTGACGGAACGCACGCGCGAGATCGGCATCCGCCTCGCCATCGGCGCGCTGGAGCGTCAGGTGCTCAGCCAGTTCCTGATCGAGGCCGTGGTGCTCTCGCTGTTCGGCGGCGTGATCGGCATCCTGCTCGGCCTCGCCATGGCCTATGCCGCCACCAACGGCATGAAGGTGCCCTTCGTCGTGGACCCGTCGGTGGTGTTCCTGGCCTTCGCCTTCTCGGCGCTGGTCGGCATCCTGTTCGGCTTCTTCCCGGCGCGCCGGGCCGCGCGCCTCGATCCGATCGAGGCGCTGCGGCATGAGTAGGGCTCAGCTCGCCTTCGGCGGCTCGCCGAGGTGCTTCTTGAAATGTGCCACGGTGCGGCTCCAGGCCAGGTCCGCCGCCGCCTTGTTGTAGCGCGCCCCGCCCGTATCGTTGTTGAAGGCGTGCTGCGTGCCGGGATAGATGTGGATCTCGAAGCTCTTGCCCGCGTCGGTCAGCGCCTTGCGGAAGGCCTCGATGCCGGCGTTGATGCGCTCGTCGGTCTCGGCGTAGTGGATCAGCAGCGGCGCCTTGATCGCCGGCACGCGGTCGAGCGGCGGCTGGATGCCGTAATAGGGCACGCCCGCCGCCAGCTTCTCGGCCCGGATCGCCACCTGCGCCGTCATGCCCCCGCCCCAGCAGAAGCCGGTGGCGCCGACCTTGCCGGTCGATTCCGCATGGGCGGCGAGCACGTCGACCGCCTTCGCGATGTTCTCCGCCGTCTTGGTGGCGTCGATCTTTCCGAACATCGCCCGCGCCTCATCCTCGTTGGCCGGCGTGCCGCCCTCCGGCGTCAGCGCATCGATGCCATAGGCGAGAAAGCCTTCCAGCGCGAAACGGCGCGTCACGTCCTTGATATGCGGGTTGAGGCCGCGGTTCTCGTGGATCACCAGCACGGCCGGACGCTTCGCACCGCCCTTCAGCCGGGCGAGATAACCCGACATCGGCCCGTTCGGTCCGTCGTATTTCAGCGTGTCGATGGCGAGCCGCGCATCGTTCTCGGGCACGATCTGCGCCAGCGCGTAATTGGACTGCAAGGCCGCGAGCGCGGCGTTGGCGGCGACGGTCGAGCCGGTGAGCAGCGTCAGCCGGTCGAAGAACGCGCGCCGGTCCATGGTGGAATGGGTGAAGCGGTCGTAGAGATTGATCACGTCCTGATGAAGCTGCATGGGGTCCTCCCGAACACCGGATGTCTGGCGGGAAGCTAGCGAGCGCACGCAAAAAAGGCGCGGGAAACCCGCGCCTTGCCGCTCACTTTGACGTGAGGAGAAACCCTCACACGCCCTTGTCCTTCTCGACGCGCTCGGCGATGCGGGCCGACTTCCCGCGGCGATCACGCAGGTAATAGAGCTTGGCGCGGCGCACGGTGCCGCGGCGCACCACCTTGATCGACTCGATCATCGGCGAATACAGCGGGAAGACGCGCTCGACGCCCTCGCCGTAGGAAATCTTGCGCACGGTGAAGCTCTCGTTGAAGCCACCGCCGGAGCGCGCGATGCAGACGCCCTCATAGGCCTGCACGCGGGTGCGGTCGCCTTCGACCACCTTCACGTTGACCTGGAGCGTGTCGCCCGCCTGGAATTTCGGGATGGTCTTGCCCTGCAGGACGCGGGCGGCTTCTTCCTGTTCGATCTGGGCGATCAGGTTCATCGGTCTTACTCCGTCATAAGCGCTTCAACACGCTGTTTTCAGTTGAGGGCGTGGCCATACAGCGAAAGGGCTGCGGCGTCCACCCGCCCGTGGCTATTTTTTCAAAAGATCCGGCCGCCGCGCCCGCGTCAGCGCCTCGGCCTGTTCGCGCCGCCAGCGCGCAATCTTCGCATGATCCCCGGAAGTCAGAACCTCGGGAATGCCCTGCCCCTCGAAGTCGCGCGGCCGCGTGTAATGCGGATATTCGAGCAGCCCGTTCTCGAAACTCTCGTCCGCGCCGGATTCGCTCTTGCCCATCACGCCGGGAATGAGCCGCACCACGGCGTCGAGCAGGGTCAGCGCCGCCATTTCGCCGCCGGAGAGGATGTAGTCGCCGATGGAAATCTCGATCAGGTTCCGCGCGGAAATCACCCGTTCGTCCACGCCCTCGAAGCGGCCGCAGACGAGAACCGCGCCGGGGCCGGCCGCGAGCTCCCGCGCAAAGGCCTGCGTGAACGGTTTGCCGCGCGGCGACATG
>DAOMXN010000245.1:0-3422 GCA_035437025.1 Beijerinckiaceae bacterium | reverse complement strand
CACCGCGGTCGCGCGCGCCGAAGGCCGACGGGGACCGGCCCGGATGGGTCTCGACACACACCAGATCCGGACCGTTCCGGACAAAGCAGACCGAGCGCAAACCCGACGCCCTGCTCAAGGCCGCGAGCGTCGGCCGGATCCTTTCGGCAAGCTGTAGGCGTCCGGAGGCGGCAGCGGCCAGGGCGAAGAATTCCAGCCCCAGGCCATAGCGCCGTGTCTGCGGGTTCTGCTCCACCAACCCAAACCGCTTCAGGCTGCCGAGCAGGCGATGCGTGGTGGCCGGATCGAGGCCGGCGCTCGCGGACACATCCTTCAGGCTCAGACCGGCGCCGGTTTCCCCCGCCATGTGCAACAACAGCCAGAGTGCACGGTCGACGGCCTGCGTGCCGGGGCGTTCCCGCCCGCCAGCGCGCGCAAAGCCTATGCCGCGCGCCGAGGCGGCGGATGTGAAAGTGTGAACCGAAATGGAGCGCATCCTGTCTGTCGTCGCGCCCGCACCCATTGCGAGCGCGACCATCGGCCATCAGGGTTTGCGCCAATCCACAAAATCGCACGCTTGCATTTTTAACGACTGGCGGTTTTCGTCCGGTAGACTCAATGGAGGGCCAAGAAAAACTGCGGCATTCGCACGGCAGGCGGCGCATGCGGTCCCGGACGCCATCTGCGCCGACCGGCCCGGTTTGCAAGCGCCCGTCCCCGTGCCAGACTGCACCCGTTAGCAACGGACCCCTGGCATGAAGCTCTTCGACTATTTCCGTTCCGGCGCCGCGTACCGCGTCCGTATCGCCCTGAACCTGAAAGGCATCCCGGTCGACCACGCGTCGGTGCACCTGCGCAGGGGCGAACAGCGGGGGGAGGCCTACCTCCGGCTCAATCCGCAAGGTCTCGTGCCGGCGCTGGTGACCGACGGCGGCGACGTGCTGACGCAATCGCTGGCCATCATCCATTGGCTCGAAGCGCGCTACCCCGAGCCCAGCCTGCTGCCGCAGGAGCCGTTGCAGCGGGCGCGGGTCGAGGCCTTCGTCTACGCCATCGTCTGCGACACCCATCCCGTGCAGAACCTCAAGGTGCTCAACAAGCTGCGCGCCATGGGGCATTCCGAGGACGAGGTGACAGGGTGGGCCGCCTGGGTCAACGCGGAGGGGCTTGGCGCCTGCGAAAAGCTGGTGGCCGCACAGCCCGGCCCGTTCTGTTTCGGCGATCAGCCCAGTCTCGCCGATGTCTGCCTCGTGCCGCAACTCGGCAATGCCCGGCGGTTCAAGGTGGATGTGTCCGCCTTTCCGCGCCTGCTTCAGGCAGAAGCGGCCGCGAAGGCGCATCCCGCGTTCCAGGCCGCCGCGCCCGAACAGCAGGCGGACTTCGAGGCGTGAGGCCTGAACGCGCGGGCCGGGCGACCTCGTCATTGCTCCGTGCTTCCGGGTTGTGATACCGAGGCGCGCCGGAACGAGACCGGCGGCTTGTGGAGCGTTCCATGCGTCTTGCGCGCTGGCAGAATGAAAATGGCGATGCCTTCGGGTGCGTGACCGCCGACAAGAAGCTGGTAGACCTGACCGGCGTCTTCGGCTGGCAGATCCCGGATGTGAAGTCGCTGATCGGAGCGGAGTTGCCGGAAGCGGATCTGGCCCGCAAGGAGAAGGGGCGGCTCGGCGCCGCGATGGTGGGGACACGCTGGCTGCCGCCGGTCGAGAACCCGGGCAAGATCATCTGCGTCGGCGTGAACTACCCGGAGCGCAACGCGGAATACAAGGACGGCTCGGACCAACCGAAATTCCCGAGCCTGTTCGTCCGCTTCCCGTCCACGTTCGTCGGGCACGAACAGCCGATCCTGCGCCCGCGCGAATCCGAGCAGTTCGACTACGAGGGCGAGATCGTCCTGGTGATCGGCAAGCCGGGCCGTCGCATCGCCGAGGCGGATGCGCTTGAACATGTCTTCGGCGTGACCCTGATGAACGACGGCTCCGTGCGCGACTGGATCCGACACGGCAAGTTCAACGTCACCCAGGGCAAGAATTTCGAGAAATCCGGCTCCATCGGTCCCTGGATCGTGACGCGGGAGGCCGCAGGCGACCTCAACGACCTGACGGTGATCACGCGCGTCAACGGCGAGGAGCGCCAGCGCGGCAACACCGGGACGCTGCTGTTCCCGATCGCCCGCATCATCGCCTATGTCTCGACCTTCATCACGCTTGAGCCCGGCGACCTGATCGCCACCGGCACGCCGCCCGGATCGGGCGCGCGGTTCGAGCCGCCGAAGTGGCTGAAGCCGGGCGATGTGGTCGAGGTCGAGTGCCCGCAGATCGGCGTCCTGCGCAACACGGTCGCGGACGAGCCGGCCGGCGCATGAGGCCGCTGGAGCACTCGCTGCCGCTGAAGCTGCTCAATGCACGCGAGGCGGTGATGGAGCGGTTCCGTCCCCACCTGCACGCGAACGGACTGACCGAACAGCAGTGGCGCGTGCTGCGCGCGCTGGCCGAGGCCGAGGAACTCGATGTCGGCACGCTGTCGCGGCGCATCACGCTGCTCATGCCGAGCCTCTCGCGCATGCTGCCCGATCTCGAGAAGCGCGGCCTGCTCAGCCGCCGCCGCTCGCCGCAGGACGCCCGGCTGATGCTGGCGAGGCTGACCGGCGAGGGCCAGGCGCTGTTTGCCCGGGTCGGCGCCGAGAGCGAGCGGATCTATGCCGCGATCGAGGCACAGGTCGGCCGTCAGACGCTGCAAGAGCTGATGCGGGCGCTGGACACGGTGCAGGCCCGGCTCGCGGCGCCACGGGACCCCGCCGGCGGTGGTTCCGGCGCTTGACAGCGCAGGCTTATTATTTAACATGATAATGAATTGTCGGAGGGCGCGAGGGTGCCGCATCTGATCATCGACTATTCCGCCAATCTCGATGCGGCGCTGGACCTGCGAGCGCTGACCGACGGCCTCCATGCGGCGGCGCTGGAGACAGGCGTCTTCCCCGTCGGAGGCTGCCGCACGCGCCTGGCGCGACGGGAGACTTTCGCGGTCGGCGATGGCCATCCGGGCAACGCCTACATCCATGTGCAGGCCCGCATTGGCGCGGGGCGCCCGCCTGAGGTGCGGCAGAAGGCGGCCGAACACATCTTCGAGCGGTTGAAGGCGCTGACGGCAGAGCGGTTCGCCCGCGCGCCGCTGGCCCTGAGCTTCGAGATCGTCGAGATGGACCCGGTCGGCAGCCTCAAGCACAACAACCTGCACGAGATCATCGAACAGCGACGCAAGGGCACGCCATGAGCGCCAGGGCCAAGGGACCGGGTTTCGCGGAGAACGAGGCGCGGCTCAAGCCGCTTCTGGAGCGCCTCGGCCGCGATGGCATCGGCCATGTCATCGGCGGCGCGCGCGTCGAGAGCGCCGGGACGTTCGAGACGGCCTCGCCGGTCGACACATCGGTCATTGCCGCCGTG
>DAOMXN010000244.1:0-3453 GCA_035437025.1 Beijerinckiaceae bacterium | reverse complement strand
GAACGACGAGCGCGTGGCCACCGCCTTCCGCGCGCTGCCGCCCGTCGAGCCGCCGCACGCCGCTTCGATCTGCCCCGAGGCCTCGGGTCTTTCGTCGTCATCTGCTTCCTGTCCGCCATCACGGCGACCGGAATTGTCGCGGGCGGTCATTATGATCGCTTCAAGGCGGAGTACGGCAGCGTTCGCGACATCGCGGCGCGCATGCTCGGGATGCGGGTCGCGTCCGTCGCCGTGATCGGCAACAGGGAACTGTCGGTCGAGGAAGTCTTCCTTGGCGCGGCAATCCCGGCCACGGCCTCGCTGCCCTTCCTCGACATCGGTTCCGTCCAGAACCGGCTGAAATCGGTCCCGCTCATCGCCGATGCGTCGGTGCGCAAGCTTTATCCGGACAAGCTGGCGATCCAGATCACCGAGCGCTCACCCTTCGCGCTCTGGCAACTGGATGGACAGGTCAAGCTGGTATCGGCCGACGGCACCGCCATCGACGTGCTGCGTGATGACCGTTTCGTCATGCTGCCCCATGTCGTCGGGCCGGGCGCCAACAAGCGCGTCAAGGAATATGTCGGCATTCTTCTGGAAGTCCCGGAGCTGGCGGACCAGGTGCGCGCCGGAACCCTTGTAGGGGAGCGGCGCTGGACCTTGAAGCTGAAGAACGGCGTCGATGTGAAGCTGCCCGAGGACGAACCGGCGCGCGCGTTGGCGCGCCTTGCCGAAGTCGACCGGGATTCCCGCCTGTTGTCGAAGGACATCATCGGCGTGGACCTGCGCCAGCCCGACAGAATCGTCGTCAGGCTGAGCGAAGAGGCGGCACAGGCGCGCAATGAACTGTTCGACAAGAAGATCGACAAGCTGAAGAGGCGGAGTTGATGTCCTCGCGTGGTAGCATGTCTCCAAGGATCAAGCCGGTTTCGGCCAAGAAGAGCGTTATCCTGTCCGCGCTCGACGTCGGAACGAGCAAGGTCGCCTGCCTGATCGCCCGGCTCGATCCGATGGAGTCCAGCGACCTGCTGCGTGGCCGCACGCACCGCATGCGCATCCTGGGCATCGGTCACCAGCGCTCGCGCGGGCTCAAGGGTGGCGTTGTCATCGATCTGGAAGAAGCCGAGAGGGCTGTCCGGCTGGCGGTGGACGCGGCCGAGCGGATGGCGGGCGTGCAGGTCGAATCGACCATCGTCAACATTACCGGCGGGCGTCTGGCCTCGCGGCATTTCACCGGTTCGGTCAATCTGCATCGGCGGACCATCACGGACTATGAAGTGCACCGCGTGATGGATGCCGCCGCGTCGCAGAGCGCGACGGCCGGTCGGACGGTGCTGCACTCGCTGCCTACGGGCTATTGCCTGGACGAGTCCCGCCATATCCGCGATCCCCGCGGCATGATCGGCGATCACCTGCATGTCGACATGCATGTAGCGACTTGCGACACGCTCGCGCAGCGCAACCTGATGATTGCGGTGGAACGCGGCCATCTGAAGGTCGAGGCGATGGTGGCGACGCCCTATGCCTCGGGCCTTTCAGCTCTGGTCGATGACGAAGCGGAGATGGGCGCGGCCTGCATCGACCTGGGCGGTGGCACCACGAGTGTCGGCATTTTCAGTCATGGCCGTCTCGTGCACGTCGACGCGGTGGCGGTTGGCGGCAATCACATTACGATGGACCTGGCGCGCGGGCTGTCAATGCGCCTTGAGGATGCCGAGCGGTTGAAGAATCTCTCCTGCTCCTGCATCGAAAGCGCCTCGGACGACCGGGACCTGATTGCCATCCGGCAGGTTGGCGAGGATGCGCGTGACTATCCCAACCAGATTCCGCGCTCCCAGGTGACACGAATCGTCAAGCCGCGTGTCGAGGAAATCCTCGAGCTGGTGCGCGACCGGCTCAATCGCGCCGGCGTCGGGCTCAATGCGGGCCAGCGCGTGGTGCTGACAGGCGGAGGAGCCCAGCTCTCCGGGATTGCCGATCAGGCGCGCAGGATCCTGACGAAACAGGTCCGTGTCGGGCGTCCGGTGGGCGTGCAAGGTCTGCCGGAAGCCGCGAAAAGCTCCGCTTTCGCGACAGCCGTGGGGCTGTTGGTCTATCCGCAGGTGGCGGCACTGGAGCATTTCGACGCGCCCCGGCGGCGCGGCGGGGCAACGGGGACGGACGGCTATTTTAGCCGTGTCGGACGCTGGCTGCGCGACAGTTTCTGAAATTCAGGAATGGGACAGGCAGAAACCCATCCGCGATTACAATGAGTTAACCTTAACGGTTTACGGTTCGACTGAGCGTAGAGTGGTAACGGCGGCGTCGCGGCGGACGCTCCCAACGGAAAGAGGCTTGAAATGACCATCAACCTGCAGGCTCCGGACATCCGGGAACTCAAGCCGCGGATCACTGTGTTCGGTTGCGGCGGGGCAGGCGGCAATGCCGTCAACAACATGATCGAATGCGGTCTGGTGGGCGTCGACTTCGTTGTCGCCAATACCGATGCGCAGGCGCTCAGGCTGTCGCGCGCCGATCGCCGCGTCCAGATGGGCGTGCAGGTGACCGAAGGCCTCGGCGCCGGTTCTATGCCGGAAGTCGGCCGCTCGGCCGCGGAAGAGGTTCTCGACGAGATCCGCGACCAGATCGCCGGCGCACACATGGTGTTCATCACCGCCGGCATGGGCGGCGGCACCGGCACGGGAGCCGCTCCCGTCGTGGCCCGCGCCGCGCGCGAACTGGGAATCCTGACCGTTGGCGTTGTCACCAAGCCGTTCCATTTCGAGGGGCCGCGCCGCATGGCCGTGGCGGAAGCCGGGATCACCGAATTGCAGAAGAGCGTTGACACGCTCATCATCATTCCGAACCAGAACCTGTTCCGCGTGGCCAACGAGCGCACCACGTTCGCCGAGGCCTTCGCCATGGCTGATCAGGTGCTTTACTCCGGCGTCGCGTCGATCACCGACCTGATCGTCAAGCCGGGCCTGATCAACCTCGACTTCGCCGACGTTCGCGCGGTGATGCGCGAGATGGGCAAGGCGATGATGGGCACTGGCGAATCGACCGGCGAGAACCGCGCCATTCAGGCGGCGGAAGCGGCGATCTCCAATCCGCTGCTCGACGAAGTCTCGATGAAGGGCGCCCGGGGTCTCTTGATCTCCATTACCGGCGGCCGCGACATGAAGATCTACGAAGTCGACGAGGCGGCCAACCGGATTCGCCAGGAAGTCGAGGCGGACGCCAACGTCATCTTCGGCGCGACACAGGATGAGAGCCTCGATGGCATCATTCGGGTGTCTGTGGTCGCCACTGGTCTTGACCGCACGGCGGCCGCACAGCCGCAGATCTCGGCGGACGATCGCCGCCTGCACGAAATGGCTGAAAAGCTGCGCGCGCACATGGCGGCACGCGCCCAGAGCCAGGTCGCGGCGCCCGCGCCTACGCAGCCGTCGTCGAGGAGCAGTACGGCGGCGTCGCAGCCCTCGGCACGCTCGG
>DAOMXN010000243.1:2388-3455 GCA_035437025.1 Beijerinckiaceae bacterium | reverse complement strand
AGATCGCCGATTTCCTGCGCCGCGACATGTACCTGCATCATCAGGACGAGGAACTCGATCTCTTTCCGGCGTTGCGGCGGCGCGCGCATCAGGAGGACAATCTGGCGGGCGTGCTCGACAGGCTGGCGGACGATCACCACGCCAGTGAACCGAACGCGGTGGAGATCGCCCGTGCGCTCGAAGCCACCCCGCAAGAGGGGCTGGTGTCGGTGTCCGAGCGGATCCAGCGGCGCATGCTCGCCCTCGCGGCGAGCGAGCACCGTCATCTCGCCATCGAGAATGGGCTGGTCATGGCGATCGCGCGCGTCCGGCTGACACGATCTGACCTTGCGCGGATGGGCGACGCGATGCGCGCGCGCCGCGCGACTTGAAAGGGACTGAGCCTTGGTTCTCGATGACCTGTTTGATCGCAACGTGGCCTGGGCCCTGCGCAAGACCCGGGATGATCCCGGCTTCTTCCGCCGTCTCGCCGAGCAGCAATCGCCACGTTACCTCTGGATCGGCTGCTCCGACAGCCGGGTTCCGGCGAACGACATCGTTGGGCTCGATCCCGGCGAGATCTTCGTGCATCGCAACATCGCCAACGTCGTCCACACCAGCGACATGAACCTGTTGTCGGTCCTGGAATTCGCGATCGAGCATCTGAAGGTCGAGCATATCATCGTCTGCGGCCATTACGGCTGTGGCGGCGTGCGACGGGCGCTGGAAGGGGCGACGGGTGCCCTTGTGGATCATTGGCTGGCGCCGGTGATCGACCTCTATGCAAGCTACAAGGATGAACTGGACAGCATCGAGGATACCCTCGCCCGCGTCGACCGGCTCTGCGAACTGAGCGTCGAGTTGCAGGCGCGCCGTCTCGGCGCCAACCCGATCATTCACCGGGCCTGGCGCGCCGGCCAGAAGCTCAAGCTGCACGGCTGGATCTACGGCCTGCATGACGGAATGCTCCGCGACCTCGGCATAACCCTGGCCTCGGAGGCGGAATTCCGTTCTCTTGGGTCCATGGATGACAGTGTCCGTCGTCAGCAGGAGCCATTGACGGCCTTGCGCCAGCACGCGATTGAAGC
>DAOMXN010000243.1:0-2288 GCA_035437025.1 Beijerinckiaceae bacterium | reverse complement strand
GTGTCCGTCGTCAGCAGGAGCCATTGACGGCCTTGCGCCAGCACGCGATTGAAGCCTTTTCGCAATTGGCGTCGCTGGAACCCGAGGAAGGGCTCCTGTGTTGCGACGATCATGGGCCCGTTCGGATGCTCGGAGTTTGACCGCCTCATGTCACAGGAAACCGCCCGCATTGGCATCGTCACCGTTTCGGACCGCGCGAGTGCCGGCATCTATGCGGATGACAGCGGCCCCGCGATCATTGCCTACCTGAAGGAACTTTTGGTCAGCCCCTGGGAAGCGGTGGCACGCGTCATCCCGGACGGGGTGGCGTCCGTTTCCGCCGCTCTGATCGATCTGGCCGATGTGGAAGGCTGCGACCTGGTCTTCACCACGGGGGGGACCGGCCCGGCGCCGCGCGACCAGACGCCGGAGGGCACCCGCGCCGTGATCGAGCGGGAACTGCACGGGTTTGGCGAGCTGATGCGCAAGATCAGCTTCGAAAAGGTCCCCACCGCCATCCTCTCCCGCCAGTTGGCCGGAACCCGCGGCAAGACACTGATCGTCAACCTGCCGGGCAAGCCCGCCTCGATCCGCACCTGCATGGCGGCGGTTTTCCCCGCCATCCCCTATTGCCTCGACCTGATGGGCGCGCGCCGTCTGGAGACCGATCCAAAGGTCTGCGTCGCGTTCCGTCCCCCTGCCTGAAGGAGTTTGCCATGACCGCGAGCATCGGAGCCATCGTCTATCCCGAGGGCATCTATCCGGACCGGATGATGACCGAGATCGCCCACACGTTGAGTGCCGCCGGGACGCGGCTGGCGGGCGTCGTGCAGCACAACACCTGCCCTCCCGGCCGGTCGCGTTGCGACATGCTGCTGGAAGACCTGCGCACCGGCGCGATCATCCGGATTTCCGAGGATCGGGGCGAGCAGTCGCGCGGCTGCCGCATCAACCCGCAGGGGCTGGCCGAAGCTTCGGCCTCGGTCGCCGCGGCGTTGGCTGGCGACCTCCCGGAGCTGTTGATCATCAACAAGTTCGGCAAGATGGAAGCGGAAGGCGACGGCCTGCGCGACCTGATCGCTCAGGCCATCGGCCAGGATGTTCCGGTGCTGATTGGCGTGCCGCAACGCAACCTCGACGCCTGGCGCGCCTTCGCCGGATCGTTTGCGGATGAACTGCCGCCCATGCAGCATGCGGTGCGCGCCTGGTTGCAGGGCAGGGGCCTCCTGCCGCTGGAGGAGGCCCGCTCCGCGCGGCTCAGGGCGCCTGCGCTCGTCTGACGCGGTCTTGACCTGAAGCCGGACAACGACGTCAGCCGCCTGCCTCCGGTGGCGTGGCCGGCGCGGTGGACGCGGCCGGCTTCGACCGGAACAACAGCTTCTGGTAGACGAGCCCGATCCCGATCAGCACCAGTCCGAGGCCGATGAAGGACAGCGCGCGCAACGCGCCCTCCAGCCGCGCAAGATCGAACAGGAAGATCTTGAACGTGGCGGCGAAGACCAAAAGCGCCGAGCCGAAGCGCGCCTCGCGCGACTTCCGCACGATGCCGTAGCCCAAGAGCGCCAGGCCGAGCGCCAGCCAGACCGCAGAGTAGGCATAGAACTCGCTGTCGAGCATGCCGAGCTTGTGGTGGAGGCGCGACGGGCCCTGGAAGAAGGCGCGGGTCTGCAGGTTCACATAGGCGAAGGCCAGCGCGATGGCCGCGACCGCCGCCATGATCCGGTACCATTCGGGCCGGCGGCCGATGCTGAGCCGGGCGAGCGTCGTCGCCAGCAGCGCCGGCAGGGCATAGGCGAGGATCAGTGTGTTGAAAAGCGTGCCGCCCTCGATGCGGCTGCGCGTCAGGTAGGGATTGTCTGCGAACAGCAGCAGGAATCCGGTTAGCGCGATGGCCGCCACTCCGAAGGCCAGTGACGCGCTGGAAAAGACGACGCTTCGGCGCGCCGTCGTCATCAGCGTCGTGCCGATCGCGAAGGCGAAGGCCATGCAGGCGTGCAGGGCATCCTCGGTCAACGTCGTCGTGCGGGCGAAGGGATCGCCTCCGTTCAGCGCGTGCCGGATCTCGTAGAAACAGAGCAGCGCCGCGAAGACGAGGGCCAGCGCCTGGGCGATCTGTACCGGCAGGTCCTCCGGCTCGCGCCGCAACAGCCAGGCGCAGCCGGCGAAACTCAGCGCCGGGATGCCGTAACCGACGAGCAGCCAGTTGAAGACCGGTGTCGTTCCGAGATTGGCGCCGACGATGCGCGGGTCCCAGGCAAGCCGCGCCGCAATCACTGCGCCGAGTGCGGCGACGGCCCAGCGCAGCGCCG
>DAOMXN010000242.1:0-3459 GCA_035437025.1 Beijerinckiaceae bacterium | reverse complement strand
GCAGAGGCGCTGGCGCCGGCGGCCGGAAGCCGGGTTCGATCTTGCCGTCGTAGGGCGAACGCGGCACGGGTCGACTGGCCTGCTGAACGCTGGCGGCCTGCCGCGCGCGCAACTCCTTTTCCAGGTCCTGCACCGCAGTGCCGCGACGCGCCTCGGTCGGCCGGCCCGGCGTAACCCCGACCGGCTGGTATTCCAGTTCCGCCGGCCGCGTTTCGCGGACGAAAGGCGCGGGCTCCTGCAGTTTCCCGGTGGCGCCCGCCGCTGTCGTGACGTGCCGGAATGTCCCCTCTTCGTCGAACGGCGTCAGCGCACAACCGCCAAGGCCGAGAAGGCCGGCGGAAAGCAGGGCGGCATTAAGCGAAGTAGTTAGGCGGCGCGCACGCATTGTCCCGAAAATCCTGTATGGTCCAGATCGTCACACAGTATGGTTGACTGTCCGTTAGGACGTGTTCATCTGAAGGGCATTGTTCCGTCAGAACATGGCCCCAACGTGACGGGCGGATATAGACCAAAGGTCATAGGGAGCAGGTCGTGTCGAGCGTCGAGGGCAAGCCGGAATCCGATCCGTTTTCAAACCAGATGCCGGATGTCGAGGAACTCGCGGAAAATTCTGCCCGGATCGCGGCCGAGGTTTCGAAGGCGGCGACGGCCTATGTCAAGGGACTTGAAAGCGGCGCTGTAAAGCCGGCGCCGTCCGAATCCGCCGACATGCTGAAGACCTTCTCGGCCGTCGCCGAGAGCTGGCTTGCCCATCCCGAGCGCACGGTGGAGGTGCAAAAGCAGATCGCCAGCGATGTCATGGGCCTCTGGGCGCACACGTTCAAGGTGATGCAGGGCGAGAAGCCGGAACCCGCCAACTCGGCCGCGCGCGATAATCGTTTCGCCGATCCCGACTGGGAAAAGAACCCCTATTTTCACCTGATCAAGCATGCCTACCTGCTCGGATCGAACTGGGCGCAGAACCTCGTCGACAAGGCGGAAGGCATCGATGAGGCGACAAAACGCCGCGCCGCCTTCTATGTAAAACAGCTTCAGGCCGCCTTCGCGCCGTCGAACTACCTGCTGACCAATCCGGAACTGATCAAGCAGACGATCGAGGAAAAGGGTGCCAACCTCGCCCGAGGCATGCAGATGCTCGCGGAGGACATGGAGAAGGGAGGCGGTTCGCTGCGCATCCGCCAGGTGGACGACCGCGGCTTCGAGGTCGGCAAGAACATGGCGGTCACGCCCGGTAAGGTCGTGTTCCGCAACGAGCTGATGGAACTGATCCAGTACGCACCGGCCACCGAGACGGTGTTCAAGCGGCCGCTGCTGATCGTGCCGCCGTGGATCAACAAATTCTATATCCTCGACCTGAACCCGGAAAAGTCCTTCATCAAGTGGTGCGTGGACCAGGGACTGACGGTGTTCGTCGTCTCCTGGGTCAATCCCGACGAGCGCCACCGCGCTTGCGGCTTCGCCGAGTACATGAAGCTGGGACCGGTCGCGGCGCTGGATGTGATCGAAGAGATCACGGGCGAAAAGGATGTGCAGGCCATCGGCTATTGCGTCGGCGGCACGCTGCTGGCGGTGACGCTGGCCTGGCTCGCGGCGAAGGGCATGGGCGCGCGCATCAACCGCGCGACGTTCTTCACCACGCAGGTCGACTTCACCTACGGCGGCGACCTGCTTGCCTTCGTCAGCGAGGACAGCATCAAGGCGCTCGACGAAAAGATGGCAGAGACGGGCTATCTGTCCGGCGCCAGCATGGCCAATGCCTTCAACATGCTCCGGCCGCAGGACCTGATCTGGAGCTATGTCGTCAACAACTACATGAAGGGCAAGCAGCCGATGCCCTTCGACCTGTTGTACTGGAACGGCGATTCCACCCGCATGCCGGCGGCCAACCACACGTTTTACCTGCGCAACTGCTACCTCGAGAACAACCTCTCCAAGGGCAAGATGGTGGTCGACGGGGTCAAGCTGACGCTGAAGAAGGTGAAGACGCCGATCTACAATCTGGCGGCGAAGGAAGACCATATCGCCCCGGCGAAATCGGCGTTCGTCGGCAGCCAGTTCTTCGGCGGGCCGGTGAAATACGTCATGGCCGGCTCGGGGCATATCGCCGGCGTCGTCAATCCGGCGACCAAGCCGAAGTACCAGTACTGGACCGGCGACGAGCCCAAGGGCGCCTTCGAGGACTGGGTGAAGACGGCGAAGGAAAACCCGGGCAGCTGGTGGCCGGACTGGCTCGCCTGGTGCACGAAAGGCGACAAGCAGGTGCGCGCCCGCAAGCCCGGCAGCAGGAAGCACAAGCCGCTCTGCGACGCGCCGGGCACCTATGTGAAGGTCAGGGTGTAAGGCTACACTGCGTGCAGCCGTGCCTGGGGATCGGTGCGGTCGAGCCATCTTCGGTCGTCGCAAGCGTTCGTTCTTGCGCGGCCGCAGGTCCGCCTACGGCGTGTCCACCGCCGGCGCGTCCGGCTCCTCGCCCGTCAGCTTCTCGCGCAACTCCGCGAACGCGCCCTCGATCGGCTTGAACTCGAAGACGATGGTGTGCTTGCCGGCCGGCACCTGCACCGCGCGGAACAGCACGTTGGCCTTGAGGATTTCGGCCTCCTCGCCGTCGACCGTCACGGTCCACCAGCGATGCCAGACATCGTTCAGCAGGACGAAGCCGGCGTCGGGCGAGGTCACGGTGATCTCGACGCGGGTGTTGTCGTAGTCGGTGATGGCGACCTGCGCCGGGCCGGTCATGCGCGGTGCGTTCATCTGCTCGGGATTGGCTTCAAGCAGCACTGTCTGGCGTGGGTTAAAGTTCTCCGGCCAGACGCCGGTCTCGGTCAGGCGCTCGAAATCGGCGACCTGCCAGTTGCGCACGAACATGGCACGGGGCAAGGCGCGGGGGTTTTCATAGACGTAGCCGTCCTCCGTCATGCCGACGAAGCGCAGATCGCCGGGGCGCAGGGTCTTGTCCACCTGCTCGACCGGGACGCTGGAGGCGATCCAGCGCAGGCCCATCAGGTCCGACAGCGTGGAGCGATAGGAGGGCATCAGCGGCGTGAAGGTGCGCTGGTCCGGCCCCGCGATCGTGTCGCCCGCGCCCGTGGCCTCGACGAATTCCCTGAGGCGGAGCGGGTTGTAGCCAAGCACGTGATCGAAGCCGTGGATCATGCCGAGGTTCGGCCATTCGAAGCCGACGCCGAGCAGTTCCACGCGGTCGCGGCGGGCAGGATCCGTCACCTGCGCCAGGCGCGCCTTGAGCAATGCGATGGTGCGATTCCTGGTGTCCTGCTGCATCACCTCATAAGACTTCGGCGGCAGGGCGGTGGATTCGTTCGGGCCGTTGTTGAGGCCGAGGTCGAACACCATGAAGGCGGCGAGGGCGGTGGCCGACAGCGCCGGAGCAACAGCGGCATGGCGCTCCAGCAGCCGCAGCGCGAGCAGCGCCGCCAGCATCAGCGCGATGGCGAGCAGAAG
>DAOMXN010000241.1:0-3488 GCA_035437025.1 Beijerinckiaceae bacterium | reverse complement strand
GAGAGCGTGGGGTGCGGGAAGACGGTGTGCATCAGGTCTTCCTCGGTCGTCTCCATGCCCATGGCGACGACGAAGCCCTGGATGAGTTCGGTGACCTCCGCGCCGACCATATGCGCGCCGAGGAGCTGGCCGGTCTTTGCGTCGAACACGGTCTTGATCAGCCCGTTGTCCTCGCCCAGCGCGATGGCCTTGCCGTTGGCGGCGAAGGAGAAGCGGCCGACCTTGACCGCATGCCCCGCCTCTTTCGCCTTCGCCTCGGTGAGGCCGACGCTGGCGACCTGCGGGTGGCAATAGGTGCAGCCCGGGATTTTGCCCTTGTCCATGGCGTGGACAGGGAGGCCGGCGATCTTTTCCACGCAGATCACGCCCTCATGCTCGGCCTTGTGGGCGAGCATCGGCGGGCCGGCGACATCGCCGATGGCGTAAAGGCCCGGCACGTTGGTGCGCCCGTAGCCGTCGATGACGATGCATCCGCGATCCGTCTTCACGCCGAGCTTTTCAAGGCCGAGGTTCTCGATGTTGCCGACTACGCCAACGGCGGAAATCATGCGCTCGGCCGTGATCTCCTGGGTCTTGCCCTTGTCGTCCGCGATGGTGGCGGTGACGGAATTCGCGCCCTTCACCACCTTGGTCACCTTGGTCGAGGTGTGGATTTTCATGCCCTGCTTTTCCATCGCCTTGCGGGCGATGGCGGAAATCTCGACATCCTCCACCGGCATGATGGTCGGCATGACCTCGACCACCGTCACGTCAGCACCCATGGTGCGGTAGAACGAGGCGAACTCGATGCCGATGGCGCCGGAGCCCATGACGATCAGCGATTTCGGCATGGCGGGCGGCACCATCGCCTCGAAATAGGTCCAGATCAGCTTGCCGTCCGGCTCGATGCCGGGCAGCGCGCGGGGGCGAGCGCCGGTGGCGACGATGATGTGCTTGGCCGTGTAGGTCCCTGCCCCGAGCGTGCCTTTCGGCGCGGGATGCTGCGGCTGCATTGCCGGCTTGGAAGAGGCCCCGACCACGACCTTGCCCGGGGCGTCGAGCTTCGCCTCGCCCCAGATCACGTCGATCTTGTTCTTCTTCATCAGGAAGCCGACGCCGCCGTTGAGGCGCGCCGAAACGCCGCGTGAGCGCTTCACCACCTCGGCCACATCCGGCGTGATCGAACCTTCCAGCTTCAGCCCGTAGTTCTTTGCATGCTGGGCATAGTGCAGGATTTCAGCCGAGCGCAGCAGTGCCTTGGTCGGGATGCAGCCCCAGTTGAGGCAGATGCCGCCGAGGTGCTCGCGCTCGACGATGGCCGTCTTGAAGCCAAGCTGGGCCGAGCGAATGGCGGTGACATAGCCGCCGGGGCCGGAACCGATGATGAGGACGTCGTAGGCGTTGGACATGTCAGGCTCCGGTCGTTTCCGCCCCGTGCGGAGGCGTTTTCAAGTGTGCAGACGATATCGCCCCTACCCCGGCATGCCGAGAGGGCGGGCGCGCGGACGCGCCGTGAACTGGTAGAAAAATGAGGCGACGATGCCGGCCACGGCGTAGGCCGGCGAAACAGCGATGGGGATTTGCTTGAGATACGCGGCGAGGCCGAAATGCGCAGCCAGGATCAGGCAGGTCATGACGAGCACGCTCGTCAGCACGTTGGCGATCCCGCGGGCGAGGGCCCGGTTGAGAACATGAAGGAAAATCGCCGGCACGAGCGCCAGCGCGACCATCAGCATGACAACGAAATCGCGCTCGTAGCCGCCGACACGCTGGCCGATCAGGCTGCCGAAGATGAAGATCACATAGAACACCAAGGCCTTTAGAAAGCTCATCGGCTAGGAACCTGTCCAGTATGTAAGGGCCGGCGGCGCAGCGGTTGTCGGTTCCGCCCCGTCGCAAGGCCGCAGTTTCGGTGACGGAAGCCTTGCCCGATAGCTCTTGCCGTTCCGTTGATTGGGGACATTGTCGCTTCAACTCGATCATTGGCGTGCGACACCGTCTATAGCGGCGCCTGCTCGTGGATGCGGGCAAGAATTGTGTCCACAACGACATCGATCTCCTGAATAATCTCGTGGTTCCAGAAACGGATGACGCGAAAGCCCTGCGCTTCCAGATACCGGGTGCGGACCTCGTCGTGCCGCTTTTGTCCTTCAAGTCCGTGTTGCCACCCGTCGACTTCGACGATCAGGCGGCTGGCATAGCAACAGAAGTCCGCAACGTAAGGCCCTATAGGCGTCTGCCGGCGGAAGTGCGTACCCGATACAGACAATCGTCTCCGAAGCGCCGCCCAGAGTTTCCGTTCGGGTTCGGTCATCGCGCGGCGCAGCGATTCCGCCTGCAGCTTTGCGCGCGGCGAAACATGATATTCGGGCGGTCGATTCCAAGCCATCAGACCTGTACTCCTCCCTCCCCCTTGCGGGGAGGGTGGCGCGAAGCGCCGGGTGGGGGTCGTTCCGCGCGCGCCGCGTTCACCGCTCTGACGCCCAGAGCCAAGCCGCGCCACCCCCATCCCCGGCCCTTCCCCGCAAGGGGGAAGGGAGATCACCCGGATCGGCCGACATTGCTAGACCAGCATCCCCATCGGGTTCTCGATCAGCTGCCTGAACGCGCCGAGCAGTTCCGCGCCGAGCGCGCCGTCGACGCAACGATGGTCGGTCGAGAGCGTCACCGACATCACGGTCGCCGGAACCACGGCCCCACCCTTCACCACGGCGCGTTGCTCGCCCGCGCCCACGGCGAGGATCGTCGCATGCGGTGGATTGATGACCGCGCAGAAATCCTTGATGCCGAACATGCCGAGGTTGGACACCGCCGTGGTGCCGCCCTGATATTCCTCCGGCTTCAGCTTCCGGGCCTTCGCCCGGGCCGCGTAGTCCTTCATCTCGTTGGAGATGACGGAGAGCGTCTTCGTTTCCGCGTTGCGGACGACCGGCGTGATCAGCCCGCCGGGGATCGATACCGCCACGCCCACATCCGAAGACTTGTGCTTCAGCATCGCCGTGTCGGTCCAGGAAACGTTGGCATCCGGCACGCGTTGCAGGGCCAGCGCCAGCGCCTTGATGATGAAATCGTTGACCGAGACCTTGAAGGCCGGCTTGCCGTCCTTCGCGCCGGGCGCCGAGGCGTTGATCTGCTCGCGCAGCATCAACAGCGCATCGAGTTCGCAATCCACGGTGAGGTAAAAGTGCGGGATCGTCGATTTCGACTCCTGCAAGCGCCGCGCGATGGTCTTGCGCATGTTGTCGTGCGGAATTTCCTCGTAGGAACCCGGCGCGAACATCTTGCGCACCATGTCGCCGGACATTCCGGCGGGCGCGGCAGCCGGAGCCGGCGCGGCAGCCGGCGCAACTGCGGAAACAGCAACCGGAGCAGCAGCGACGCCGCCCTTCTTCGCCCCCTGGACATCCGCCAGCACGATGCGGCCATGCGGGCCGGAACCCTTCACGGCGGCGAGATTGACTCCCTCCTGTTTCGCCACGCGGCGCGCGAGCGGAGAGGCGAAAAGGCGC
>DAOMXN010000240.1:0-3499 GCA_035437025.1 Beijerinckiaceae bacterium | reverse complement strand
GCGCAGGACGCCGGCGCCGGTGCCGCCCGCCGCGTGGTAGACCACGTCCGCGCCGCGATCCATCTGCGAGCGGGCGAGCTCCGCGCCCTTCACCGGATCGTTGAAGGCCGCGCCGGTGGTGCCGGTCATGTTCTGGAACACTTCCGCGCCTGGCTTGGCCGCCTTGACGCCGGCGACATAGCCGCAGGCGAACTTGCGGATCAGCGGGATATCCATGCCCCCGACGAAGCCGACCTTGTTCGATTTCGAGGCCATCGCCGCCGCGATGCCGACGAGATAGGAGCCCTCATGCTCCTTGAACACGATCGACTGCACGTTGGGCAGGTCGACCACGAAGTCGATGATCGTGAATCGGGTCTTCGGAAACTCCGCCGCGACCTTCTTCAGCGCCGCGCCGTTGGAAAAGCCGGTGACGACGATCGGATCGTTGCCGTCGCGGGCAAAGCGCGTCAGCGCCTGTTCGCGCTGCGCATCGTTCTGCACCTCGAACTCGCGATAGGCGATGCCGGTCTTCTTCTTGAAGGCTTCGGCGCCGTTGTAGGAGGCCTCGTTGAATGACTTGTCGAACTTGCCGCCGACGTCGAACGTCACGGCCGGCTTGATCGGCTGCTGCGCCAGCGCGCTGCCGGCAAGAAGGGTTGCTGCCAGCGCAGCAGCGATGCGAACGGTCATTTGTCTCTTCTCCCTGTCTTCGCGGTCCGGTGTTCGGACGGCGCATGGTGTTCAAGATGGCACGGTGTGCGGCAGAGTCCAGAGCCTCGTCCAGTCCTGCACCGCCAATACTCAGGTCCAGCCACCATCCACCACATAGTGCTGTCCGCTGATGGCGGAAGCCTCCTGCGAGGCCATGAACAGCACCACGCGGGCGATGTCGGGGGGGAACAGCTTGCGCTTGAGCGACTGGCGTTCGAACAGCGCCTTCTCGCCTTCAGGCGTCATCCATTTGGTCACCTGGCGCTCGGTCAGGATCCAGCCTGGCGCGATCGCGTTCACCCGGATGTTGAACGGACCGTAGTCACGCGCAAGCGACCGCGTCAGTCCGACAACGGCCGATTTCGCGGCGGTGTAGACCGCCATGCCGCCCATGCCGGCAACCCAGGAGACGGACGAGAAATTGACGATGGCCCCGCCGCCGGCGGCTTTCATGTCTGCCAGCACCGCCTGCGCCGCGAAGAACTGGTGTTTGAAATTCACCGCGATCCGGTCATCGAAATACTCCGGCGTCACCGTCTCGGTCGGATGACGGTCGTCGTGCGCGGCGTTGTTGACGAGAATGGTGATGGGGCCGAATGCCGCCCGGACGTTTGCGATCGCCTGGCGCAACGCGGCTATGTCGGTGAGGTCGGCCAATTCGAACCGCACGGCATGGCCGGCTGCGGTGAGGTCGGCGGCCAGCCGGCGCGACGGCGCCTCGGCGATGTCGATGAAACCGACCTTCGATCCCTGCCGGGCGAAATGCTCGACGATCGAGGCACCGATGCCTGATCCGCCGCCGGTGACCAGCACGGTCTTTCCATTCAGGTCGGGGTAGATGGCCATGCTCTGATCCTCACGCAAGGGTTGCGTCGATATCCGCCTGGGGCTGCACCGCCATGACGGCGGCCTCCTGCGCTTCCGTTTCGACCGCGCAGGGGCGCGCGCCGCGCACGCGGGCGATGGCTTCCGCCGGCTCGGCTCCAAGCTCGGTCAGCAGCCTGGCGGCCGTCATGCCCGCCCGGCCGCATCCGCCCCGGCAATGCAGATGGATTGTCCTGCCGCCCCGGATCAATGCGCGGAGCTGCGCGCCCGACTCTGTCCAGCGCCGTTCCCATTCGTCATCCGGCGTGTTGTAATCCTCGATCGGCAGATGAAACCATTCCATGTCGCGCTGGCGAACCGCCGCCCCCATTGCCGCGACGCCGAGTTCGTCCAGTTCCTCGTCCGACACCAGCGTGACCACGGCGCTCGCGCCGGCCCGGCGGATCGCGTCGAGATCATAGTCGAGGTCGTGATCGAGATCGGTGCGCCCCGGGCAACGGCTGATCAGCAGCCTTCCCCAGCCGGGCCGCGTTTCCACCGCGGCGATGATGAGCGGATTGATCATGGATCGGCAGGTAGCACGGCTGAAACGCCGGGGGAATAAGGTGCGCGTCGGCGCTGACCGTGGCACAGTGCGATGACGATGGCAGTCGAGCAGGCACTTTGGGGAGGGTCCATGACGCCGCAGGACGTGACCGGTTTCTGGCTTCAGGCCGGACCGAAGCGCTGGTTCGCCAGGGACGCGGCCTTCGACGCGGAAATTCGTCGGCGCTTCGGCGCGGCGGTGGAGGACGCGCGCGAGGGCAGGCTCGATTCCTGGGCGGACAGCGACGACGGCGCGCTGGCGCTGGTGATCCTGCTCGATCAGTTCTCGCGCAATATCCATCGCGGCTCTCCGCTCGCGTTCGCCGGCGACGACAAGGCCCGTGCCGTCGCCGAGGCCGTGATCGCGCGCGGCGGGCTCGACGGACTGCCGACCGAGAAGGCGCAATGGTTCATCCTGCCCTTCGAGCACCACGAGGACATGGGCTCGCAGGAGCGGGCGATCCGGCTGTTCGAGGCTCTGGGCGACGCGGAGCTCGTCAAATGGGCCGTGGTGCATCGCGACATCATCGCGATGTTCGGCCGTTTCCCCCACCGCAACGCCGCGCTTGGGCGCGAAACGACGGCGGAAGAGGCCGCGTTTCTGGCCGAGGGCGGCTTCGCGGGGTAGGGGTGCGCAAAGGCGAGTTGGCGATCAGCAGACCGGCTTTCGGCCAGCGGCGCTGCGGACCGGCGGGAACTCAAACATTACGGGATTGCAAGCATCGGCGCCGATTACGGGGACAGGATATCAATGGCATCCTCACTTGCGCCCCCTCACCCCGCCGCCTTCTGCCGATACCCCAGCCGGTCTGAAAGATCATCGAGCAGTTTCGCCGCCGCGTCGGCGATAGCCGTGCCGGGAGGGAAGATCGCCGCCGCGCCGGCCTTGTAGAGCGCCTCGTAATCCTGCGGCGGGATGACGCCGCCGGCGACGATCATGATATCGGGCCGCCCCTCTTTCGCCAGCGCATCGCGGATGGCGGGGACGAGCGTCAGGTGCCCGGCGGCGAGCGAGGACACGCCGACGATGTGCACGTCGTTCTCGACGGCCTGCCGCGCGGCCTCCTCCGGCGTCGCGAACAGCGGGCCGATGTCGACGTCGAAACCCAAATCGGCGAAGGCCGAGGCGATCACCTTCTGGCCGCGGTCGTGGCCGTCCTGCCCGAGCTTGGCGACGAGGATGCGCGGGCGGCGCCCGTCCGCCTCCTCGAAGGCTTCCACCTTGCGCTGCACCTTGGCGATCATCTCGGAATTCACGCCGACCTCCCGCTTGTAGACGCCGGAAATGGCCTTGATCTCCGCCACATGCCGGCCCCAGGCCTTTTCCAGCGCCAGGCTGATCTCGCCGACCGTGGCCTTGGCCCGGGCAGCCTTGACGCCGAGGTCCAGCAGGTTG
>DAOMXN010000239.1:0-3527 GCA_035437025.1 Beijerinckiaceae bacterium | reverse complement strand
GCGCGCGGCGATGCGGTCCGCCGCTTCGGGAACGAGAGTCAGCGTGCCGCGCGCCATGCCATGCCCGCCAGCTTCGCCGCCCTGCGCCACGATGATGTCGGCGCCCGCCGCGATGGCATCCTCCACATGGTCGAGCGTCTGGCACTGGCAGATCAAGGCAGCGCCGGCGGCCCGGATCTCCTCGGCGTAGGGGGCGGGATCGCCGAAGGACAGCATGATCGCCGCCGGCCTGTGCTTGAGGACATCGCTCAGCAGCGACGGCGACTTGCGCAACGCCCAGGTGATGAAGCCACAGCCAACCTTTTGATTTCCTGCGGCTTTGAACTGCTCCTCAATCCAGCCGGGATCGCCGTATCCCCCGCCGATCAGCCCGAGGCCGCCGGCTGCCGTCACCGCCGCCGCGAGCGCGCCGCCCCCGGCGAAGGCCATGGGCGCGGAGACGATGGGGTGCCTCAGGCCGAAGCGTTCGGTCAGGCGGGTCGCCAGCATGTCGGTCACGTCGAATGCGCGAAGTCCATGTAGAGCGACCGTGCCCGGCGCATCAGCGGCCCCGGCTGCAGATCGCGTCCGTCGATGCGGGTGATCGGCACCACCTTGGAATAGTTGCCGGAGGAGAAAATCTCGTCCGCCTTCTCGAAATCCGCGTAGGTGAGCGAGCCCTCCACCACCTCGATCCCGTCCGCCCGCAGAAGCGCGATGGTGCGCTGGCGGGTGATGCCGTTGAGAAACGACCCGTTGGGCAAAGGCGTGAACACCACGCCGTCCTTCGCCATGAACACGTTGGAGGTGCAGGTCTCGGCGATGTTGCCCAGCATGTCGCGCACCAGCGCATTGGCGAAGCCGCGCGCCTGCGCCTCACGCAGGGCACGGGCGTTGTTGGGATAGAGGCATCCGGCCTTGGAATCGGTGGGTGCATTCTCGATGGTCGGCCGCCGGTACGGCGAGAGCGTCACGCTCCAGCCCGTCGGTTCCGGCATCGGCGCGGCGAACAGGCACAGGCAGAAGCGCGTGGTTTCAGCATCGGGCAAGATGGCGTTGCCACCTTCGAATTCAGCCCAGTACATCGGTTTGACATAGAGCGCCGTGCCGGACGCGAACTTCTTCACCCCCTCCTGTGTCAGTGCCACCATCTCCGCGACGGTCCTGGTCGCCTTGAGGCCAAGCGCCACAGCCGAGCGGTTGAGCCGCGCGCAATGCAGGTCCAGGTCGGGCATGACGCCATCAAAAACGCGCGCGCCGTCGAAAACGGAAGACGACAGCCAGAAGGCGTGACTGCGCGGCCCGGTCAGGCCAGGATTGCCACCAAGCCATTCGCCGTCATACCAAGTCCAGGTTTCCGACCAGGATTTCATGGGCTTCCTCCGCATGTTCGATGCGCATTGGACGCGCCCTTGTCGAAAAGGTCAATAGTGCTGACATAGTCTTTCGTGATGCCTTTCAGTAGCGGCGGTTATGGTTTGAAGGGTGATTGACGAGAGGCCGGGCCTACCGCAGCCTGCATGCCGAAAACAGGAAAGGCCGGTGGGTGTTCGACGAACGCTGCCGGGAGAATGATGACCCTGCCGCAGACGATCAAGGCCTTCGCGTTCGATGCCTATGGCACGGTGTTCGATTTCCATGGCGCCGTCACGCGCCATCGCGCGGCAGCCGGTCCGGATGCCGAAGCCTTTTCCCAGCTCTGGCGTCAGAAGCATCTGGAATATGCCTGGACCCGCACGCTCATGGGCCGGTACGTCGACTTCTGGACCTTGACGCAGCAGTCGCTGGATTATTGTTTTGCGCGGTTCCCATCGGTGCCGGGAACGCTTCGCCAGTCGCTTCTCGATGCGTATTTCCGGCTCGATGCCTTCGCGGACGCCGCGCCGCTCCTGAATCGCTTGCAGCAGGCCGGACTGCGCTGCGTCCTGTTCACCAATGGGACGCCGGCGATGGCACAGGCCGCTGCCGAAAGTGCCGGCCTTGCACCGTATTTCGAAACCATCGTTTCCGTCGATGAGATCGGGGCCTTCAAGTCAGTGCCTGAGGTCTACGGGTTGCTCCATAGCAGACTTGGCCTGAATCGCGGCGAGATTGCGCTCGTGTCGTCCAACCGCTGGGATGTGGCGGGCGGCGTGTCCTACGGCATGCCGGCGGTCTGGGCGAACCGTACCGGCCAACCGGACGAGTATGCGGATCTGCCGCCGACGCTTACCGTCACATCGTTGGCCGAAATTAACCTTAGTTAACGATTGGTTGAACCCCGGGGCGCGGCGTCTTGCCACGCGCTGGTTTCAGGGCTTTAATCGTTAACGGGGATGTCTCGCCGACTATCGGGAGGGTGTCATGCTGGTCAGCAGAAGAAATGTTTTGCGTATCGGCGCTGGTGGTTCGGCGCTTTTGACCGCGCCAGCGGTATTTGCGGCGAAGGCGCGCCACGATCCGCCGAAGCACACGGGCGGTAGCGAGGAATCCTATTTCGGCCCAGAAGTTGAGGATCGCGGCTTCAAGTTCCGTTCGACGCGTATGGAGTATATCGATCCGCAGTTTCGGCGGCAGCTTGTGAAGTACAAGCACAAGGAGCCGGTGGGCAGCATCGTTATCGATACGGCCGCGCATTATCTTTATATCACTTTCGAGAACAACACCGCCCTGCGCTATGGCGTGGGCGTCGGTCGCGAGGGCTTCCAGTGGTTCGGCCGGGCCCAGGTCGGCCGCAAGGCGGAATGGCCGCGCTGGGTGCCGCCGGCGGAAATGCGCGCGCGTCGCCCGGATTTGCCGGAGTCGATGGAAGGTGGGCCTGGAAACCCGCTTGGGCCGCGGTCCCATTATCTCTATCGCGACGGTCGCGACCTCATCTACCGCATTCACGGCACCACCGAGCCGTGGAGCATCGGCCATGACGTGTCGTCCGGCTGCATCCGCCTGCTGAACGAAGACGTGATCGACCTCTACCGCCGCGTTCCGGTGGGCACGCGCGTGCTCGTGCTCAAGCACCTTGGCCAACCGGTCTGATCAACAAGCAGTCTTGGAGTTGCGGACATGCGTTTTGGTATTTCCGGCCTGGCGGCCGTGGCGGCGGTTGTCGGGACCCTGGGGCTTGCCGGGTGTCAGAGTTCTGCGCCGACGATGGCGAGTGCTGATGTGACGAATGCGCCCGTTGGCGCGGGCGTCAATGTCTCGCCCGGATCGCGGGAGGATTTCATCGTGCATATCGGGCGGCGCGTCTTCTTCGGTGAAGGCTCCGCCGACCTCGACGGCACCGATCTTGAAACTGTAACCCTGCAGGCGGCCTGGCTCGCGCGGTACACCTCCTACAAGGTGCGTGTGCAAGGCCATGCCGACGATCGCGGCTCGGCCCAGTTCAACAAGGATCTGTCCATGCGCCGCGCCGAGGCCGTCAAGGCGGCGCTGGCGTCCAGGGGGGTCGACCCTTCGCGCATCACCACGCAGGGGGTGGGCAATACCCGTCCGCAGCTGCGGTGCCAGGATATCTCCTGCTGGGCGCAGAACCGCCGTGTCCTGGTGCAGTTGATGTGAGGGCAGAAGCC
>DAOMXN010000238.1:0-3537 GCA_035437025.1 Beijerinckiaceae bacterium | reverse complement strand
CGGGGCCACAGCCTGTTTCTGGCCACGCTCGGCGGGATGCGCGCGGCGCGGCGGGGGCTCATCCCAGCTGTCCCAGCCCGGATCGGCCTCCTGCCAGGCGCCACGGGGGCGCAGGTGCGCCTTGATGATGTCTCCGTTGTAGGCGCTGACGATCAGCCGCACCGGTGTTCCGTAAGGGTCCACGGCATCGAGGAAATAAACATCGCGGTTGAGGATTGGCGGCGAGATGCGGCGAAACCCCTCGTCGCGCAGCACCTCGATCACGGCGCGCTGCGGTAGCACCGGCGGGCCGAAGAAATACTGCGCCTGTGCCGGAGCGCCAAGGCCCGCGAGCGCCAGCGCGCCGGCCGCGCATCCCATCCAGCGATGTGGTTTGCCTCTGTGTCCCATGGACTTCCGCCTGTCTTGATTGCGCCGCCGGAGCGAAAAGAGCCGGCGAATGCGACAATCCTAGGGCGGAACGCCGCGTTCAGCCGGCCAGCGTGCGCGCCAGCCGAAGGAGGGCATCCACGTCCTTTTGCGCGGTGGCGAAGGAGCAGATCAGCCGCGTGACGACCTCGCCCTTTTTCAGACGGTTGTCCCGGGGCAGGCTCTTGTCGGTCCAGTCGTAGAACACGACGTCCCTGGCCTTCAGGCTTTCATAGAGCGCTTCCGGCATGATGCAGAAGACCTCGTTGGCGTCGGTCGGCCAGGCGAGGCGCAGGCCGGGAATTGCGGTCAGACCCCCGGCAAGCCTGTCCGCCATGGCGTTGGCGTGCCGGGCAAGGTCGAGCCAGTGGTCATCGCCAAGGTAAGCGTCGAATTGCGCGGCCAGCAGCCGGCCCTTCGAGACGGTCTGGCCGGCACGCTTGCGCTTGAAGGCGAAGTCCTCGGCCAGCGCCGGGTTGAAGAACACCACGGCCTCGGCCATCAGGCAGCCGTTCTTGGTGCCGCCGAAGGACAGGATGTCGATCCCCGCCTTCCAGGTCATCTCCGCCGGCGCGCAGCCGAGGTGCAGGAGCGCATTGGCGAAGCGCGCGCCGTCCATATGCACATGCATGCCATTGTCATGCGCGGCGCGGCTGACTTCGGCGATTTCCGCCAGGGAATAGACGGTCCCGCATTCGGTCGCCTGCGAGATCGACAGGCCGCGGATCGGCGGATGGCGGGTGCCGCCGGGCTCCGCGGCGAGATGGTCGAGGATGGCCTTGCGCGTCAGTTTCGCGCCTGCGCCCGCGATGCCGACGAGCTTGCCGCCGCCCATGAAAAATTCCGGCGCGCCGCATTCATCGTCGATGGAATGGGCCTCCTCGTGGCACAGCACCGCGCCATGCGGCGGCGACAGGCAGGCGATCGCCAGGGCGTTCGCCGCCGTTCCGGTCGTCACCAGGAAGGTTTGGCAATCCCGCTCGAAAAGCGCGTTCAACCGGTGTTCGACGCGTTTGGTGATGGTGTCGGCGCCGTAGGAGGCGAGCGCGCCGCCATTGGCCGAGACGATCGCCTGCAATACCTTGTCCGAAGCGCCGACCACATTGTCGCTTGCGAAATTCAAAACTCTTCCTGCCATGCGGGATTCCTTCGACTTCAGCTGCCGTCTGCCACTGGACTCCCCCGCCGGATGAATTTCAAGTCGCTTCGCGTGATCCGGACCGCGCCGCGGCGGGACGGGGTGAAACCGTGCAAATGCGCAACATTCCGGCTGAAACAGTCCAGCGGACGCTTGTGCTGCACAGCCTTTTCTGTTTTAGCTGCCGGAGCATTTAGGACAGCTATATTGACCTTCCGGGTGAAGGTGCCTGTCCTGGAAGCGGCTCCGCGAGGGTGCGGAGGGATGTGCCGGTTCCTGTAACCGCCGGGGTGGCGGTTGGAAAGTAAAGAGGTAAGTCATGACCGGGATCGTTTCGGATCGCGCCGATGTTGCTTCGGCGGTCCTCACTCCAACCCCGGGACCGGAGCGAAAGCTGCCGATGACCCTCGATCCCGGCCTGCCCGCGCCCGCCGGACTCTATGATCCCCGGTTCGAAAAGGATTCCTGCGGCGTCGGCTTCATCGCCGACATGAAGAACCGCAAGAGCCATGCCATCATCGAGCAGGGGTTGCGCATCCTGCACAACCTCGATCATCGCGGCGCGGTGGGCGCGGACCCGAAGGCCGGCGATGGCTGCGGCATGCTGGTGCAGATCCCGCATCGCTTCTTCAAGGAGGAGTGCGCCGGGCTGGGCTTCGACCTGCCGGAGCCGGGGCATTACGCCATTCTCCAGTTGTTCCTGCCGCGCGACAAGGCCGGGCGCAAGACCGTGCAGAAGATCGTCGACAAGACGATCAAGGCCGAGGGTCAGAAGGTGCTGGGTTGGCGCGACGTGCCGGTCGACAATTCGGATCTGGGCGAGAGCGTGCTCCCGACCGAGCCGGTGCATCGTCAGGTCTTCATCGGACGGGCCGCCAACATCGCAACCGAGGACGAGTTCGAACGCCGGATGTTCATCCTGCGCAAGGTCGTCTCCAACAAGATCTACGACCTGAAGGACCCGGCGACGGCGGGGTACTATCCGGTGTCCTCGTCCTGCCGCACGGTGGTCTACAAGGGCATGCTGCTGGCGACGCAGCTCGGCAGCTATTTCAACGACCTGAACGATCCGCGTTTCGAAAGCGCGCTCACCCTCGTCCACCAGCGCTTCTCGACCAACACCTTCCCGACCTGGTCGCTGGCCCATCCCTATCGCATGGTCGCGCACAACGGCGAGATCAACACCCTGCGCGGCAACGTCAACTGGATGGCGGCGCGTCAGGCCTCGGTGGATTCGGAACTGTTCGATTCGGAAATCTCCAAGCTCTGGCCGATCTCCTATGAAGGCCAGTCGGACACCGCCTGTTTCGACAACGCGCTCGAATTCCTGGTGCAGGGCGGGTACTCGCTGGCCCACGCCATGATGATGCTGATTCCGGAAGCGTGGGCCGGCAACCCGCTGATGGATGAGCAGCGGCGCGCCTTCTACGAGTATCACGCCGCGCTGATGGAGCCGTGGGACGGACCTGCGGCGGTTGCCTTCACCGATGGCCGCCAGATCGGCGCGACGCTGGACCGCAACGGCCTCAGGCCCGCGCGCTACCTCGTGACCGACGATGACCTGGTCGTCATGGCCTCCGAGATGGGCGTCCTGCCGATTCCGGAGGAGAAGATCGTCACCAAGTGGCGTCTCCAGCCGGGCAAGATGCTGCTGATCGATCTTGAGCAGGGCCGCATCATCTCCGATGAGGAGATCAAGAAGGAACTCTCCGGCGCAAACCCCTATCGCGACTGGCTGAAGCGCACCCAGATCGTGCTCGAGGATTTGAAGCCCGTCGAGCCGCGTGCCTCGCGCACGGACGTCTCGCTGCTCGATAAGCAGCAGGCTTTCGGCTACACGCAGGAGGATCTGGCGTTCCTCATGGCGCCCATGGCGGTCACCGGCCAGGAAGCGGTCGGATCGATGGGCACGGACACGCCGATCTCGGCGCTCTCCGACAAGTCGAAGCTGCTCTACACCTACTTCAAGCAGAATTTCGCGCAGGTCACGA
>DAOMXN010000237.1:0-3566 GCA_035437025.1 Beijerinckiaceae bacterium | reverse complement strand
AAGCAGCTGGTCGACAAGGGGCGGCACGGGCCGCTGCCACGAATTGCGCCCGATGGCGACCGGCCGAGCGACATCTATGCGCGGCCGTTCGACGCCGCCAAGGCCGCCGGCAAGCCAAAGGTATCGGTTCTGCTGACCGGTCTGGGCATCGGCGCGAGCATCACATCCGAGGCGACGGCCAAGCTTCCCGGCGAGGTCAGCTTCGCCTTCGCTCCCTACGGCAACGATCTTGAAAAGCAGGTCGCGCGGGCGCGTGATGACGGCCACGAGATCCTGCTTCAGTTGCCCATGGAGCCGTTCGACTATCCCGAGAACGACCCCGGTCCGCAGACCCTGCTGGCCGACGCGCCCGAGGCCCAGAACCTCGACCGGTTGCACTGGCTGATGGCACGGTTCCAGGGCTATGCCGGACTGACGAACTTCATGGGCGCGCGGCTGTCGACATCGCGCAAGGGTCTCAAGCCCATTCTTGCCGAAGCCGCGAAACGCGGCCTGGTGTTTGTCGATGATGGCGCGGCCGGGCGCAGCCAGATCGTTACTGCTGCGGGCGAGGTTGGCCTGCCGGCGGCGCGCGGCGACATCGTGCTCGATGGCATCGACAAGCCCGCCGATCTCGATGCCGCGCTGGCGCGGGCGGAAAACCTTGCGCGCACGAACGGCCGTGTCATCGTCATGGGACCGGCCCTGCCGATGACGGTGGAACGGCTTGGGCGCTGGCTGAAGACACTGGAACAGAAGGGCATCGTGCTGGCTCCGGTAACCGCACAAGTCGCCGCCAAGAAGGGGTGAAGCCGTGAAAAAGCCGGTCGGACACGCTCCGGTTCGTGCGATGATGCCGTATCGTCCCTGCGTTGGCGCCGCCCTGTTCAGGCAGGACGGCCTGGTGTTCATCGGCCGGCGCAAACCCGCCAAGGGGCCGGAGTACGACGCCGAGGCGCTGGACTGGCAGATGCCCCAGGGCGGCATCGACGGCGATGAACCGGCGGAAACGGCCGCGCGGCGCGAATTGTACGAGGAGACAAACGTCCGCTCGGTGACCCTGATCGGCGAATCGCCTGTCTGGTTTCACTATGACCTGCCCGACGCCGCTCTCGGCCGCGCGCTGCAGGGCCGCTTTCGCGGTCAGACTCAGAAATGGTTCGCCTATCGTTTTGACGGCAAGGACAGCGAGATCGACGTCCTGACGCCGGCCGGCGGCGCCCATGGCCATGAGTTTGTCGAATGGCGCTGGGAACGGCTCGACCGGCTTCCGGCACTGATCGTACCCTTCAAGCGCGGCGTCTATGAACAGATCGCGGGTGCTTTCGCGGGCCTGACCGGTCGCTGAAAATTGTTTAGCCGCCTTTCATATTTGTCATGTTATTGTTGGCAAAATGTTGCATGATGCCTGAATCTGACCGGAGATCCCGGATGACCGATTCCATCAACACGCTGTATTCTGCCATTCTTGACGCGCGTTCGAAGGACCCGCTGGAATCGCGCACGTCCAAGCTCCTGCGCGAGGGATCGGCCAAGATCGCCAAGAAGCTCGCCGAGGAAGCGGTCGAGGTCGGTCATGAAGCCATCCTCAAGGATGCCGGCTCGGTGGTGCGCGAGAGTGCCGATGTCATTTACAATCTGTGTGTGCTCTGGGCCGACGTCGGCATCAAACCGGAAGATGTCTGGTCGGAAATGGAGCGGCGGGTGAAACTGATGGGCATCGCCGAAAAGCTGCCCAAGCCGCCCTCGCCGTACCGCGGTCGCAAGCTGCGCGGCAACGGCATCAGCGCCGCTGCGGGGTAAGCCCCTTCCCTCATTGATAGTTTACATATAACCTTTTCGGGACCTGATCCTGAAAGGGTGCCTCCATGACATCGATCTATCCCTTCGGCTGGAAACTGAAGCTTCCCGTCATCGCCGCGCCGATGTTCCTCGTCAGCGGACCGAAACTGGTCAGCGCCTGCATGCGCGCCGGCATTGTCGGCACCTGGCCGTCGCTGAACCAGCGCTCAACCGAAGGGTATGTCGACTGGATCAACGAGGTGCGCGAGGCGACTCGCGACATGCCGGCCGAGAGCGCGATCTTTGGCGTCAATCTGATCGTGCACGGCTCCAACACCCGCCTCCAGGCCGATGTGATGGCCACGGTCGCCAACAGGGTGCCGCTGGTCATAACCTCGCTCGGCGCGGTGAAGGAGATTGTCCAGGCTGTTCACAGCTACGGCGGCAAGGTCTTTCATGACGTCACGACCCGTCGGCATGCGGAAAAAGCCGTCGAGGCCGGCGTGGACGGCCTGATCCTGGTTGCCGCCGGCGCGGGTGGTCATGCCGGCACGGCCAACCCGCTTGCGTTGATCGCCGAAACGCGGCGCTTCTTTGCGGGGCCGATCGCGCTCTCCGGCGCGATGTCGAATGGCGCGCAGGTCGCGGCCGCGATCGCCGCCGGCGCCGACTTCGCCTACATGGGGACGCGCTTCATCGCCACGGAGGAATCGCTGGCCCAGCCCGACTACAAGGCGATGATCACTCAGGCCTCGATCGCCGATATCGTCTATACCCCGGTGGTCTCGGGCGTGCCGGCGAGCTTCATGGCCGAATCGCTGCGCCGCGCCGGTCTCGATCCCAAGAACCTGCCGGCTCATGATCCCAAGAGCCACAAGCTCGACATGGCAAGCGAGGCCAAGGCCTGGCGCGACGTATGGTCAGCCGGCCACGGCGTCGCGGACACGCGCGATATCGTCCCCACAGGCGATCTCGTGGCGCGCATGCGTCGCGAATTCGAGGCGGCACGCGCGAGGCTGTCGGCCTATTGACGGCGTTTTTTGCGAATTCGCGCAACCCCGTTTAAGGAGCGTCGCCATGCGCTCCTCGCCTTCCCCGGACCCGAATCCCCAACCTGCGCGCCTGGAAAGCGGGCAACCGGCCAGACCCCGTCTCCTGTTCGTGGTGACGGAGGACTGGTTCTTCTGTTCGCATTTCCTGCCCATGGCGCGGGCCGCGCAAGCCGACGGCTTTGACGTGGCCGTGGCCTGCCGCGTGCGCGCGCATCGCGACCGTCTGGAAGCCGAAGGCCTGCACGTCATCGCCATCGAGGCCGAGCGCCGCTCGCTCAACCCTCTCGCCGTGACCGGCGCCATCGCCCGGCTGAAGTCGGCCATCGCGGCGGAACGCCCCGACATCGTGCATCTCATCGCCTTGCGCGCCATCCTGACCGGCGGGATCGCGGCGCGGCTCGCCGGAATTTCTCGGCGCGTGGTCGCACTGACAGGCCTTGGCTTCATCGGAGCCGGACAGGGCCGGCTCGCACAGATCGCGCGGATCGGCGTCCGGCTGGCGATCCGCTGGCTGGTGGATGGCCCACGCACGCGCTTCCTCTTCGAGAACCGCAGCGACCCGCGTCTGCTCGGCCTTGATCCCGACGCCACACGGAAGGTGACGATCGTCGGCGGCGCCGGCGTCGATCCCGAGGCGCTCAGGCCCGCCCCGCTGCCTCCGATGCCCCCCCTGAAGGTGGCGCTGGTCGCCCGGATGCTCTGGAGCAAGGGCGTGGACGTGGCGGTCGATGCGGTTCGGCAAGCGCGGCGGCG
>DAOMXN010000236.1:0-3574 GCA_035437025.1 Beijerinckiaceae bacterium | reverse complement strand
AGGCCCCCGACCGAGGGCGGCACCAGCCATCGCACCACATCGGCCAGCGGCGCTTCGCGCAGGCCCGAGTAGCCGGGTACGACTGGGCCTGTTTCGCGGCCGGGCGCGATCCGGGGTGGCAGGGTCACCGAGGCGAGATCGATGATCGACGCCCGCCGGGCATCGAACGCATCGATCCGCGGGCCGGCGCTGGCGGTGAATGAGATCAGCAGGCAGCTGGCAACGGACCACGGCGCCAGGGCTTTCGCCACCCAGCGCGCCGTCTTCTTCGGCCTGAACGCCTGCGAACGCGGACGATGCACCTACCGAACCCCGAACCTTCGCGCCCGCCCCGGGCGATTCGTTACCGAATCCCTGACCCCGGACAGGCGCATCTCCACACGCTGGCATCTTCGCCGGACAAGGTTTCCGGGGGGTTAAGCCGTTGCGGCGCACAATTGGGACTGCTCCGGCCCATCGCGGGGGTCAGGACGTTCGTCGCGCGAAAGGGTCCACCGGACCTGTTCATCCGGCCGAGCCGGACCGCTTCTCAGCCCTCTGCCTTGGTGACCTTGCCGAGCGCCGCCTGCGCCGCGGCGAGGCGGGCGACCGGCACGCGGAAGGGCGAGCAGGAGACGTAGTCGAGGCCGGTCATCTCGCAAAAGCCGATCGAGGCGGGGTCGCCACCATGCTCGCCGCAGATGCCGAGCTTGATGTCCGGCCGGGTTTTGCGCCCGCGCTCGGCGGCGATCTTGACGAGTTCGCCGACGCCATCCTGGTCCAGGGTCATGAAGGGGTCTTCGGCAAGAATGCCGCGCCGCTTGTAGGGTTCGAGGAAGTGGGCCGCGTCGTCGCGGCTGATGCCGAGGGTCGTCTGCGTCAGGTCATTGGTGCCGAAGGAGAAGAATTCGGCCGAGCGGGCGATCTCCTCGGCGCGCAGGGCGGCTCGCGGCAACTCGATCATCGTGCCGACCTGATAGGCGAATTCCGCGCCGGTCTCCCTCTTCACCGCAACCGCCATGGCGTCGATGCGCGCCTTGACGTGGTCGAGCTCCGGCTTTGTCATCACCAGCGGCACCATGACTTCCGGCGTCACCGGCTTGCCGGTCTTCTTCGCCGCAGCGACGGCGGCCTCGAAGATGGCGCGGGCCTGCATCTCGGCGATTTCCGGATAGGCCACGGCAAGGCGGCAGCCGCGGAAGCCGAGCATGGGGTTGGATTCGGAGAGCTCCGCCGCGCGCTGGCGCAGCCGCTCCGGATCGGCGCCCATGGCCCTGGCCACGTCGGCGATTTCCTCCGCCGTGTGCGGCAGGAACTCGTGCAGCGGCGGATCGAGCAGGCGGATCGTCACCGGCAGGCCGGACATGATCTCGAACAGTTGCTCGAAGTCGGCGCGCTGCATGGGCAGCAGCTTGGCGAGCGCGGCGCGGCGACCCTTCTCGTCGCCGGCGAGGATCATTTCCCGCATGGAGATGATGCGGTCCTCGTCGAAGAACATGTGCTCGGTGCGGCACAGGCCGATGCCTTCCGCGCCGAAGGAGCGGGCCTGGCGCGCATCGGCAGGGGTCTCGGCGTTGGCCCGCACCTTGAGCCGCCGGCCGGCGTCGGCCCATTCCATCAGGTTGGCGAACTCGCCGGACAGTTCCGGTTCCAGCATCTTCACCCGGCCGAGCAGCACCTGCCCGGTGGAGCCGTCAATGGTGATGAAGTCGCCCTTCTTGAGCTGGTGGCCGCCGGCGAGCAGCACGCCCTTGGCGTAGTCCACCCTGAGGGTGCCGGCGCCAGAAACACAGGGCTTGCCCATGCCGCGCGCCACGACGGCGGCGTGGCTGGTCATGCCGCCGCGCGTTGTCAGGATGCCTTCGGCGGCATGCATGCCGTGGATGTCCTCCGGCGAGGTTTCGACGCGCACGAGGATGACCTTGCGCTTGTCCTTCACGGCCTGCTCGGCGTCCTCGGAATTGAAGACGATCTCGCCTGCCGCGGCGCCGGGAGAGGCAGGCAGGCCGGAGCCGATGATCTTGCGTTCGGCCTTCGGGTCGATGGTCGGATGCAGCAGTTGGTCGAGCGAGGCCGGATCGACGCGCAGCACGGCTTCCTCGCGGCTGATCAGGCCTTCGTTGGCGAGATCGACGGCGATGCGCAGCGCCGCCTTGGCCGTGCGCTTGCCGTTCCGCGTCTGGAGCATCCAGAGCTTGCCCTTCTCGACCGTGAATTCCATGTCCTGCATGTCACGGTAGTGCCGTTCGAGCAGGCCGTAGATGCGGACGAGCTCGCCGTAGGCCACCGGCATGGCGGCTTCCATCGATGCCTTGGCGGATCCGGCCGCGATGCGGGCCGCTTCCGTGATGTCCTGCGGCGTGCGGATGCCGGCCACCACGTCCTCGCCCTGTGCGTTGATCAGGAACTCGCCATAGAGCTCCTTCGCGCCCGTGGATGGATTGCGCGTGAAGGCGACGCCCGTCGCGGACGTGTCCCCCATGTTTCCGAACACCATGGCCTGCACGTTGACGGCCGTGCCCCAGCTGGCGGGGATGCCGTGCAGCTCGCGATACTTGTTGGCGCGCGGGTTCATCCAGGAACCAAAAACGGCACCGATGGCGCCCCACAGCTGTTCTCTGGGATCCTGCGGGAACGACCGTCCGAGTTCGCGTTCCACCACGGCCTTGTACTCGCCGACCAGATGCTTCCAGTCCGACGCGCTCACATCCGTGTCGGAGGCGTAGCCCTTCATGTCCTTGTATTCGTCCAGCACGTCCTCGAAATGGGCGTGATCGACTTCCAGCACCACGTCGGCATACATGGTGATGAAGCGCCGGTAGCTGTCCCAGGCGAAGCGCTCGTCATTGGCCGATTGCGCCAGCGCCACGACCGTCACATCATTGAGGCCGAGATTGAGGACGGTATCCATCATGCCGGGCATCGAGGCGCGCGCGCCGGAGCGCACGGAAACGAGCAACGGGTTGGCCGCATCGCCGAAGGTGCGCCCGCTCAGGGCGCCGATGTGCTGCAATGCCGCATCGACCTGGGCGGCGAGATCGGCGGGATAGGTCTTGCCGTTCTCGTAAAAGTAGGTGCAGACCTCCGTGGATATGGTGAAGCCCGGCGGCACTGGCAGGCCAAGGTTCGACATTTCCGCAAGGTTCGCACCCTTGCCGCCCAGCAGGTTGCGCAGGGATGATTCGCCCTCGGCCCTGCCGTCACCAAACGTATAGACCCACTTCGTCATCGTGCGACCCCGTTTCTGACCGTCCGTGTGCAGTGCAATAGGCGCTGCCGCCTTTCGGCTTCATGAACACATTAGCAGAAATGCAAATGCCGGAGGGCGCATGGTTAATCCGCCGCAGGCCGATCCGCCAGCGGCATTTTGCAGCGCCCCCATGCGCCGGGAGAAGATCAGCCGCCCACCTTGGAGAAGTCCGCCACGTTATGGGTGGCGCGCCTGAGGTCGGAGAGCAGGCGCAGGCGGTTCAGGCGCAGCACCGGATCGGCCGCGTTGACCAGGACCTTGTCGAAAAATGCATCCACGGGGCCGCGCAGACGCGCCATGGCGGCCATCGCCGCCGTGAAATCCTCCGCCCGGACGGCTGCGCTG
>DAOMXN010000235.1:0-3594 GCA_035437025.1 Beijerinckiaceae bacterium | reverse complement strand
GGCCGGCATCGCCGAACTCGACCGCGTCACAGGCGGCGGCTTCGTGCGCGGCTCGGTGATCCTGCTCGGCGGCGAACCGGGCATCGGCAAGTCGACCCTGCTCATTCAGGCGGCGGCGGCGATCGCGCTCGGCGGCCATCGCAGCGTCTACATCTCGGGCGAGGAAGCCACGGCGCAAGTTCGCCTGCGCGCTCAAAGGCTTGGCTTGAGCGCTTCCCCCGTGGAACTGGCCTCCGAGACCTCGGTCGAGGATATCCTGGCGACGCTGGCGCTCGGCGCGCCGGCGCGGCTCGTCATCATCGATTCGATCCAGACGATGTGGACCGAAGCCGTGGAGGCCGCGCCCGGCACGGTGACGCAGGTGCGTGCCTCGGCGCAGGCGTTGATCCGCTACGCCAAGTCCAGCGGCGCGGCGGTGATTCTCGTCGGCCACGTGACCAAGGACGGGCAGATCGCGGGACCGCGCGTGGTCGAGCACATGGTCGACGCCGTGATGTCCTTCGAGGGCGATTCCGGCCACCAGTTCCGCCTGCTGCGTGCGGTCAAGAACCGCTACGGCGCCACGGACGAGATCGGCGTGTTCGAAATGACCGGCGGAGGCCTGGCGGAAGTCGCCAACCCTTCCGCCCTGTTCCTCGCCGGCCGCGATCCGCAGCAGGCCGGCACGGCTGTTTTCGCCGGCATGGAAGGCACGCGGCCCCTGCTCTGCGAAATCCAGGCGCTGGTCACGCCGTCACCGCCCGGCACGCCGCGCCGCGCCGTCGTCGGCTGGGAGTCCTCCCGCCTTGCCATGGTGCTGGCCGTTCTGGAAGCACATGGCGGCATCCGCCTCGGCCAGCATGATGTCTATCTGAACGTCGCCGGCGGCCTGCGCATTGGCGAGCCGGCGGCCGATCTCGCTGTCGCGGCGGCTTTGCTGTCGTCGCTGTCCGGAACGCCGCTGCCACAGGAAGCGGTTTTTTTCGGCGAAATCAGCCTTTCCGGCGCCATCCGGCCGGTCGCCCATGCCCCGCTCCGTCTGAAGGAAGCGGCCAAGCTCGGATTCAGGCGGGCGCTGCTGGCCGAGGCGGGCAGCGACCAGATCGAGCGCCACGGCATGGACGCGACCACGCTGCGCCGCATCGCGGATCTGGTCGGTGAGATCGCCGTCGGCCAGCTCGAGGATCGGCGCGCACGCAGCCCATGAGGCCGCCGGCACGCGATGTGAATTCTTTACGCGGCGTCGTGACTAACTCGTGACTAACTGACGCACTGCAATTATAGAGCGGCATGGCTCCGCGCGAGCGGAGTTCTTCGATCAGTTGGGGATCAGGCCGCTTCCACCTCCTCCGGAGGGCCCGATCCTGTTGCGCGCACCGGGGAAGACAACAATGCCCGTTTCCATTCTGGACATGATCGTCATCGGCATTCTGCTGGTGTCGGGCTTTCTGGCCATGCTGCGCGGATTCACGCGCGAGGTTCTGGCCATCGCGTCCTGGGTTGTCGCCGGTCTGTGCGCCTATCTGTTCTACAAGCAGCTGACGCCCTACGTGATGCAGAACATCATCGCCAACGAGAAGATCGCCCAGCCTGCTGCCGCCGGCGCCATCTTCCTCGGCGCGCTGATCGTGGCGTATTTCGTCACCTCCAAGCTCTCGGACGTGATCCTCGACTCGCGCATCGGCGCGCTTGATCGCACGCTCGGCTTCATCTTCGGCGTTGCGCGCGGCCTGTTGCTGGCAGTCGTGGCCTTCGGTCTTTTCGAGAAACTGGTTGGGGAAAAGCAACAGCCGACCTGGGTTGCGGATGCCAAGCTGCGTCCCATGCTGAAGAGTTCCGCCGACCGCCTGATGGGCCTGCTGCCGGAAGACCTTGAGCAGCAGGTCATGTCCAAGATCAAGAAAGAAGCTCCCGGAGGAGAACAGCCCAAGGAACCGCCGACCACCCCTGGCGTTCCACCACGTCCGGGACAGCCGGCGCAGCCGCCTGCGCGATAAGGACTTCACCTGCCGGCGGCGCCGCCGCCCGCTACGGGAATGATCGATGTCTGGACTGCATGAAACCTTCGGGGCGGGTTACCCCGTGGAAGGTGTCGAACTGGGCCGCGAATCCGACGACCTGCGCGAGAAGTGCGGCGTCTTTGGCGTCTATGGCCACCCCGATGCCGCCGCGATCACGGCGCTCGGCCTGCACGCACTCCAGCATCGCGGGCAGGAAGCGGCCGGCATCGTCTCCTTCGATGGCAAGCGCTTCCATTCGGAACGCCGTCTAGGCCTGGTGGGGGATCATTTCTCGTCCGCCGAGACGATCAACCGCCTGCCTGGAACCGCAGCCATCGGCCATGTGCGCTATTCCACGACCGGCGAGACGATCCTGCGTAACGTGCAGCCGCTGTTCGCCGAGCTGCACGGCGGCGGTTTCGCGCTGGCGCACAACGGTAACCTGACCAACGGCCTGACCCTGCGGCGTGAACTCGTGCAGTCCGGCGCGCTCTATCAGTCGACTTCCGACACCGAAGCGCTGCTGCATCTCGTCGCCCGTTCGCGCCGCAACCGTTTCCTCGACCGCTTCATCGACGGGCTGAACCAGATCGAAGGCGCCTATGCCTTCGTGGCGATGACCAACAAGAAACTGATCGGCGCGCGCGATCCACTCGGCTTCAGGCCGCTGGTGCTGGGCCTCCTGGACGGGTGCTACATCCTGGCGTCCGAATCCTGCGCGCTGGACATCATCGGCGCCCGTTACGTACGCGATGTCGAGGCTGGCGAGATCGTCGTCATCACCGACGACGGGCTGGAGTCACACAAGCCGTTCCCGCCGCAGCAGACGCGCCCCTGCGTGTTCGAATACATCTACTTCGCCCGTCCCGACTCGTTGGTGCATGGCCGCCCGGTCTACGACGTGCGAAAGAAGCTTGGCGCGGAACTGGCGCGGGAATCGGGCGTCCCCGCCGATGTCGTCATTCCGGTGCCGGATTCCGGCGTTCCCGCCGCCATCGGCTATGCCCAAGGCTCCGGCATTCCCTACGAACTCGGCATCATCCGCAATCACTACGTCGGGCGCACCTTCATCCAGCCGACGCAATCGACGCGCGAAGTCGGCGTGCGCATGAAGCATTCCGCCAACCGCGTCGTCGTCAAAGGCAAGCGCATCATCCTGATCGACGATTCCATCGTGCGCGGCACCACATCGGTAAAAATCGTCAAGATGATGCGCGACGCCGGAGCGAAGGAAGTACATTTCCGCATCGCCTCGCCGCCGATCACGCACCCCGACTACTACGGCATCGATACGCCGGACCGCGAAAAGCTTATGGCGGCGACGCATAACCTCGAGGAAATGCGCCGCTACATCGGCTGCGATACCCTTGCCTTCCTCTCCATCGACGGGCTGTACCGTGCGCTCGGCTTCGAAAGCCGTGGACCAAGGCCCGCATTCGCCGATCATTGTTTCACCGGCGACTATCCCACCCACATCCGCGATCTCGTCGGCGAAGGGCCCAAGCAGCTCTCCATGCTGGCGGAAGGGGCCTGAACCATGAAGGCGCTGGAAGGACGTATCGCACTCGTCACGGGTGCCTCGCGCGGCATCGGTCGCGCCATCTGCCTCGGCCTG
>DAOMXN010000234.1:0-3655 GCA_035437025.1 Beijerinckiaceae bacterium | reverse complement strand
GGTCGCATTGGGCTGGGCCGCAGGACCGGCCGACGCCACCATGGTGGTCGCCGTGCCGAGGCCGGGCGAATTGGCCGGCTGCCCGTCCGTGCGCAACGAGGCCAGCAGGCGATTGTCGTCGCTGCCCGTCAGGCCCGCCTTGCCGAGGTAGTCGATCTTCACCCGGGTGGTGCCCTGATGCTTGAAGTTCAGTGCGTTGGCCACCCGCTCGGACACGTCCATCACGCGCCCGCCGTGGAACGGACCGCGGTCATTGACCCGCACGATGATGGAATGGCCGTTGCGCATGTTGGTCACGCGCGCATAGCTCGGCAGCGGCATGGTCGGATGCGCTGCGGTGATTGAGCGGCGATCATACACTTCGCCGTTGGCGGTCTTTCGACCGTGGAATGCCTCGCCATACCAGGAGGCCAGGCCGGAACTCGTATGGCCAACCGGCCTTTCATACGGCACATAGGTCTTGCCGGCGACGCGATAGGGATTGCCGACATGGTAGCGTCCGCCCCCCTTTGGCGCGTCCTGATCGACGCTGACGACGCGGGGACTGGCCGCGCCGTATTTGGCCTGGGGAAACGCGCCGACTTCCTTGCTGTGGCTGCGCCGCTCGACCGGTGCCTGACTGGCGCAGTTCGCCAGCAGCAAACCAAGCGACGCCGCAACAGCCGCGCGCATGGCGCTGCGGGATGCAGACCTGTTCCTCACCGCGTCATGACGACACGGTTCGCCCCGAAAATCTTCAGCCATTCCAACTCCGGCCACGCGGATCGATACGCCTTCCGCGCGATTTTATCGTTTCGGATCTTAGTCCGTTGAGGTTGCCTGCCGGTTAAAGAGCCTACGCCAACCGGTCAAGCGCCCGTTCGCAACACGATGAACGCCCGCCGAATGCGACTGAATCGCGGCGGGATTTGGGCTGGCCATGCGAAATGCCGCCCCTGCGACACAATGGCCACCCCCGGCGGACAGGTCGCCTCATGCGCCTTTCAGCGCCGCGCGGGCGGCCCGAAGGCGAGCGAAATCCTCGCCAGCATGATGCGACGAGCGCGTCAGCGGCGTTGCCGACACCATCAGGAACCCCTTGGCGTAGGCGACGGTTTCATACCCCTTGAATTCATCCGGCGGCACGAAGCGCAGGACCGCATGATGTTTCTTCGTGGGCTGGAGATACTGGCCGATGGTGATGAAATCGACGTCGGCCGAGCGCAGATCGTCCATCAATTGCAGCACCTCGTTCCGCTCCTCGCCGAGCCCAACCATGATGCCGGACTTGGTGAAGATCGACGGGGCCAGCTCCTTCACCCGCTGCAACAGGCGGATGGAATGGAAGTAGCGCGCGCCGGGCCGCACCTTGAGATACTTCGACGGCACGGTTTCGAGATTGTGGTTGAACACATCCGGCCGCGCGGCGACGACGACTTCCAGCGCGCCATCCTTGCGCAGGAAGTCCGGGGTCAGGATCTCGATGGTCGTCTTCGGACTGCCCGCGCGGATCGCCCGGATGACTTTGGCGAAATGCTCGGCGCCGCCGTCCGCAAGATCGTCCCGGTCAACCGAGGTGATGACCACATGCTCAAGTCCGAGCTTGGCCACGGCCTCGGCGATATACGCCGGCTCGTTCGCATCGAGCGGCTCCGGCAACCCGGTCTTCACGTTGCAGAACGCGCAGGCCCGCGTGCAGGTGTCGCCCATGATCATGAAGGTGGCGTGCTTTTTCTCCCAACATTCTCCGATATTGGGACAACCTGCCTCCTCGCACACCGTGACGAGCTTGTTCTCCTTCACGATGCTGCGGGTCTCGGCATATTTCGGCGAGCCCGGCGCCTTGACGCGAATCCACTCCGGCTTGCGCTGGATTGGGTTGTCCGGCCGGTGCGCCTTCTCCGGATGGCGAAGCGCACGGGAGTTCTCACCTGCCGAGGCGTCCCCGCCTGACTTCTTCCGAGGATCGTTGTTCAGAAGGTCGATGGTGGCCGGCATGCGGCGTTACTCCTCCTTGGCCGCCTCAACGTCGCGAAGGCGGCGCTCGATCACGCGCACGCGGTCGTCCCATGCCCTGCGCAAGCTTGACCGCCGCGCCAGATCGCGCCTGGCCCTACAATAGGCGAAATCCCCTTGAAGCTTGACGACATCGCCCCGCTCCAGATGAACTTCGTGCTTTTTCAACCAGTCGAAACGGGTCATGATCAGCTCTTGGAGCATTGGATCGCCGCATGACGTAGCACGTCCCGCGCGGGTGTGAAGGACCATTTCTGCATGAACGCTCTGCGCACACTCTGGAGCACCATCACGGTTGTGGCCCTGGTCGCTGCCGTGCCGGCCGCCCGCGCCAACGACAGCATGGCAGCCACCGCCATCGGGGGCCTCACGCTGGTCAAGTCCGACGCGATCCGCATGGATTCGGAAGACCTGTACATTTCGGAAAAGCAGGTGCGCGTCGCCTATCGCTTCACCAACACCACGGACAGGGACATCGACACGCTCGTCGCTTTCCCCCTGCCCGACTATGTCGCGGCCCCGACGCAGGTCGTGCTCGACTTCGCCAACGACATCAGGTTCGAGACGCGGATCGACGGCAAGCCGGCAAAACTCGACTTCGTGCAGCAGGCCATCTTCAAGGGCCAGGACATCACCGCCCGGCTGACGGCTCTCGGCGTGCCGCCGGTTGCCCAGTACCACATTTTCGAAGCCGCGCTGAAAGCCCTGCCGAAGTCGGAGGTCGACCGGCTGGTGCAGGACGGGTTGCTGCAGAACATCGGCGCGCCGGACCAGCCGGACTGGCTGGCGAAATGGCTGGTGCGCACCACCGTGACCCGAACGCAGGTCTTTCCGGCCGGCAAGACCGTCAGCGTCGAGCACAGTTACAATCCTCTGCCCGGCGGAAGCGTTGGCGGCGGGCTTGACCGGCGCTACCGCAAGGAGCCGGACTTCGCAGCCAAGAAGAAGGCGTACTGCATCGACGACGCCTTCATCCGGGGCTTCGAGGCGCGGCAGAAAACCCTTCGAGAACCCAACGCCTACAGCGAGGTCTGGCTCGCCTACGTGCTAAAAACCGGCGCGAACTGGGCCGGCCCGATCCGCGATTTCCGCCTTGTGGTGGACAAGGGCGATCCGGATGCACTGGTCAGCTTCTGCGCCGCCGGCGTGAAGAAGACCGGCCCGACGACGTTCGAGGTGCGCGCCAAGGATTTCACACCAAAGCAGGACCTGAATGTCCTGATCGTGAAGTTCGAGAAGCCCTAGGCGCCATGCTGCCGCTCTGGGTCGATCGCCTGCTCGGCCGCCCGCCACCGCCTCCGCTCTCGGACCCGGCCGCGCGTGTGCAGTTCTTCCTGAACCGCATGAGGCCGGCGGCGCGCGCCCGCGCCGAGGCGGTGCGCCGCGAAGCCATCGAGGATTTCGGCTCGGAACAGGCTGCGGATGACTGGCTCTGCGCCTCAATCCCCTTCCTCGGGGACAGGCGGCCGATCGAGATCATCCACACGGCGCGCGGCGCCGGTGAGGCGCACACCTGCCTCAACAACATGCGCTGGGGGATTTATTCGTGACTACGCATTCAGCGCCCTGCCATAGGCATCCAGTACGCTTTCCTTCATCATCTCGGAGAGCGTGGGGTGCGGGAAGACGGTGTGCATCAGGTCTTCCTCGGTCGTCTCCA
>DAOMXN010000233.1:0-3673 GCA_035437025.1 Beijerinckiaceae bacterium | reverse complement strand
GGCGCAACCGCGACCTGCCGGCGGCGCCCGCCAGCAAGCCGGCATCCCGATCGCCGAGGCGGTGAAGATGATCGGCGAGAAGCACGACCTGACCAACCTGATCTGGCTGCGCCAGCGCGGCGGAAACCAGCTTGTCCGCCTCTGGGAAGGCGGGGAAGCGCGCGTCTATGCCCTCACCAAGGACGGGCTGCGGCCGACGAACCGCAACTTCGCCCGCCTGTTCCACGAAGGCAATTTCGCCGGCATCTGGTCAGGCCTGATGAACGTCATCATCTCCTTCGCGCTGCTGCTGCTGACCGTGACCGGCGCCTGGCAGTTCGTCACCAAGCAGATCCGCAAGTACAGGAACCGACGCCTGAAGGCGGAGTGGGGCAAGGCACAGGCCGCCTGAACGACTGGCACGGCGCTTGCTGTTTCGTTCGTCCAACGCCGCCCTGTTCCGGGGTGGCACAGGCGACGATCCCGGGGCGATGATGCTGGAAGTTGAACTGCTAGAATTGACACATCCGCTGTGGGCGACAGCGTTCGCGGCTCTCAAGCCCTCGCGCTGGCTGCCACAATCGCTGATGGCCTCGATCAATTCCCTTCGCCACGACCGGGCCATTCTTGCCCAACCCGACCGGCGCCATCTGGAGCAGGAGATCGTCCCTTACCTGGGCCGGACCGGCGCGCGGGACGTGCTGTTCGTTGGCACCCGCTCCTACACCACGCACTATCCGGCCCTGTTTGAGCAGGCCGGCATGACGCTGTGGACCACCGACATCGATCCCTTTGCAGCGCGCTATGGCGTTGCTGGCCGTCATGTCACCATCGATGCGACGCATCTGACCCCCGAGACGTTCGGGCGCAGGTTCGATGCCGTTGTGTTCAGCGGAGTCATCGGCTTCGGCCTGGATTCGGACGTGCAGATCAGCCGGGCAGCCTCCGCGCTGTCCCAACTGATCACGAACGATGGCGTGCTGGTTCTGGGCTGGAATTCGGACCGTTCGGCCGATCCGCTCGACAATCCGGTCTGGCGTCGCCTGTTCCGACGCAGCACGCGGGCCGGCGCCGTCGGGCGCACGAGCTTCCGGACTTGCACCCACGTCTTCGACGTGCTGGAAGCGGACCCGGAAGCCTGATGGCCTTACGCCAACCTCACGATCCGCTCCACGGGCCGCAAGGCCTGACTCCCGGCGCCTGAAACACCGCTCAAACCGCCGTCCCGTGCAGGTCATAGGCGTCGGCGCGCTCGATCTTGACCGTGACGACGTCGCCCGGCCGCAATGGCCGCCGCGAGGCGATGAACACCGATCCGTCGATCTCCGGCGCGTCGAATTTCGTGCGTCCGCGGGCAACGCTCGGGCCGGCCTCATCCACGATCACCTGAAGCCGCTTGCCGACGCGCCGCTGCATCAGCCGCATGGAAATCGCCTGCTGGTGGCGCATGAAGCGGTCGTAACGCTGCTGCTGGACCTCGGGCGGGACCATCGGCAAGCCGAGATCGTTCGCCGCGGCGCCGCGCACAGGCTCATACTTGAAAGCGCCGACACGCTCCAGCTTCGCTTCGGACAGCCAGTCCAGCAACAGCTGGAAATCCTCCTCGGTCTCGCCGGGAAAGCCGACGATAAAGGTCGAGCGGATGGCCAGGTCCGGGCAGATCTCGCGCCAGCAGCGGATTCGCTCCAGCGTCTTCTCCTGGTGGGCCGGTCGTTTCATCGCCTTCAGCACATTCGGTGCGGCGTGCTGGAACGGAATGTCGAGGTACGGCAGCACCACGCCGTCGGCCATGAGCTGGATGGCCTCGTCCACATGCGGATAGGGGTAGACGTAGTGCAGCCGCACCCAGACCCCGAGCGATCCGAGCTCCTTCGCCAGATCGAAGAACCGGGTGCGCACGACGCGATCCTGCCAGGGGCTTTCGGCATATTTCAGATCGACGCCGTAGGCGGACGTGTCCTGCGAAATGACCAGCAGTTCCTTCACGCCGGCCTTCACGAGCTTTTCAGCCTCGCGCAGCACGTCGCCGGCCGGACGCGAGACGAGATCGCCGCGCAGCTTCGGGATGATGCAGAAGGAACAGCGGTTGTTGCAGCCCTCGGAAATCTTCAGGTAGGCGTAGTGACGCGGCGTGAGCTTGACGCCCTGTTCCGGCACCAGATCGAGGTAGGGATCGTGTCTTGGCGGCGCGGCGGCATGGACCGCGCCCATCACACTCTCGTAGGCCTGCGGGCCAGTGATGGCCAGCACGTTCGGGAACTGGTCGCGGATCTGCTCGGGTTCCGCGCCCATGCAGCCCGTGACGATGACCTTGCCGTTTTCCTTGAGCGCGGCGCCGATGGCTTCGAGCGATTCCGCCTTGGCGCTGTCGAGGAAACCGCAGGTGTTGACGACCACGAGGTCCGCGCCGGCATGCGTCTTGGTCAGTTCATAGCCCTCGGCGCGCAGGCGCGTGATGATGCGCTCGCTGTCCACCAGCGCCTTGGGGCAGCCGAGGGACACGAAGGAAATGCGGGGGGCTTCGCTCATGAAAGGCTCCGGTCATACCAAGGGTCACGACCAATGACCCTTGGCGCCTGTTCTGAATTTTCATTCCCATTGTAAGAAGTGAAAATTCAGAAGTGGTCATCGGTCACGTCTCGTGACCGATGGTGTCAGAGCGCCGGTCTGGTGCATTTCGGGGCGGTTCTGTCAACCTTCACGCATTCAGCGCCGGTTCATCCAGCCTGCCCAACATAAGTCGCGGGCGGCGCGATGATGGGAGAGGGCGATGATCGTCGTGCGCCGCCTTGGCTTTTGCATGTCCCTCGCGTTGCTTGTGACCAGCGCGCCGGTCAGCATGGCGCATGCCGCGCCGGCCCAGGGGGTCGTCGCTGCGGACGTCAGCGATTATCGCCGCTGCCGACGGCTGGTGCGGCGCGACATGCCGGGCCGGAAGGCGGGAAGGCATCTCCAGAGCCTGCGCATCGCCGCCGTGCAACGCTGCGTCATGACGGGCGCGTTCTGAGCGCGCGGGATCACGCATTTCCGCTTCCCAATTCGGTCCCGCCGGATAAGTTCATGCATGAACCAACCGGGGGATGGCATGGGACTTATCGATGGCGTGACGTTTGGCGTGTTTGACCGCCAGCAGGTCGCGGACATGACAGGCCGCGAGATGCTCGAAGCCATGATGGCGGGAAAGCTGCCGGCGCCGACCATCGGACGGGCGCTCAACTTCATCCTGACCGAGGTTGGCGACGGCACGGCGGTGTTCGAGGGCGAGACGAATTCCGGCATCATGAACCCGATCGGCACCGTTCATGGCGGCTGGGTGCTGACGATGATCGACAGCGCCACGGCCTGCGCCGCGCAGTCGACGTTGCCGGCCGGTGTCAGCCAGACCACGGTCGAGACCAAGGCGAACATGACGCGACCGATCTTCGTCGACACAGGCCGGGTGCGCTGCGAGGGGCGCGTCATCAGCCGCGGCAACCAGATCATCACGACGGAAGCGACCGTGACGGACAGCGCCGGCAGGATTCTCGCGCACGGCACCTCGACCGTCATGGTGCTGAGGCCACGCTGAGCCATGCCGGCGGCGGGCCCTCCTTCCATCACGGGCGCGCTGGCGGATTTCGCCGTCGGCACGCCGTCTGCCGCCATAGCGCCGGGTGCGCGCGCGACGATCCGACGCTCGCTGCTGGACTGGACC
>DAOMXN010000232.1:0-3695 GCA_035437025.1 Beijerinckiaceae bacterium | reverse complement strand
GCGAAGATCGCCACGAGCTGCCGACCGACGCCGGCTGGATTGAGGCCGCGCGACCAGTTGCGTTCGGCGCGATCCGCATCAGTCGCCTCGTCCTGCGGGAAGGAGCCCGCGCGCAGCACCTTCCAGGTGCGCTGGAAGGTGGCGACATATTCTTCCTTCGTGGCCGGCGGGGGCGTCATGAGCACCGCGGCGGCTTCCGGCGTCGGCGGGGGCAGGCCTGCGCCGCCCGGCGAGGCCATGATCGAGGTCAGTGTCTTCACCCGGTCCGGCCAGCCGAGCGCGATCTCCTGGGCGATGGCGCCGCCCATGGAGAGGCCGACGATGTGGGCACGGGCAATCCCGAGCGCATCAAGCAGGCCGACGGTATCAGCCGCCATGTCCTTCAGCGTATAAACCGCAGGGATCGGCTTTCCGGCCAGCGACAGGCCAATCAGGTCGGCGAAGGTGACGCGCTCGCCGCCGGTCATCTTCTGCGAGCGGCCGATGTCGCGGTTGTCGAAGCGGATGACGCGAAAGCCGCGCGCGGCGAGCTGTTCACAGAATGGATCTTCCCACATCACCATCTGCGCGCCGAGGCCCATGATCAGCACAAGCGGCTCGGCGCTTTCCTCGCCGAAAGCCTGCCAGCACAGGCTGACCCCGTTGGCCGTGGCGAAAGTCTCGTCCGTTCGTGCAACTGTGGCCATTGCCATCCCTATCGGTTTAGATATGAACTTTTTTAGGCCGGTGCGTCAGGGGAAGCAAGTGCTTGCGCGATTGACCTCGGGCTACCTTCACGTTGGAATGGGCGGGAGCCAGCGCAGGGAGGCGCGCCGATGTCGGAAAAACCCATCGATCCCATGGCGATGTTCAACCAGATGCTCGGTCAGTTCGAGCAGGGATTCAACGAGATGGCGACCAAGGCCATGGGCTCGGAGGATTTCTCGAGGATCATGAACACCATGGGCGGCGCCTCGATGGGCGCGAAGAAGACCATGGGCGACATGATGGAGCGCTATCTCGCCACCATGAACCTGCCGAGCCGGCAGGAGTTGACCAATATCGGGGAGCGGTTGCAGGCGGTCGAGGCACGGCTCAACGAGATCATCGCCATCCTGCACCGGGCGCATCCCGATGTTGGTGGGCTGGTGAAGCCGACGGCCGCGCCGCGTCCGCCGCGCACGCGCAAGCCACCGCCCGCTGGGAGCAAGGCGTGAGTTCGGCCGCGTCCGGTCCGGCTGGAGACATCACCTCCCGCGTGCAGGAGGAGGTGCAGCGCGCCATCCAGCGCTCAATCAAGGGCGTCGAGTATTTCGCCTCCTCCGCGCCGCCGGTCGGCGTCACGCCGAAGGATGTGATCTATGCGCGCGGTCCGATGAACCTCTATCACTACCGTCCGCTGACCGATGAGATTTACCGCATCCCGCTGCTGATCGTCATGGCGACGACCAACCGTGGCTACGTTCTGGACATGGCGCCGGGACAGAGCTTCGTCGAATACCTGCTGAAGCGGGGGTACGACGTGTTCATGCTGGACTGGAACGCGCCGAAGCCAGACGAAAAGCGCCTCGCCTTTGAGGATTACGTGCTCGATTTCATTCCGACTGCGGTGAAATGCGTGCAGGAGGATACAGGCGAGAAGGACGTCAACATCTGCGGCTACTGCTTCGGCGGCGTGCTGTCTCTGCTCTACGCCGCAACCCATGCGGGCGGGCCGCTGAAGAACCTGGTTTGCTTCACGACGCCAGTCGACTTCCGCGAAATGAAGCTGTTCCAGAACTTCTCGTCGCAGAAGCACTTCGATGTCGACCATCTCGTGGACAGCGCCGGCAACGTGCCGCCCGAACTGATCTTCACCTCCTTCGAGATGTTGCGGCCGGCCTCGCGCGCCGTCAGCCAGGTGCACCTTTGGGAAAACATCTGGAACGATGAGTACGTGAAGTCGTATCGCATGTTTGACCGGTGGGCGACGGATACGCTGCCGCTTGCTGGCGAGTATTTCCGCCAGACCACCAAGCGGCTGATGTGGGAGAATGCGCTGTACAACGGCACCATGACGGTCGGTGGCCGCAAGGCCGACCTCGCGCGCATCAAGGCGCCGATTCTGCATGTGGTGGCCGAGCACGATCACATCATACCGTATGGCGCATCGCGGCCGCTGATCGAGAAAATCGGCTCGACCGACAAGGAAGAAGTGATGCTCAAGGGCGGCCACATTTCCGTGGTCGCCGGCCCCAACGCGGTCAAGCGTTTGTGGCCCAAACTGGACAACTGGCTGGGGGGACGTTCCGTATGAGCCTTGGAGACATCAAGACCTATCCGCGCAAGGCGCAGATCGAGGGCGGCGAGATCGAGTTGCGCCTGATGGGCGCGAAGGACGAAAAGGCCGTGGCCGCTTTCGCCAAGGCGCTGCCGGTGCACGATCTGCTGTTCCTGCCGCGCGACATTACCCAGGCGAAGGTGCTGAAGGCCTGGATCGCCGAGAGCGAGCGCGGCGGCATGACCAGCCTCATCGCCGTGAAGGGCAAGGAGGTGGTGGGCTGTGCGGCAATCGTCACCGATCCGCTGTCGTGGTCGCCCCATGTGGGCGAAATCCGGGTCGTCACGTCGAGCAGCGTGCGCGGCGAGGGGGTGGGGCGCGTGCTCACCCATGCCGCATTCTCGCTGGCGCTGTCGTCCGGGCTCGAAAAGCTGGTGGTGCAGATGACCGTGGACCAGAAGGGCGGCATCGCCCTGTTCGAGGGGCTCGGCTTCAAGGCCGAGGCGCTGCTGCGTGATCACGTGCGCGACAAGTCCGGCAAGAAGCACGACATCGTTGTGCTCGGCCATGATGTCGCGAAGGTCTGGTCCCAGATGCAGGCCTTCGGGCTGCCTAGCGCTGTGGGGTAGGGGCGGCGCCAAACGCCTGGGTGTTCACGATCCCGTGATGGTGCAGTGCAAAATAAATGTTGCATCGCCGAAGTGTTCATGTATAAACCATCCCATCCCGGGCCGAGATCGGACGGGACCACCTATCGCTCATGCACCAGAGGATGGAGAGCACCATGGCCAAGAAGCCCGTCGAGACCACCGCCCAGACCGCTGCCGAAACCGTGAAGCAGGCGTTCGCGCCGATCACCGAAGCGGTTCAGAACATCCAGAATTCCATTCAGGTTCCGGAAGCCGCCCGCGACTTCGTGAAGAAGGCCGCGACCGCCGGTGAGCAGCGCGCTGCCGCCCTGAACGCCAATGTCGAAAAGGCCACCGACTCGGTCGAGTCCGCCGCCGTTGCCGTCGTCAACGAGATCGCCACCGTGTCGCGCAACGTCCAGAAGGCGATGCACGAGGACGTGGCTGCCTACTTCGCCAACCTCGGCAAGCTCGCGACCGCGAAGTGCCCGTCGGAAGCGATGCAGATCCAGGCCGACTACCTGCGTGGTCGCGGCGAGGTTGCCGTTTCCCGCGTCAAGGCCGCGTCGGCCTATGTCGGCGAGAAGGTGAAGTCCGGCGTGAAGTCGGCGCAGGACAACCTCGCCCAGTTCGGCAAGACGGCGGCCTGATCAGCATCCTGATCGCCTGATAGCCCGGAAGGCCCGCCGCGTGCGGGCCTTCTTTTTTGGCCGCTGCGGTAGCATATCTGCCGAAGTGAGGGGGAGCGGCATGACCCAGCGTTCCTTGCCAGGTCCGGCGTCCGGCGCCGGCGATCTCGAGAAAGCGCGGGAGCTGCGACGCATCAA
>DAOMXN010000231.1:0-3747 GCA_035437025.1 Beijerinckiaceae bacterium | reverse complement strand
TGGCGGGGCCGGCGGCACGCTCGGTGCCGGCATTGCCGCGAAGGCCGCTCCGGACGGATACACCTTCTTCATGGGCGCGGCGCATCACGCGATCGCGCCGGGGCTGTATCCGAAACTCGAATACGACCTGGAGAAGGATTTCATTCCGATCGGCGTGCTTGCGGCGCCGCCGCAAGTGCTGGTGGCCCACCCTGAAAAGATCAAGGCGCGCACGCTCGCGGACTTCCTCGCGCATGTGAGGGCCAATCCGGGGCAGGTGACCTATGCCTCCGCCGGCAACGGCACGACGCATCACCTGGCGGGCGAACTGTTCAAGCTGACCACCAAGACCGACCTGCGCCACGTGCCGTATCGCGGCGCCGGACCGGCCATGCAGGATCTGCTCGCGGGTGTCGTCGACGTGGAGTTCGACGGGCTCGGCTCCTCGGCGGCGCAGATCGCCGGCAAGCGCCTGGTGGCGCTGGCCGTGGCCTCGCCCAAGCGCAATCCGGCGATTCCCGACGTTCCGACCTTCGCGGAGGCTGGTATCGCCGGATACGAGGTGGCCACCTGGTACGCGTTGTGGGCGCCCAAGGGCACGCCGCAGCCGGTGATCGACCGGGTCACGGACGAGCTGAAGAAGGCGCTCGCGTCGGAGCCGATCAAGGCGGCCTGGGCCAAGAATGGTTCCGAGATTCCCAATCTCTGGGGTGCCGACTTCGGAAAGTTCGTCACGGCCGAAATCGCTCGCTGGGGCAAGGTGGTCAGGGAGGCGAACGTCAAGCTGGATTGAGGCCTGAGGGTCAAAATGCCGCTTGCATCCGGGCGGGCGCGGGTTTCTAAGGGCGCATCCCGAAATACCCGCGTCGCAGCCTGAGCCATGCACGACATACGTTTCATCCGCGAGAACGCCGCCGCCTTCGATCAGGCCCTGAAGAACCGGGGCCTTGCGCCCCTGTCGGAGGCCTTGCTGTCGCTGGATGAAAAGCGCCGCGTCGCGATCGCCGCGCACGAGACCGCGCTCGCCCGCCGCAACGCCGCCTCGAAAGAGATCGGGCAGGCCATGGCGCAGAAGGATGCGGTCCGGGCCGAGGCCCTCAAGGCCGAGGTCGCGGCGCTGAAGGATGCCATCGCCGGCAAACAGGCCGAGGCCGATGTCGCCGACGCAGAACTGCGCAAGCAGCTTGAGATCATCCCCAACCTGCCGCTCAAAAGCGTGCCGGTCGGCGCGGATGAAACCGGCAATGTGGAAGTGCGTCGCCATCTGGAGCCGCCGACGTTCAATTTCGCGCCCAAACAGCATTTTGAACTGGGTGAGGCGCTCGGCCTGATGGATTTCGAGGCGGCGGCGAAGATTTCCGGCGCGCGCTTCGTGGTTTTGAAGGGCGCGCTGGCGCGGCTTGAGCGGGCGCTCGGCCAGTTCATGCTGGACCTGCACACGGGGCAGCATGGGTATGAGGAGATCATCGCGCCGCTGATGGTGAAGGACGAGGCAGTCTACGGCGTCGGTCAATTGCCGAAATTTTCAGAGGATATGTTCCATACCGAGAATGGTTTCTGGCTCATCCCGACGTCCGAAGTCTCGATGACCAACCTCGTGCGGGAGGAGATCGTCGATGAGGCGACGCTCCCGCGCCGCTATACCGCGCTCACCCCCTGCTTCCGCTCGGAAGCCGGATCGGCGGGCCGTGACACGCGCGGCATGCTGCGCCAGCACCAGTTCATGAAGGTGGAGCTTGTCTCCATCACCACGCCGGAGACCTCGCTCGCCGAGCACGAGCGCATGACGGGTTGCGCCGAAACCGTGCTGAAAAAGCTCGGCATTCCGTTCCGCACCGTGGTGCTGTGCACCGGCGACATGGGGTTTGCCTCGCAGAAGACCTACGACATCGAGGCCTGGCTGCCGGGGCAGGGCACCTATCGCGAGATTTCCTCCTGTTCGGTCTGCGGCGATTTCCAGGCCCGGCGCATGAACGCGCGCTGCAAGACGAAAGACTCGAAAGGCACGCGATTCGTGCATACGCTCAACGGCTCGGGAATTGCGGTTGGCCGGGCGCTGATCGCGGTGATGGAAAACTACCAGAACGCCGATGGCTCGATCACCGTGCCGGAGGCGCTGCGCCCGTATATGGGCGGTCTTGAAAAAATTACGAAAGCGAACTGATGCGCATCCTCATTACCAACGACGACGGTATTCACGCCGACGGGCTTGCGGCGCTGGAGCAGATCGCCGCCCAGCTCACGGACGACGTATGGGTCATCGCGCCTGAATCCGACCAGAGCGGCGTGGCGCATTCCCTGTCGCTCAACGATCCGCTGCGCCTGCGCAAGATTTCGGACAAGCGCTTCGCCGTGAAGGGAACGCCGACCGATTGCGTCATCATGGCCGTGCGCCATGTCATGGCCGAGCATCGGCCGGATCTCGTGCTCTCCGGCATAAACCGGGGTCACAATGTCGCGGAGGACGTCACCTATTCCGGCACGATCGCCGGGGCGATGGAAGGCACCATCCTGGGCATTCCGTCGATCGCGCTGAGCCAGGGCTATCCGCACCGCGACCGCGATGCCATCCGCTACGACTACGCCGTGAAGGAAGCGCCGGCACTGATCCGCCGCGTTCTGGAGATCGGCATTGACCCGGGCATCCTGGTCAACATCAACTTCCCCGGTGTGGAGCCTTCGGAAGTCAAGGGCGTCAAGGTGGCCGTGCAGGGCCAGCGCGACCAGACCGCGCTGCTGAACATCGTCAAGCGCGGCGACGGGCGCGGCCTGCCATACTACTGGCTCGCCTTCAATCCGGTGCAGTTCGAGCCCAAGGAGGGCACGGACCTGCATGCGGTGCGCGAGGGCTATATCTCGATCACGCCGTTGCGCCTCGATCTGACGGACATGCCGAGCGTCACCCGGTTCGCCGAGGCGTTTGAAGGATGATCGTGGGCGTTTCGACGCCCGCTGACCGACATGCCGGTGTCGACAAGGCGACCGGCGCCGCCGATTCCGCCGATCTCGATACCGCGCTGGCGCGGTTCGTGCTGGACCTGCGTTCGCGGGGATTGCGCGATCTCGGCCTCCTCGCGGCCTTCGAGAAGACGCCGCGCGCCGCCTTTCTGCCCAAGCATCTGGCGCCGCTGACCTATCAGCCCTTCGCGCTGCCGATCGACTGTGGCGGCGAGGCGACCGCGCCGCAGATGGTGGCGACGCTCCTGGGTGCGCTCCACCTGCGGCCCGGCATGAAGGTGCTCGACGTTGGCACCGGCTCCGGGTTCCAGGCCGCCGTGCTGGCGCGCTATGGCTGCAAGGTGGTGACGATCGAGCGGTTCCGGACGCTGCATCTGGCCGCCGGCCGCGCGATGCTGCGCCAGCAGGTCGTCAATGTCAGGCTCGAGCATGGCGACGGAACAGCGGGGTTCGAGGCCGAAGCCCCCTACGACCGCATCCTGGTCAACGCCGCGATGAAGGACGTGCCGGACGCGCTGGTGGAGCAACTGGCGCCCGGTGGCAGCCTGGCAATCCCTATCCAGCAGGGCCGCGACCAGAAGCTGCTGGTGTTCGACGATATGGGCGAGACCTATCGCCAGCGCGATCTCGGGCACTGCACCTTTCAGGCGATGGTGGCGGGCATCCCCCTGGTGCTCTGACCTCATACCAAGGGTCATGACAATGGACCCTTGGTTCCTTTCTTGAATTTACCTTGCGCGTTGTAAGACAAGGATAATTCAAGAGCGGTCATCGGTCATCCCTGATGACCGATGGTATCAGATCGTCGTT
>DAOMXN010000230.1:0-3789 GCA_035437025.1 Beijerinckiaceae bacterium | reverse complement strand
CGCAGAGCCCGACCCGGCCCGCCTGATCTCCGATCAGACCGCGGGCACAACCGCCAAGGCGTTCCAGTCTCTGGCCAACGCGGTGTTCACCCAGAACGCCCGAACCATGGATGACGTCGTCGCCGACATGCTGCGTCCGATGCTCAAGTCCTGGCTGGACGAGAACCTGCCCACCCTCGTCGAACGGCTGGTCAAGGCCGAGATCGAGCGCGTCGCGCGCGGCGGACGCTAGCGTCATGACCGAAACCCGGAGCGCGATGCGCTTGGGCCTGCGCATTGAAGCTCTGGCGGTGTTCTGTGCCGCGACGGCGCTGTTCTGGCGCCTCGACGGAAGCTGGACCTTCTACCTGATCTTCTTTTTTACTCCCGATGTCGCCCTGGCGGGCTACCTCGTTGGCAATCGTGCCGGGGCCTGGGCCTACAACGCGGCCCACTCGACCGTCGGTCCGCTTGCCTTGGGCATCGCTGCCATGGTCTTCGACTCATCAATGGCTGTTGCACTGGCGTTGATCTGGCTGGCGCATATCGGCTTCGATCGCGCGCTCGGGTACGGACTGAAGTACGAGAGCGGCTTCAAGGATACGCATCTTGGGCGGATCGGCGGAAATTCGCCGGCCTGAACCCGTCAGATGCGGAGTCCGGGACCTCCTGATCGCTGAACCCGTTGACATCGCGGCGCGGCGAAGGGATTGAAGCGCTTTGAAGAATTCGCGCGCCTCGCGCCTACGGACCTGCCGCCATGATGGAAAAGACCTACGATCCGGCCTCGATTGAATCGCGCGTCGCCAAGGCCTGGACCGACGCCGACGCTTTCGCCGCCGGTCGTCCCGGCCGCGAGAACGCGCCGGCCTATTGCATCGTCATCCCGCCGCCGAACGTCACCGGCTCGCTGCACATGGGCCATGCGCTCAACAACACGTTGCAGGATATCCTCTGCCGCTACGAGCGCATGCGCGGCAAGGACGTGCTCTGGCAGCCCGGCACCGATCACGCCGGCATCGCCACGCAGATGGTGGTGGAGCGCAAGCTGGCGCAGGAGAAAAGGCCGGGAAGGCGCGAACTGGGCCGCGAAAAATTCCTCGAAGAGGTCTGGGCCTGGAAGGCGCAGTCCGGCGGGACCATCGTCAACCAGTTGAAGCGCCTCGGCGCCTCCTGCGACTGGAAGCGCGAGCGCTTCACCATGGACGAGGGCCTGTCCAAGGCCGTCATCGAATTCTTCGTGGCGCTGCACGAAAAGGGCCTGATCTACAAGGACAAGCGCCTTGTGAACTGGGACCCGAAACTGCTCACCGCCATCTCGGACCTTGAGGTCGAGCAGGTCGAGATCAAGGGCAGCTTCGCCTGGGCGCGCGGGCAGGTGGACAAAGAGGGCAATCCGGTCGCCCTCGACCATGCCGCTCTCGGCAAGCTGCTGGACAAGCAGCCCGGCGGCCATCTCTACTATTTCGAATATCCCGTGGTGGATGATGCCGGCCGGGAAACCGGCGAGGTCATCACTGTGGCCACCACGCGGCCCGAGACCATGCTGGGCGACACCGGCGTCGCCGTGCACCCCGAGGACGAACGCTACAAGCGCCTGCACGGCAAGCGTGTGCGGCTGCCGCTGGTCGGCCGGCTGATCCCCATCGTCGCAGATGAATATTCGGACCCGGAAAAGGGCACCGGCGCGGTGAAGATCACTCCGGCGCATGATTTCAACGATTTCGAGGTGGGCAAGCGGCAGGGGCTGGCGAAGGTCAATATTCTGACCGGCACGGCAGCCATCTATCTGGCCCGCAACAATGAGCCCAATCCTGACTTTGCAGATGTCCTAAATGGTAGTGACCACAAGCTTTTAGAAGTTCTACTGACGCTTGATGGTCTTGATCGCTTTGATGCCCGAAAGCGTGTCGTCGCTTTGATGGACGCGGCCGGGCGTCTCGCCAAAATCGAGCCGACCACGCAGCAGGTGCCGCATGGTGATCGCTCCGGCGTACCGGTCGAGCCGTTCCTGACCGACCAGTGGTATGTCAACGTCAAGCCGTTGGCCGACCGCTCGATGGAAGCGGTTCGCTCCGGCAAGACCCAGATGCTGCCGCCCAAAAGCGAGGCCGATTTCTTCCGCTGGATGGAGAACATCGAGCCGTGGTGCATTTCGCGCCAGCTCTGGTGGGGCCACCAGATCCCGGCATGGTACGGGCCACAAGCAGATGGATCCGGGCCATTTGATGCGGAACGGTTTGTAGCAAAGAATGCTACCGAGGCACTTGCATTGGCCCAGCAATTCTATGGCCGAGGCAAAACCGTTTGTATCTCAGATAGGGATTCAGACTCCAACGGCGCGATGGAATTTCATTGCAGGATCGATAGTGTCGACCGCGGCGAAATTCATATCTGGCGAGATCGAGACGTCCTCGACACCTGGTTTTCCTCCGCCCTGTGGCCGTTCTCGACCCTCGGCTGGCCGGAAGACACCAGGGAACTCCAGAAATTCTATCCCAATTCCGTGCTCGTCACCGGCTTCGACATCCTGTTCTTCTGGGTGGCGCGCATGATGATGGCCGGCCTGTTCACGCAGGACGAGGTGCCGTTCCGCGCCGTCTATCTGCACGGCCTCGTCCGCGACGAGAAGGGCCGGAAGATGTCGAAGACCATCGGCAACGTCATCGATCCGCTGGTGGTGATCGACCAGTACGGGGCCGACGCGCTGCGCTTCACGCTGGCCTCGCTCGCCGCGCAGGGGCGCGATCCGAAACTCGGCGTGCGCACAGCGGAAGGCTATCGCAACTTCTGCACCAAGCTTTGGAACGCCTCGCGCTTCGCCGAAATGAACGGCTGCGCGCGCGTTCCCGGCTTTGACCCGAAGTCCGTGAAGGGCACGCTCAACCGCTGGGTCCTGAGCGAACTCGCCAAGGCGCTGGCGGCGGTGGAGGAGGGCATTGGCGCCTATCGCTTCAACGAGGCCGCCAGCGCGGCCTACCGCTTCGTCTGGAACACCTTCTGCGACTGGTATCTCGAACTCGCCAAGCCGGCGCTCCAGGGTGCGGACGGCGCGGAGAAGGACGAGGCCCGGGCGACCACGGCCTTCTGTCTCGACCAGATCGTCAAGATCCTGCATCCGTTCATGCCGTTTATCACGGAGGAGTTGTGGACGGCCTACTCGGAGCGGGCGGGGGAGAAGCCGGAGTTGCTGTGTTTGGCGCAATGGCCCGTGCTTTCCGGCCTCGAAGCGCCCGAGGCGGAGGCCGAGATCGGCTGGATCGTCGAGCTGATCACCGACATCCGCTCGGCCCGCGCCGAAATGAACGTGCCGGCGGCAAGCCAGATTCCGCTGGTCCTGGTCGGGGCGGATGCGGCTGTCCGCACCCGCGTCGGCGACTGGGCCGAGGTGCTGAAGCGCCTGGCGCGGCTGTCGGAGATTGCCTTCGCTGACACCGCTCCGGGCCAGTCGATCCAGCTCGTGGTGCGCGGCACCTCGGCGGCGCTGCCGCTGGCCGGGATCATCGACATCGCGGCGGAAAAGCTGCGGCTGGCCAAGGAACTGGACAAGACGGCGCAGGATATCGCCCGCATCGACGCCAAGCTCGGCAATGCCGACTTCGTTGCCCGCGCGCCGGAAGAGGTGGTGGAGGAGCAGCGCGAGCGCCGCGAGGAAGGCGAGGCCCGCAAGGCCAAGATCGCCGAGGCGCTGGCAAGGCTGGGGTAGGCTCAGCGATCGAGGAAGCTCTTCACCCCTTCCGCCGCCGCGATGCCGGTCGCGAAACAGGCGGTGAGCAGGTAGCCGCCGGTCGGCGCGTCCCAGTCCAGCAT
>DAOMXN010000229.1:0-3831 GCA_035437025.1 Beijerinckiaceae bacterium | reverse complement strand
GGAGACCTACATCTGCGCCTGCCTGATCGGCGTCTTGATGCTCACCTTCACGCCGATGGGCGCGGCCTCACTGGAGGGACGCCTGCGCCTCAAGGCGCTGATCGTGCTCGGCCTGCTCGCAGCCGGTCCGATCCTTCTGCTCATCGCCGATTCCGCCGGGTTCCTGGAGCGATTCTACGGCGGGTATTTCGACGAAAACGCCAAGGCGCGCGTCGATGTCTACAAGGTGTTCGACTGGGTCACCACCGATGAGATCCTGTTCGGAACGGACCTGATCCGCATCCGCGAAATGGTGTTCGACCGGCTTGGCCTGCTGATCGAGAGCTCGGTCGTGGTCTTCGTCTTCCAGTTCGGCCTGTTCGGGGCGATCCTGCTGGCGGGAACCATCATCTGGACGCTGCTGCGCGCCGCCTGGGGGCCGGAGCCGCGCGCCTTCCTCGCCGTCGGGGCCTTTCTCGCGACAGCGTCCAGCAATGACGCCATGTCCGGAAAGCATTCCTACTTCGCCCTGTTGATCGTCATGCTGCTGGCCTTCCGCAACGAGGCGCGCGACGCCTGGGGCCGGGCCAAAACCCTGCGCTGGGAGACCCGCTGATGTCCATTACCCTGTCCCGACGCACGCTTCTTGCCGGAATGACGGCCGCGCTGACGGCGCCGGTTTCGGCCAGCGAGCCGCGCGCGCCTTTCCGCCGGGGCGCGAGCATCCACAACATGATGAACTGGGCCTCGGTGCAGGAGGGCGACAAGACCCGCTATCGCTCGCCGCCCTTCGCGACACCAGCGCATCAGCTCCTGCCCGGCGTCCTGGCGAACCTGAAGCGGGCCGGTCTGGACTTCATCCGCCTGACGCTGGACCCGGGACCGTTCCTGCAGTTCACGGGGAACGAACGGGACGATCTTGACCGCCAGCTGCTGGCTGCCATCGCCCGACTGTCCGAGGCGGGTTTCGGGGTCGTCGTGGATTTCCACCCGAACTGGCAGAATCCGACCTATGCGCCAGAGAAGATCACCGCCCTCTCCGATGGTCCGCTGACGAAGGCCTATGGCCAGATGCTGGCGCGGACCGCGCGCCTGCTGAAGCCGTTGAGCGGCGGGCGCATCGCCTTCGAGCTGATGAACGAACCGCAATGGGGCTGGGACGCACCCTCCACAACGCGCTGGCAGGTGATCCAGAAGACCTGGCATGATCAGGTGCGCGCCGAGGCGCCGGATCTGATGCTGGTGCTCACGGGAGCACGCGGCGGCGACCGGGAAGGGCTGCTGGCGATGGACGGTCTGCGCTATGCCGGCTCCAACGTGCTGTGGAGCTTCCACTACTACAAGCCGTATCTGCTGACGCATCAGGGCGTGAAGGGCGACAACGAGATGTCGCGCGCCTGGCGCCATTTCTCGGACCTGCCCTATCCCGCGGGGCCGGAGCACCACGACGACGCCTGGCGCATCATCCGCCGGAACATCGAGACGAGCGCCGAGGTCAAACCGCAGGACCGGGCCGCCGTGCTTGCTCAGGCGCGCAAGGCACTGAAGGACTACCTGGACCTGAAACCGGGCCGCGCGCTTGTCGCCAGGGAATTCGCCGAGGTGGCGGAGTGGGCGCGGCGCAACGGCGTGCCGGCGCAGCGCATCTTCCTTGGCGAGTTCGGGATTACCCGCACTTACGGACCCTATCGGGCTTCTCCGCCGCAGACGCTGGAGAATTATCTCTCCGACGTGCGCGGCGAAGCCGAGGCGCAGGGCTTCGGCTGGGCGATCTGGGCTGTCTCGGGCTACGGCGGGATGTCGCTGATCCGCGAGGACGACAAACCGGATCTCGACGAGCCGACCGTCAGGGCGCTGGGTCTGGCGACGGCGTGAGCAGGCGAGCCGCCTCACGCGAAGGCGGCGCAAGCGAACGGAACATGGCGAGCAGCGCCGCCTCGAACGCCTCGATTCGGAAGCGTTCGACATAGAGCGCGCGGCTCGACTCCTGCATCCGTGCGAGCAAGTCGGGGCTGGACAGCACCTCGGTCAGGACATCGGCGATCGCCTCGGCTTCCAGCGGGACGATGCGCCCGTTGACCCCGTCACGCGCGATCTCGGCACTGGCGCCGGCATTCGAGGCAATCAGCGCGCAGCCGGCGCAAGCCCCTTCGATCAGCGACAGCGGCAGGGCCTCGACGCGCGAGGGCAGCACCACAACCACAGCCTCGCGCATGAGCGCGTGCACCGCGTCGGGACCGACCCAGCCGGTGAAGCGAACCCGATCCTTCAGACCGAGCATCTGCGTCATGGCGCGGTATTCGTGAATGTCGCCGTTGCCGGCCATAACGCAGCGCCAGTCCCCTAGGCGGGCACGCACCATGGCCAGCGCTTCCAGCAGGAGCCCCGCGCCCTTGCGCGGACCGACCTCGCCGGCGAAAAGGATCAGGCGATCCGGCCCCGCCGGCTTGGGGAGAGCAAGATCCGGCGCAAAGTCGGGGATTCCATTGGGGATGACCACCAGGCGTTCCGGCGCCACGCCCAGGGTATCGCGGAACCAGCGCGTGAACACATCGCCCAGGACGACGATGCGGTCTGACATGCCGCAGAGCGAACGGAAAAGACCAAGCCAGAACGGGTTCGCGGCATAGTCCTCGGGCGTGATCATGCCATGGAAGTGCGTCGTCACGCGGCAACCGAACAGCCGCGCCACCAGCGCAAGAGCCCATTTGCGCACGGCGCTGCCATGGGTGGAGTGATTGAGGTGCACGATGTCGGCACGGCTGCGCAGCAGAACCCAGACGAAAGCCAGCAGACGGAATGGAAAGCCGAGGAAGGAGCGATACCCGTCGCGCGGCCCGCGCGAGGCGAAGTAGCGGATCGAAATGTCCGGCGCACCGCCGCCGGTCCCCATGTGCTCGCGCATGTAATGGTACAGGCGATCGATGCCACCCATGCCTTCCGGCCCCGCCGGGGTCACGCACAGAACGCGCAGGGGCGCGACAGCATCGCCGGATGTCACCGATCCAACCTCCCGGCCCTTGAGGGGCCGAACCTGCATTGCAGCATATCCGGCTTAAGGCCGGGTTATGCGGACACGTCCCGACCCGTCGGCTTTCGCGCGCGGTAAGGAGGTCTGCCTTACACCCGGGACTTCTTCTGCTGGGGCGCACCCGGGGCGCGGGGCGCCTGGTCCCAGCCGCCTTCCGGCGCGCCGACGTCGTTGGCCCGCATGTCCGGCCGCCGGGGACGGAACTCCTCGACGCGGTTCTTGGCGTCCTCCAGCTGGTTCGGGCTAAGCCGTGCCGCCACCTCGTCACGACGCTTGATGGCGTCGGCGTCGCCCTTCTGGGCGGCGATGGCGAACCACTTGTAGGCTTCGACCATGTCCTGCACGACGCCCAGGCCACGAACATGCAGGATGGCGATGTTGAACTGGCTGTCCTTGACCCCGTGCTCGGCGGCGTTGCGGAACCAGGCGGCAGCCGAGGCATAATCCGGGCTGCCGTTGACGCCCTCCGCATAGAGCACCGCAAGGTTATGCATCGCCAGGATATGACCCTGCTCGGCTGCCTTCATGAACCACTGGAAGGCAACCTTGGCGTCCTGCTGCATACCAAGGCCTTCGCGATTGAAACTGCCGAACCGGTATTGAGCGGGAGCAAACCCCTGCTCGGCCGCAAATTCCAACCACCTCGACGCGAGCTTGAGGTCGCGGGCGGTGCCACGGCCGTCGGCATAGCGCGCGCCGATCTCGTAGATCGCCGCGAGATTGCCGTTGACGGCGGCCTGCCTCAGCCGTTCCGGACCCTTGTAGGGCGATGCCTTCATCAGTTCGGCCACATCGGCCGGCCTGGCCGGGGCGGTCGCCGG
>DAOMXN010000228.1:0-3840 GCA_035437025.1 Beijerinckiaceae bacterium | reverse complement strand
CAGCGGGCGCGGCGCAGGGCGCGGTGGCGCAGCCGGGGAGCGCGATTTCCGCGACGGTCGAGCCAGGTGACAGTCTCTCCGCGATCGCAGAGCGCCATGGTCTTGCGCTCGACCAACTGGTTGCACTTAACCCGCAGCTTCAAGGACGGGACCTTAATCTCATTCATCCCGGCGAGACATTCACCGTGGGCAGGGTTCCCGACCTGAACCCGGACCCGGAAGGTCTCTTGCCTCTGCCGAAAGCGCCGGTCGCCGCAAACCCGGACCCCGAAGGGCTTCTGCCGCTGCCGAAGGCGCCCGCCGCCGCAAGTCCTGACCCCGAGGGTCTTCTCCCGCTCGGAGCCTTGCCGGATCCGACGCGTGTCGACATCGGACCCATCGGTCCGGAAGGCCTCACACAGGCCCAGAAGGACCAGTTGAAGGACCAGGCGATCCAGCTGATCGGCGCCATGCGCGGCTACGGCACGCTCGGTGCCGGCGCTTTGGATGGTTCTTCGGGGTGGCGCGAGTTGCCGGTCACGTTTCAGGGACTGGGAACGGCCATATACGATCAGACGGTTCTCGATGATGCGTTGAAATCTCTGGAATCCGGCGATTGGGGAAAGTTCGTCGCCCATGACCTGCCAGCCCTGAACAAGGCCTGGACAACTACGATGAACTCCCTGCAAACGAATGGGCTGAAAAATGCCGGCGCCTATGCCGATACGTTCGCGTCGGCGAACAAGTTGCAGGCGCTTGGCAACATTGGCTACATCCTCGCCGTTCACGATGGCGGCTGGGGCCAGGTCAGTCACGACAGCGCCACCGCCACGGTGGATGCACTCAAGAAGCTGTCGACCGGCGCCCAGTACGACACGATCGTCAACAAGGTCCTGGAAAAGGAGGCGTTGCAAGGCACGAAGCTCGGCGCCATGCGCATGACGCCGGAAACGTCGGCCAAGCTCCAGAACTGGATGCTCGGCTTGACCGCTACGCTCGACGTGATGGACAAGATCGCCAAGATGAACGCGATCTCGGAGGGTGATCCCGCGACCCAGGTGGCCAAGACGGGCTACGCCAACGCGCTCACAGCCAATGACTATGGCATCGGCCAGTACCTGGAAGACATCAAGGAAGGCGCGCCGGAGTTCGCCAAGTTCATTGTCGACAACCCCGAGGTCGGCGCGCAGATCGCGACGGAACTGGGTATCAATGCTGCGACGTCCTACGCACTCAATCAGGTCATTGTCGGTCTGGCCCAGAGGGCGGGCGGGACCGTAACGGCCGGCTCCGTGCTGAATTCGATCATTTCCCGGCTGTCGACACCCTTCATGTTCTTCTACGTCGACCCCGAGATGATGAGCCGTCTGACAGGCCCGAGCGAATCGGACCTTGCCTAGCGCGCGCCGTATGCGGAGGCGCCCGCCAGCACCCGTTGCGCCATGTCCAGATGCAGCCGCTCGGTCATGCGGCCGTCGACAACGATCACGCCTTTGCCGGCGTTCTCTGGCCGCGCGAAGGCTTCCACAACGGCGCTGGCAGCGGCGATCTCGGCCTCGGACGGGCCGTAAAGGGCGTTGGCGGGCCCGATCTGGGCCGGGTGGATCAATGTCTTGCCGTCAAAGCCGAGCTCCCGGCCCTGGCGGCACTCAGCGGCGAAACCGTCCGCGTCGCGCACGTCGTTGAAGACGCCATCCAGCACCACGAGTCCGTAGGCGCGGGCCGCCAGAACGCACTGGCTCATCCAGGACAGCAGCGGCGCGCGCCCTGGAACGATCGCGACTCGCGCATCCTTGGCAAGGTCGTTCGTGCCGACCACCAGACAGGACAGCCGCGCCGCGGGACGTTCCGCTTCAGCGCAGATTTCGGCGATGGAGAGCACCGCGCGCGGCGTTTCGATCATGGCCCAGAGGCCAACGCGCCGATCCGGAGCGCTGGCGTCCAGCGCCGCCTCGCAGCGGGCAATGTCGAGCGCCGAGTCGATCTTCGGCACGAGCACGGCGTCGGCATGCACCGCAACCGCCACGTCTGCCGCTATCTCCTGCGTCGCCAGGCCGTTGACGCGCACGACAACTTCCGTGCCGATGAACTGCCCGGAGCGCAGCATGGCGAGGACAGATTGGCGCGCCCTCGCCTTCTGATCGGGCGCCACCGCGTCCTCCAGATCGAGGATGATGGTGTCTGCGGCGAGGCCAGACGCCTTCGCCATGGCGCGCTCGTTCGAGGCGGGAACGTAGAGAACACTGCGCCGGGGTCGGTGCGGGTCGAATGTCAGCATGGCACGAAATAGCGCGAGGCGGCGGCCTGCTGCAAGATGGAGCGCTGTCGCGCGTCCGGGTGCGCTTACCCGAATGGTGGTCTTGTCGTCTGGTGGCCGAGCCCTACGTTGCAGTGCAACAAGCGGGGAGTCAGGCATGGGCCTGAAGTAGTGATGACTGCCACCGGTCCACATCCGTTGCCGCAACGGCTGATCGAAGGTTACAGCACCTTTCGCCACAATCGACTGCCGCGCGAGCGCGAACGGTTCGAAGAAATGGCGCGCGATGGCCAGAAGCCCGAGATCATGGTCATTGCCTGCTGTGACTCGCGCGTCTCGCCGGAAGTCATATTTGATGCCCGTCCGGGAGAGTTGTTCGTGGTGCGCAACATCGCGAACCTCGTTCCGCCCTTCGCGCCGGACAATGGGCTGCATGGCGTTTCGGCGGCGCTGGAATTCGCGGTGCAGGCGCTCAAGGTCAAGCACATCGTGGTCATGGGTCATGGCCGCTGTGGCGGTGTGCATGCCTTCGTTCGCCGCTTGCGCCACCCCACCGCTTCGGATGCGCTGTCGCCGGGCGATTTCATCGGCCGTTGGATGACGCTGCTGTCACCGGCCGCCGAGGCGCTTCCAGGCCAGAATGGTGAGGATGACTTCGACTACGCCGAACGGTTGGCCCGCCATTCCATCCGCAATTCCATCGAAAATCTGCTGACCTTTCCCTGCATCAACATCCTGCACAGCAAGGGCAGGCTGCAACTGCACGGCGCCGTCTTCGACGTGACGACAGGTGTGCTCGAGGCGCTTTAGAGTTTACGGGGCGTCCGGCAGCGTTCAGGCGGTCCAGCTGGCAAGGGCCCCGAGCGCGTGGGCGGCCAGGAGCAGGAGATAGGCCAGTAGGGCGCAGCGCGCCTTGGTACGCGAGGACCAGGGCACCGGTCCGCGATGTACCTCAGGCAGCGGCTCCAGCGGCCGGCGCGGTGCCAGCAGGCGTTCGTCGCCGCTGCGCAGCACGCGCGGATCGAGGCAGAGCACGAACAGGATCAGGGCGAGCGTGCCCGCAACCCATAGCAGGATGGCCAGGGCAATCGCCTTGGGCGGAAGCAGCACGGCAACGACGGCGACAGCGGCAAAGCCGGCGAGCATGATCGTGAACAGGGCCGGTCCGATCAGGCTGCGCAGCGCCGCCGGTCGGCTTGCGTCATCCAGCCCGATCCGGCAACCGATGCGGCGCACCAGGCGTTCGAACGCCAGCGACAGCCACAGCCGGGCACTGACGTCCTCGTCCCGGGTCGCGGGCCAGTCCAGTCCGGGAAACAGTCGCCCGCCGTCAAACGGACGCAGGGGCACGAGTTGAACCAGATTGAACAGGAAGCCGATCAGGGCGGCCTTGTGCAGCATCGGTGCGGCGAATGCCACGCCGAGCAGGTACAGGGCGCCGGCGAACAGCAGTCCCGCGAGTTGGCCCTCCAGCGCCACCCGCGCCTCGGCCTCGCGGGTGCGCCAGGGCGCGCCGGCCGTCGACATGTAGGGTCCGGCGAGCGGGATCAGCGCATACCAGCCGGGCGCGCGACCCTGCGCGCGGGCGGCCGCGGCATTCGCCC
>DAOMXN010000227.1:0-3879 GCA_035437025.1 Beijerinckiaceae bacterium | reverse complement strand
GGCCGGCCGCCTGCCCCACGCCGGAGGTCGCCTGCTTGAGGATCGACCCCAGGATGCCGCCGACGCCCCCGGCCTGCTGGCTGGCCTGACCGGCCTGCTGCGCCGTGTTCTGGACCTGGCTGAGAACAGCGCCGAGCAGGCCTCCGAGGCCTCCTGCCGGCTGGTTCGGCTGGCCCTGCTGCTGTTGATTCTGCTGCCCGGCGCCGGAGATGAGCGCATTGAGAAGCTGTTTTGCGTCGAACATGGTGAACCCCTGATTTGGCAACGCGCGTATTGCCTGCGGCCGCTGAACGCCGGATGAGCGCCCGCCGAATATTGGAGCGCGGCGCCAAGGTTTCAATGACCGGGGCCGCAAGGGCTGCTCCATACCATCGCTCACGAGACGGGGCGATGACAGCTCTTGAAATTTCACTTGTCTTTCAATGGGAAATGAAAGTGCAGGAAATCAGGACCCGAAGGTCACGGGCCATGAAGCCTGGTATCAGGTGTTGTCGGACACGAAATAGATGATCGATGTCATCGTGGTCAGTACCGCCAGCGCGCCCGCCAGAAACTTGACCTCCATGCGGTCGATCCGGGTCGCGACGTTCAGCAGAGCCTTCGAGACGACATAGCAGGCCGAACCGATCAGGGCGCAGAGACCCAGTACGAACACGGATTCGGCCAGCGAATAGATGGTGGCGTAGATCAGCATGCCGATCAGGCCGAGAATGACCGGAATGGGCGCGAAAAGGAGGGGCATGGTCAGTCCTTGGCCAGTATCAGCGTGGCCAGCGGCGGCAGATTGATCCGCGCGCGGGCCGGTTGGTCGGCAATCCCCTCTGGCTCTGCCTGTACCATGCCAAGATTACCAATCCCTGAGCCGCCATAGTCGGACGCGTCGGAATTGAACATTTCGCGCCAGCGCCCGGCGGCCGGCATGGGCAGAACGTAGCCCTTGCGCGGCACCGGCGTGAAGTTGCTGACGATTACCGCCGGCTGCGTGCCCGCGCCGCCGAAGCGGGCGAAGGCCACGACCGAGCGCGCCGCGTCGTCGACCACCAGCCAGCGGAAGCCCTCCCCCTCGCAGTCGCGCGCATGCAGCGCCGGCAGGCTGCGATACAGCCGGTTCAGATCGCGTATGCTCCGGGCGGTCCCGGCATGCGGCGCATGGTCCAGCGCCTCCCAATCCAGCTCGCGGTCCTCGCTCCACTCGCGGCGCTGGCCGAATTCCTGCCCCATGAACAGCAGCTTCTTGCCGGGATAGCCCCACATGAAGGCGTAATAGGCCCGAAGCGTCGCGAACTTCTGCCAGTCGTCCCCCGCCATCTTGTGCAGCAGCGACGCCTTTCCGTGCACCACCTCGTCATGCGACAGCGCCAGCACGAAATTCTCGCTGAAGGCGTAGAGCAGGCCGAAGGTCAGGTCGGCGTGGTGGTGCCTGCGATGCACGGGATCGCGCATCAGGTAGCGCAGCGTATCGTGCATGAAGCCCATGTTCCACTTGAAGCCGAAGCCGAGGCCACCGGCATGCACCGGCTGCGACACGCCCGGGAACGAGGTGGATTCCTCCGCGATCATCAGCACCGAGGGATGGGCGGCGTAGACCGTGCGGTTCAGCGCCTTGAGAAAGTCGATGGCTTCGAGGTTCTCGCGTCCACCCTGCCGGTTCGCGACCCACTCGCCCTCCTTGCGCGAATAATCGAGGTAGAGCATCGAGGCCACGGCATCCACCCGCAACCCGTCGATGTGGTATTTCTCCAGCCAGAACAGCGCGTTGTTGATCAGGAAGTTCGCGACCTCCCGGCGTCCGAAATTGTAGATCGCGGTGTTCCAGTCCGGATGGAAGCCCTGGCGCGGATCGGCATGCTCATAGAGCGCGGTCCCGTCGAAATGCGCCAGGCCGTGCGCGTCGGTGGGAAAATGCGCCGGCACCCAGTCGAGGATCACGCCGATGCCGGCGGCATGTGCCGCATCAACGAAACGGGCGAAGTCCTCCGGCGTGCCGAACCGCGCGGTCGGCGCGAACAGGCCGGTCGGCTGGTAGCCCCAGGAGGCATCGAGCGGATGCTCGGACACCGGCAGGAACTCAATGTGGGTGAAGCCGGAGTCGCGGACATACGGGATCAGCGTCCCGGCCAGCTGCTCCCAGGTCGGGAATCCGCCGTGAGGCCGGCGCCAGGACCCCGCATGGACCTCGTAGATCGAGATCGGCGTGCGGCGCTGATCGCGGTGCGCGCGGGCTTCCAGATAGGCGCCGTCGGTCCAGGCGAAGCCGTCGATCCGCGCCACCACCGAGGCGTTCTTCGGTCGCAGCTCACCGGCGAAGGCAAAGGGATCGCTCTTGAGCGCCAGCCGCCCGTCGGCGCCGATCAGTTCGAACTTGTAAAGAGCGCCCTCCCCGATGTCGGGCACGAAGATCTCCCAGATGCCGGAGCCCTGCCGCAACCGCATGATGTGGCGGCGTCCGTCCCACTGGTTGAAATCGCCGACGACCGAGACCCGCCGCGCGTTCGGCGCCCAGACGCCGAAATGCACGCCGCTGACCCCCTGATGCGTCAGGACATGGGCGCCGAGCTTGTCGAACAGCCGCAGATGCGAGCCTTCCGCGGCGAAGTAATCGTCCATCGGGCCGAGAACCGGGCCAAAGCTGTAGGCATCCACGAAGGCCCAGGGGCCGGCATCCCCGACGGCCTCGTAACGGATCGGAGCGCCGCCGCGCGCCGCGACCCGCGCCTCGAACAGTCCGGCATCGTGGATGCGCCGGAGCGACGCGATCGCGCCCCCCTTCAGGTCGGTGGCCGAGAGCGACCGCGCGCCAGGAACGAAGGCGCGCAAGATCGTCTCTCGGCCGCGCCTGTGGGCGCCGAGCACGGAGAACGGATCGGCATGCGTGCCCGTCACCAGGGCAAGGATATCGAGATCCGATAGCTTTCCGACAGACACGCCGCCACTCCAAGCCTCGCTCCGCCGCCACGAAGCACCCCGCGCAGCATAGCGGTTGCTTCCGCTACGCGAACACCTTTTGTATGGCTACGTGCAGGCTCACCCTGCCTGGCGGAGGCAAGACGATGATTCTGGTTTGCGGCGAGGCGCTGGTCGACCTGTTCCTGGAGCCGGCGCAGGGCGCGGCCATCCCGGCCCGCGTGATCGCCGGCGGATCGCCGTTCAATGTCGCGGTCGGCCTTGGCCGCCTGGGCGCCAGGGCGGCATTCCTCGGGGGACTGTCCAGCGACCATTTCGGCCAGCATCTGGCCGCCCTGCTCGACACGGAGGGCGTTTCGCTCGATTTTGCCCGCCATCTGCCGCAGCTGACGACGATTTCCGTCGTCGCTCTCGGCCCCGGCGGCACCCCCCGCTACGCCTTTCATGGCGAGGGCGCGGCGGATCGCATGTTCGGCGTCGCCGACCTGCCGGGCGAGCTGCCGCCCGGGATCGCCGCCATCACGTTCGGATCGTACTCTCTGGCTGTCGAACCCTGCGGCTCCGCCTATCTGGCCCTGGCGCAGCGCGAGAAGGACCGTCGCGTCATCAGCCTCGATCCGAATGTGCGCCCGACGATCATCGGCGACATGGCCCGGTGGCACAACCGCTTCGCCACGTTCGCCGCCTGCGCGAGCGTGATCAAGGCCAGCGAGGAGGACATCGTCCTGGCCTATGGCGAAACGGCCGCCATCGGCGAGATCGCGCGGATGTGGCTCGGCTTCGGGCCGCGGCTCGTGGTGATCACGCGGGGAGCCGACGGCGCCGTCGCCTTCGCCGGCAGCGACAGCCTGGCACTGCCCGGCCACGCCGTCGACGTGGTCGACACGGTCGGCGCCGGCGACACATTCCATGCCGCCCTTTTGGCCCGGCTGGACCAGCGGGGATGGCTGGACCGCGATGCCATCGGCGCGCTCC
>DAOMXN010000226.1:0-3907 GCA_035437025.1 Beijerinckiaceae bacterium | reverse complement strand
GGACCCGTGGCCGTCCCGGATCTCGGCCGAGGCGCTTGCGCCGATACGCTCGACCTGCGCCCGCCAGCCCGCGCTGCCGCGTTCCGCCGGCATCAGCGCCAGCTTCAGCGAGGACGAGCCGGCGTTTACGACGAGAACGAGATCGGGAGACAGCGACCGGCGCACGGCGGCTCAGCTCATGAACACGACGGTCTTGCCGTCGTTGATCATCACGCGGTCTTCCAGATGGTAGCGCAGCGCCCTGGCCAGCACCCGGCGCTCGATGTCGCGGCCCTTGCGCACGAGATCGTCCGGCGTGTCGGCATGGCTGATGCGTTCGACATCCTGCTCGATGATCGGCCCTTCATCGAGGTCCGAGGTGACGTAATGGGCCGTGGCGCCGATCAGCTTCACGCCGCGGGCGTGCGCCTGGTGATAGGGCCGCGCGCCCTTGAAGCCGGGCAGGAAGGAATGGTGGATGTTGATGCAGCGGCCCGCGAGCTTGGCGGTCAGGCCGTCCGAAAGCACCTGCATGTAGCGGGCGAGCACGACCACCTCGCTCCGCGTGTCCCGGATCAGCTGCCACAGCGCCGCTTCCTGCTCCATCTTGGTTTCGCGCGTGATCGGCAGATGATGGAACGGGATGTCGCCGAAGTCGTTGCGGGCATAGTGCTCGGCCGGGTGATTGGAGACGATGGCGGTCACCTGCATCGGCAGTTCGCCGATGCGCCGGCGGTAGAGCAGATCGACAAGGCAATGGTCCATCTTCGACACCAGAAGCATGACGCGGCGCTGCTCGTCGCGCTCGCGCAGGGTCCAGGTCATGGTCCAGCGCTGCGCCACCGTCTCGAATCCGGCGCGCAATTCGCCAGGGGTCGCGCGGGCGTCCGTCAGGGCAAAGACGACCCGCATGAAGAAGCGACTGGTCTCGGCATCGTCGAACTGCTGCGCCTCCAGGATGTTGCCGCCGTTCTCGGCCAGAAAGCGCGACACGTCGGCGACGATGCCGGGCCTGTCGACGCAGGAAAGCTTGAGCACGAGAGGCGAGCTTGGGGACATCGGGGGTCACCTCCTGGGCATCGTCAACAAACGGCGATGCGGCCGCCCGCAGCCTCGGCAGCATAGGTTGATATTTTCTTCAGGACAGGGTTTTCAGCCCTTGCCTTTCGTGGTGCAGGCTTTCTAGTCTTGGGCCACGGACCGTTTGCATACGCATGCGCGACGCAAAAAGCCAAAAAGAGGGAGACGCGCCGATGCGCATGACGACTGAGGAAGCCTTCGTGAAGGTGCTGCAGATGCACGGCATCGAGCACGCATTCGGTATCATTGGTTCCGCCTTCATGCCGATTTCCGACCTGTTTCCGAAGGCCGGGATCACCTTCTGGGATGTGGCGCACGAGACCAATGGCGGGCTGATGTGCGACGGCTACACCCGCTCGACCGGCAAGATGGCCATGGCGATCGCCCAGAACGGTCCGGGAATCACCGGCTTCGTCACGGCGGTGAAGACAGCCTACTGGAACCATACGCCCATGCTGCTGGTCACGCCGCAGGCGGCCAACAAGACCATCGGGCAGGGCGGATTCCAGGAGGTGGAGCAGATGGCCCTGTTCCGCGACATGGTCTGCTACCAGGAAGAGGTGCGCGATCCCACGCGCATCGCCGAGGTGCTGAACCGGGTCATTTCCAAGGCCAGGCGCCTGTCGGCGCCGGCGCAGATCAACATCCCGCGCGACTACTGGTGCCAGATCGTCGACATCGCCCTGCCCTCGATCATCGATTTCGAGCGGCCGGCCGGCGGCGCGAACGCCATCCGGCAGGCGGCGAGCCTGCTGTCGGAGGCGAAGTTCCCGGTCATCCTGTCGGGAGCGGGCGTGGTCATCGGCGGGGCGATCCCGGAATGCGTGGCGCTGGCCGAGCGGCTGGACGCGCCGGTCTGCTCCAACTACCAGCACAATGATTCCTTCCCCGGCAGCCACCGGCTTGCCTGCGGCCCGCTCGGTTACAACGGTTCGAAGGCGGCGATGGAGATCATCGCCAAGGCCGATGTGGTGCTGGCGCTCGGCACCCGGCTCAACCCGTTCTCGACCCTGCCGGGCTACGGCATCGACTACTGGCCGAAGACCGCGAAGATCATCCAGGTCGACATCAACCCGGACCGCATCGGCCTGACCAAGCCGGTGAGCGTCGGCATCTGCGGCGATGCGAAACAGGTGGCGGCGCAGATCCTCGCCCAGTTGTCCAAGACGGCGGGCGATGCCGGGCGCGACGAGCGCAAGGCCCTGGTGCACAAGACGAAATCCGCCTGGCTCCAGCAGCTCTCGTCCATGGATCACGAGGACGATGACCCCGGCACCAGCTGGAACGACCGAGCCCGCAAACGCGATCCCGAGCGCATGTCGCCGCGCCAGGCGTGGCGCGCCATTCAGGCCGGACTGCCGCGCGAGGCGATCATTTCCTCCGACATCGGCAACAACTGCGCCATCGGCAATGCCTATCCGACCTTCGAGCAGGGCCGGAAATATCTCGCCCCGGGCCTGTTCGGGCCCTGCGGCTACGGGTTCCCCTCGATCATCGGCGCGAAGATCGGCAATCCGGACACGCCGGTCGTGGGCTTTGCCGGCGATGGCGCCTTCGGCATTTCCATGAGCGAGATGAGCTCGATCGGCCGCAAGGAATGGCCGGGCATCACCATGGTGATCTTCCGCAACTACCAGTGGGGCGCGGAAAAGCGGAACACCACGCTCTGGTACGACGACAACTTCGTCGGCACGGAACTCGATCCGCACCTGTCCTACGCCAAGGTGGCCGAAGGCTGCGGGCTGAAAGGCGTCAGCGTGCGCACGCAGGCGGACCTGACGCGCGAACTGGCGCAGGCCTGCGAGGCCCAGAAGCAGGGCGTCACCACGTTCATCGAGGTCATCCTCAACCAGGAACTGGGCGAGCCGTTCCGCCGCGACGCCATGAAGAAGCCGGTCGTCGTCGCCGGGATCGATCCGAAGGACATGCGCCCGCAGAAGGGCAGCTGACGCCCTATTGCGCGAGCATCGCCGCGAACGCCTCGCGCGTCGCGGCGACGCAGGCCTCCCGCTCGTGCCAATAGCGGTGGTCCAGCTCGATGTTGCCCCAGCATTCCGCCGGGAAGCGGCAGGCGTCGAGCAGCCGTCCCCAGGGCACGTCGCCCCAGCCCGGCGGCATGTGCAGGTCGCCGTGGCCGAAGGCCAGCGCCTCGCCGCGCGAATACATCCAGATGTCGTCCTTCAGGCCGAAGGAATCGTGGATGTGCAGGTGCTCGGCGAAGGGCGCGAGCGCGGCGCATTCCCTCACCACGTCGAGGCCGAGCTGGGTCGCCTGCTGGTGGGCGTGGCTGAAGTCGAGGGTCGCGCGGACGGATGCGTGGTTCACGGCGGACAGGTCCGCCGCGATCTCCGAGGGCGTCGGCGTGTGCTTGCGGGTTTCGCCGAGGAACAGGTTCTCGACGCAGACCACGACGCCCAGCGCCCGCGCGCGTTCGCCAATCCGGCCGAGTTCGTCGATCTGGCGGCGGCGGGCGGCGAGGACCTCGGCCGCCGTCGAGACCTCGTAGAGGATGCCGGCGTGCATCACGTAGTTGCGTGCGCCAAGCTCGGCCGCGACCTCCAGACTTGCGTTCAGAACCGCCCGGTGGCGGGCGATGCGTTCCTGGTCGAACAGGTTGATGGCGAGCGGTCCGTGCACCGACCAGCGCAGGCGCCGGCCCCGCAAGTGCGCCTTCACCCGGCCAAGCTGCTCGCGCCGGATCGCGCCGCCGACGACCAGGTCCATGTCGTAGGTCGACAGTTCGACGAAATCGATGCCGAGCGCCTCGCACTCGTCGAGGGCCGCCGTCAGGGTCGACAGGTCCGGGCGGATCGGTTCCGCCGTCATTCCAAGCCGCATGATCCGACCG
>DAOMXN010000225.1:0-3922 GCA_035437025.1 Beijerinckiaceae bacterium | reverse complement strand
TCACCTTGCCGGTGGCGGTAATCTTGAAGCGCTTCTTGGCGCCCGATTTGGTCTTCAACTTGGGCATTTTGCTCTCCAGACAGCCCGAAGGCCGCAAAATCACTCGAAAATCGAGCAAACAAAGAACCGCCACGGCAGCCCTTACCAGCCGGGCGGTTCAGCGAAGTGCCGGCTTATAGGCGCAAAAGGCCCGCGAAGGCAAGTCTGGAAAGGCGTCGGGCTTGTTGGCGGTCGAGTGGCTCCGGGCGGCCAGCCCGCCGACCTCGCAAAGCGAAGTTCCGCTGCCCCTTCGACGTGACGACACCGATTGCCCCGGCCCAAGAACGGCACTACCTGTGACAGGATCGCGCGTCCGGGACGCCGACGTGAGGAGTGGGGTATGCTCAGGGCGCTGGATCTGGCCGAAGCCTTGGATGCGGGTGATCTCGCGGTGTCCGGGGTCGTAGAACTGATCGCGGAGGCGATTGCCGCCCGCGAGGCCGACATCGGCGCCTTCGCGCACCTCGACCTTGATGCTCTCCGCGCGGCCGCGCTGCGCCCGCAATCCGGCCCGCTGCACGGGATGCCGGTTGCCTTCAAGGACATCATCGACACCGCCGGACTGCCGACCGAATACGGTTCGCCGGTCTGGCGCGGATGGCAGCCGAAGGCCGACGCGACCATCGTCTCCATGACCCAGGCCGCCGGCGGTCTCGTTCTTGGCAAGGCCGTGACGACCGAACTCGCATTTCTGCATCCCTCGCCGACGCGCAATCCGCATGATCCGGCGCGGACACCGGGCGGTTCCTCTTCCGGCTCCGCGGCCGGCGTCGCTGCGGGCATGATGCCGCTCGCCTTTGGCACGCAGACCGGAGGATCCGTCATCCGCCCGGCGAGCTATTGCGGCGTCGCGGCGATCAAGCCGTCGTTCCGGCTGTTGCCCATGGTCGGGATCAAGGCCGGTTCCTGGACCATGGACACGCTCGGGCTGTTCGGGGCGCGTGTGCGCGACGTCGCTTTCGGGCTGGGCGCCGTTTCCGGACGCGACCTGCGCGTTGACGGCCGCGACTTCGGCACGCCGACGTTCGGTGTGCTGGACATGACGTTCGCGGGCGAGCCGGAACCGGAGTCGCAGGCGGCCTTGCGATTCGCCATCCGCGCCGCCGAGAATGCCGGCGCGAACGTCGTGTCGATTGCTGCCCCGCCCACATTCGCTGCGGCCCAGGATGCCCACGCCACGATCTACCAGTTCGAGGGCGCGCTCGCCGCGCGCTGGGAGCTCGACCATCATGCCGACGCACTGTCGGAAGAGTTCCGCTCCTTCATGAACCCGGTACGGCCTGCCTCCGTCGCGGAATACGACGCGGCACGAGGCGCGGCAAAGGCCGCAAGGCGGCAGTCCAAGGCGCTGTTCGAGGACGTCGATGTTCTCCTCACCTGTGCCGCCCCGGGCGTTGCACCCGACCGGTCGACTACGGGTGTCGCGACCTTCAACAAGCTTTTCACCCTCCTGGGCACCCCGGCCCTGAACGTGCCGGGCTACGAAACCGCCGACGGGCTGCCGGTCGGCGTGCAGGTGGTGGCCGGCTTCGGCGAGGACCTGATGGCTCTGGCCGCTGCGGACTTCCTCGAACAGGCTCTGGCGCAGGCGGAGTAATCCCTATCCGGGTGACAAGGTCGGCCTCAGACTTGCCTGCGGGCAAGGTTGGTTCGTGGTGCGCCAGGACGTGTTGTTGAGAACCATGTCGCATACTGCCAAGCGCGGACCCTGCGCCGTCGGCATGCAGATTTCTTCGCCCAGGTTCCAGGAACGCCCAAGGGCGCGGCATGTGCAGGGCAGGCCGGTGCCTGCGCCTGCTTGCGGCCGTTCCAGAGAAAGAGCGGGTGACGAAAGGCACAACAGCAGGCAGGCGGACCAGCACCGCATCTGCATCAGGATGGGACGAACTCCTGCGCCCATGGGCGAAAGCTACGCCTCCGCCGCTCTGCGTCAAGTAACAGGCAGGACAACGCTCCCTGCCGCGCAAGGGCCTATCCCGCCGTGATCGCTGTCTCAATGATATCCAGCGCGGCCATCATCTGGTCCGTGCTTACGGTCAGCGGCGGGGTCAGAGTCAGTACGTTGCCCATCGTGGTCTTGAACGAAAGGCCGGCATCGAGCGCCCGATACAGCACCGCTTCCGCCAGGTCGCCCGCGGGCGCCTTGCTGTCCCTGTCGGCGACCAGGTCTATTCCCAGCAGCAGGCCACGTCCGCGCACGTCGCCGATGGCGGGCAGGCGGCGTTTCATGGCGTCGAGCCGTTCCAGCGCGGCATCGCCGACACGGCGGGCATTCTCCACCAGGCCTTCATCCTCGATGATCTCGATGGTGGTCAGCGCCGCACGGGCCGTCACCGGGTTTTTCTCGTGGGTATAGTGCCCGAAGGCGTAGTCACCGCCGACATCGAGGTCGGGTCTCGTGATCACCGCCGCGATGGGCAGGATGCCGCCGCCGAGCGCCTTGCCCATGACCAGTATGTCCGGTTCGACGCCGTCGTGATCGCAAGCAAACATGCGGCCCGTCTTGCCGAGACCCGTCGGGATTTCATCGAAGACCAGCAGCGTTCCGTGGCGATCGCAGGCCTCGCGAACTGCCTGCCAGAACCCCGGCGGCGGCACATACGGAACGGCGCGCGCAGGTTCCGCCACGACACAGGCCACGTCGGTTTCGCGTGAAAGCACGTAGTCCACCATGCGCGCGCAGGACAGCTTGCACACTTCGAGCCGCGGCCGGCCACTGGCATCGCAATCGTGCCCGTAGGCACAGCGATAGCAGGCAAAGGGGGCAACGTGCTGGTCCCCGGCGATCAACGGCGCGGCGCGTCCGGAGCGGAACAAGGCCTCCCCCGACAGGGCGGAGGCGCCGAAACCGGCGCCGTGGAAGGCATCCCAGAACGATAGGGTCTTGTGGCGGCCGGTCGCCGTGCGAGCGATCTTCACCGCCACTTCGATGGCGTCCGACCCGCCGGTGGTGAACAGCATCCTGGACAAGCGCCCCGGCGCGATCTCCGCCAGTTTGCGTGCCAGCGCAACCGATGTGGCAGAAGCGTAGCGCCGCGGCGCGAACGGCAACCGGTCCATTTCTTCCGCAATCGCCTTTTTCAGACGCGGATGACCGTAACCGATGTGATGCACGTTGTTGCCGTGGAAATCCATGTAGCGACGGCCTGCCAGGTCCTCGATGAAGACGCCTTCCGCCTTGGCGATGGCATTCAGGCAGGGCGTCGAGACGGACTGTCGCAGGAAGTATTGCGCGTCCTCGGCGAGAAGCGCGCGGGTTGCGCCGTCCAGGGCCCTCGCCTGCCAGGCCGCCCTGCGGCTGGTCAGGTTGGTGTCGCTCTCTGATTGGCTGACGCCGGGGGCGGATGCGTGCATGGCGGGCTCTGCGATGGCGGTGGCTGTAACCCTCATCCGTATGACAGCGGAGCCAGTCCTCCGCAACGCGGCTTCTCTCGCCGTCCTTTGCTCCGAAGCGATTTGCCGCTAAACCGATGCCATGCGCCGCCATTCCCGTTCCGGTCCCCTCGGGCTCTTCAGTTCCCGCGCCGAAAAGGACGGCTATCACCACGGCCGCCTGAAGGAAGCGCTGCTCGACGCTGCGGAGGCCCTGATCGCCGCACGGGGACCCGCCGGGCTGACGCTTTCAGAGATGGCCCGCATGTCCGGGGTGACTTCGGCCGCGATCTATCGCCACTATGCAGACCTTCAGTCCCTGATCGGCGCTGTGGCACGGCGGGGATTTGAAGAGTTCGGCGCACGGCTCAAGGGCGCGATGGCTGCCGGTGGACCGGGCCCCGACGGCTTGCGGGGCATGGGGCGGGCTTACCTCGCCTTTGCGCGCGAGCGGCCAGGAGCCTACGCTGCCATGTTCTCCTCCACCATCGCCTATTCCGATCCGGACCTG
>DAOMXN010000224.1:0-4024 GCA_035437025.1 Beijerinckiaceae bacterium | reverse complement strand
GGTGGCGAAGCTGAGGGCGGCGAGCAGATTCGCGCCGCCGGCCAGCGCGACGGCAAGGCCCGCGTTGAAACAGTCGCCGGCGGCGACGGTATCCACCACACGGACCGCGAACGGCGGCAGAAACCCTTCCGAATCGGCATCGGCATAGACCAGACCCGCGCCGCCGAGCTTCACCACAGCCGCCCTAGCCCCCGATTCCCGCAGCGCGCGGGCGGCGGCGAGAGCCGAATCGCGATCGCGAACGGGAATGCCGGTGAGAAGCGCCGCTTCCGTCTCGTTCGGGGTAACCAGGTCGGCCAGCGCCATGAGATCGACCGGAATGCCGGCCTGGGGCGCCGGTGCCGGATCGAGAATCACGCGGCCACCGGCAGACGCGACGATCCGCGCCGCCGCCAGGGAGGCGTCGAACGGGGTTTCGCATTGCACAAGCAGCACCGCGGACCCGCTCAGCTCCGCCCGCGCCGCCTCGGCATCGGCGGGCGACAGGCGGGCGTTCGCGCCGGAAACGATGGTGATGGCGTTCTCGCCCCGGGAATCGACAGCGATGACTGCGATACCCGCCCCGACCGCCGACTCGCGCGCGAGATGATCAAGGCCGAGGCCGAACGCCGCCAGCCGATCACAGGCGAAATCGCCGAACCCGTCGGTTCCCGTGCGGGCGATGAAGCAGACATCCGCCCCCAGCCGGGCCGCGGCGCAGGCCTGATTCGCCCCCTTGCCGCCGAGCGCGAGGGTGAAACTCTCGCCGTGCAGGGTCTCGCCCGGGCGTGGCAGACGTCCGGCGCGCACCACCAGATCGACGTTCACGGACCCCAGAACGGCGATCCGCGCCGCGTCGCTCATGGTGTGACGGACTTCTCGGCGGCGGCGAGCCGGGCATGGCGGGCGAGCCCGACCGGAATCAGCGCGAAATAGACCAGCACCAGCCCGGCCATGGTGTGGAAGGGATGGCTGACCAGCAGCACCACCACCAGAATCACGGCGGCGACGATGGGAATGACCTTCTCGCTCGGGACCGGACCGGCCTTGCCCTTGCCCGACAGGGTCGGCAGGCGCGACACCATCAGCGCCGCCACGACGACCGTATATATGGAAACGACCAGGGCATGGCCGGAGAACTTCGGCAGGCCGGCGAGATAGAGGTTGATCGGCAGCAGCGCCAGCATCGCGCCGGCCGGCGCGGGAACGCCGGTGAAGAACTGCTTGGTCCATTCCGGCCGCGTCAGATCCTCCGACATCACGTTGAAGCGCGCCAGCCTGAGCGCCGCAGCGAAGGCCAGCGCCAGCGCCGCGAGCCAGCCGAAGGTCGACAGATCATGCATGGTCCAGAAATACAGGACCAGGGCCGGCGCGCAGCCGAAGCTGATGAAGTCCGCCAGCGAATCGAGTTCCGCGCCGAAACGCGAGGCGCCCTTGAGCAGACGCGCGATGCGCCCGTCCAGCCCGTCGAGGATGGCGGCCGCGAAGATCGCCAGCACCGAGTGTTCGAGCCGGCCCTCCACCGCGAACCGGATCGCCGTCAGTCCCGCAGCCAAAACCAACAGCGTCACCATGTTGGGAATCAGCACGCGCACGGGCACGCCGCGCAGATTGCGAAGGCGGGGCTTGTCGGCTGGCGGGAGGGGGGTGTCCTGGCTCATGCCGTCACCATACGACGAGCGCCGCCCGCCGTCAGCCCACCCGGAAGGTGCGCTGCGGCTCCTGCGCCTTGAGGTCGGCAAGCACGGTCTCGCCACCGATGGCGCGCTGGCCGACGCCGACCATCGGCCGGGCGTTGTCCGGAAGGTAAAGGTCGACGCGGGAGCCGAACCGGATCAGTCCGTAGCGCTCGCCGGGGGCCAGTTCCTCGCCTTCCTTCACGAAACAGACGATCCGCCGGGCGATGAGGCCGGCGATCTGCACCACGCCGAACCGGCCATGGGCATTCTCGATGACGACGCCGTTGCGCTCGTTGTCCTCGCTGGCCTTGTCGAGATCGGCCGAGAGGAACAGGCCGGGCGTGTAGGCGATCTTCGTCACCTTGCCGCCGATCGGCGCACGCTGGATGTGCACGTCGAACACCGAGAGGAAGATGGTGATGCGCGGCAAAGGCTTGTCGCCAAGGCCCAGTTCCGCCGGCGGGGTAAAGAAGCCGACCATGTCGACACGACCATCGGCGGGCGCGATGACCAGGCTGTCGCGCACAGGCGTCACGCGCGCAGGATCGCGGAAGAAATAGGCGATGAACCCCGCGGCAATCCAGAACAGCCAGCCCAGGGGTGACCAGATCCAGCCGCCGACGATGGCGGCCAGGGCTGCCGCCGCAATGAAGACATAGCCTTCGGGATGCACGGGCACGAGCATCTTGCGCACGGAATTGACGACGGACATCGCGATCCTCCTGTGCCGCACCCCCTATCGAAACACAGCGCAAAAGCCAAGCGCGACGCGGCCTCAGGGACCGGCCGGCAACGAATTTGATCCGGATCAGTGCGGAGCGCCGGCGTCCGCGGCATTCTGTGGCGAGAGTGAAGGGGGAACTATGCCCATGACGACCATACACACCGCCAGCCGTTCGCCGCTCGAAGGCCTGATGCACTGGTTCCGGGAGCACCTGCGCGGCAACGAACTCAGCCATCTCGACCGCAGCGAACTGGAGTTGATGGCGCGCGACCTGAACATTTCCAGCGATGACCTGACCCGGCTTTCCACCGAAGAGCCGAAGGACATCTCGCTGATGAAGCAGATGATGGCGCTGCACGGCCTCGACTATGACGCTCTGCGCAAGGAGTATTCCGGCGTCGTGCGCGACATGGAGGTTACCTGCTCGCGCTGCGCCGACCGCAAGCTGTGCGAGCACGACCTCGCCACCGGCGCCGATGCGCACACCTGCGACACCTACTGCCCCAACGCCGACACGATGAAGGCCTTCGCCGGAGGCTGAGGCATACGGCGGCGCCGGCAGGGAGGCGTTGCCGGCGCTTGCCGGCACATCGCACGCGCCAGCCGCATGGCGTGCCTCTTCCCCGCCAGTCTTGAGCGCAGGGGGTGTCGTGACGCGTGGTCACGAACTTGTTCCTAGACTTTCGTCGTAGTATTGTTGACACAATTCGACGCCATCAGGAGGTGCATCGAATCGAACGCGACAGTCGGGAGGCCGTCATGGACGTCAACATCGTCTACGAATGCATCGGCTATGGCACGGGGCGCGCTGTCACCAGCCAGAAGTTCGCGATGTCTCCGTCCCGCATTCCTGCCCGCTTCATTCTCGAAACGGCAAAGGACCCCGTCGCCTACTGCATCGAGGCCTATGCCGAGCGGCAGCCGGACCGCGCCGGACGGATCGACCGCATGGGCCGGGCGCTGATTCTCAGGCACCTGGAGCGCGAAGCCGGGCTGCGCAGCCACTGACGGGGCAGCCGGCCGGGGCGATCACACGGTCATCCGCTTGAGCGCCATCAACGCGCCGATGGCGATGGTCATCGCCACCATGGCAAGCGCCAGCGAGGCGCCAAGCCCGACATATTCCGAAACAAATCCGAAGATCGGCGGCGCGATGGCATAGACGAAATGTGCCGGTCGTCCGATGCGTCCGGCGAGCGTGCCGTAGCCCTGCGGACCGAACAAAGCGAGCTGCATGGTGGCGCGTGCGATGGTCATGATGCCGGTCCCGGATGCGAACAGAATCATGAAGGTGATCGCGCCCGCCACACCGGACCCGACGGCGGCGGCGAGCAGCGACAGGAACATCGCGAAACAGCCAAAGATCGCGATGTCGAGGGCGGCGAACCGCCCCCCCAGCACGATGTCGGCCGAACGGGAGATCAAGGAGATAGGCCCGCGCAGGCCCACGATCATCAGCGCCACCGCATTGGTCACGCCGAAAGCCAGCAGGATTTCCATGGCATGCAGTTCAAGGCCCCAGCTGACAAAGCCGCTGGAGGCCATCGCCAGGATCACGACGGGCAGCGCGCGCTGGCGCGAAGCCGGTGGCAGGGCCCCGCCGTCTCCACCGTCGGCGGCGAGCGGGAGATCCTGTGGCGGG
>DAOMXN010000223.1:0-4024 GCA_035437025.1 Beijerinckiaceae bacterium | reverse complement strand
GTCGAGCAGATGCGTCAGCACGTAGGCGCCGAGCACCAGCGTCGCGAGCCCCGCGACCTGATCGCGGCCCAGCGCCATGAATCCCGCCACGATTCCGGCGGCGGCGCCGTAGAACAAGGAAGACCGCGCCAGCCCCCGATCAAGCAGCCACAGGGCCATCGGGAAATAGGCCAGGCTCATGACCTGCCCGACATGCTGGATGCGCCAGGCCGCCGAACCGCCGAACATGAAGGCGAGCGCCGCCACCATCGCGCCCGCCGGGTGCCAGTTCCGGTCACGGAAGTAGAGGACAATGGCGAAGGCGCCGAACAGCAGCGCGGCGAACGGCACCGCGTCCGCCGCCGCGAAACCCGGTGCGGCATTGAACCGCGCCAGCAGGAAATGCGGCGGGGAAAACATCAGCGACTGCGGATCGGCGATCTGCGGCGCGCCGGAGAAGACGAACGGCGTCCAGAACGGCCGTTCACCGGCAGCAAGCGACTGCGCCAGAAACACCAACTGCGGGTAGAAATGCGCCTTGGCGTCCCAGGGTACGGTGACGCGGCCGGTAAGCCAGGGCCAGCAGAACACGAGCCAGGCGGCGCAAAGCGCGCCAAGCAGGGGCCAGAGCGGCCAGCGGGATGAGGGAGGCTGGGTCAAGGAATCGAAATCCGGCTGTCGCGGGAACAATCGACAGCCGGACCTTATCGCGTCAATCCTGCTGGCGCGCCAGCGCGGTCATGGTCTCGAAATCGATGAAATGACCGGCGCGATCCCGCTTGGAGGCAAGGTAGCGCACGTTCTCCGCCGTGGCGCGGCCGAGCACGCGTGCATCCGAAGCCACATCAAGGCCGGCACCCTTCAGCGCGCCGATCTTGATCGGGTTGTTGGTCATGACCTTCACCGAAGTCACGCCGAGCTGCTTCAGCATGTCGGCGGCGAAATCGAAGTGCCGCTGATCGAGATCGAAGCCGAGCGCCTCGTCGGCGTCATACGTGTCCCAGCCTTGCGACTGCAGCTTGTAGGCCCGCATCTTGTTCGCGATGCCGTTGCCGCGCCCTTCCTGGTCCAGGTAGAGCAGGATACCGCCCTCGCCTTCCGCCATGTTCTTGACGGTGTGGCGCAGCTGGTCGCCGCAATCGCACTTCAGGCTGCCGAACAGGTCGCCCGTCAAGCAGGCCGAATGCAGCCGAACCGCCACAGGTTCCTTCAGGTCCGGCTCGCCAACGATGATCGCTACCTGATCGCGCAGGCCCTCGCCGCCGCGGAACACCACGAACTCGGCCTTGGAGGCGTACTCTAGCGGCACGGGCGAGCGGCTGACCAGTTGTAGGTTCGCCGTGGCGGCGGAACGGTAGCCGCGGACGTCATCGGCCGAAACCGACACAAGACCCGCCGGCGCTGCCCCCTCGACATCCACCACGAAGACGCCAGGAAGGGTGAGCGACAGGGCCGCCAGCTCGAGCGCCATGGTCTCGAGATCGGTGACGCGTTTCACCGGCGCATCCACCCGCGCGTCGAGCTTGAGGGACAAGGTCTCGATCCGTTCGAGATCAACCACCGGGAATGCCAGAGAGCCGGGCTCCTGCGCCTCGCGGCCAAGGCGACGCAACCGCGCCGCCGGCAGCACGAGCCGCCCACGCCCCTTGGCGAACGCCTCAACGGCCGCGGCGACGCCGGCATCGAATGCCTCGACGCCAATCGCGATCAGGGCATCGTCATTCTTGCGCAGCACCACGGGCCGACCCGACCGGAACTCGGAGATGGCCCGCTCCACATTGGTTTGCCCGACATCGCCGAACAGACCCAGAATATTCGCAACCTTACCCATCGCTCCCTCAACTACGCCACTTGCCGCTGTCCCAAGCGTGCACTACCGGGCGCATGCCATGCCATAAACCTGAACGAAAATGAACGGCAGATGTCTGGCAATGCTCGATTCACTTAACGGCGGCATCCGCGGGGGTCGGATAAGTGTAATTCTGCAAAATGGATTTGCTACAATGCGCATAAGGGGAGCGACTTGCACCGCTTTCTCCAAGCGTCAATAATGAACAGGCATCACAGGACGCGGGCATGAACGAGCCGATTGAGCCTTATTCACCTCTGGCGCGGCGCCTGCATTGGCTGACCGCGCTGGCGATCGTTGTCGCCTTTCCGCTCGGCGTGGCGTTGGACAAGGCCTCGCCCGCCATGATGGACACGCTGTATCGCGCACACTGGTCGTTCGGCCTTCTGGCCTTGTTCCTGGCGGTTCCCCGTGTCGCCAACCAACTGCGGGGCGACACGCCGGGACGCTATCCGGGCCTGACGCGGTTCGAAGCGGTGGCGTCGTCGATCGTGCACAAGCTGCTCTACCTGCTGATCCTCGCCGTGCCGCTCGCCGGCTGGCTTGGCAAGTCTGCCTATGGTGGAGCCATCACCGTCTTCGGATTGTTCGACATGCCGGCGCTGCTATCCCAAAATCAGACGCTCGGTGAACGCATCCTCACCGTCCACACGTCGCTGGCGAAGCTGCTGGCCCTGTGCATCGTTCTGCATGTCGCCGGCGCACTCAAGCACGCATTCATCAACCGCGACGGCGTGCTGAAGCGGATGCTCCCGGGACGATAGACGATCGCGGCACCGCGAACGTATCGCGGTGACCCGTCAGCATGAGGCTGTCGCGATCCCCAAGATGTGCCTGTCGGAAGGCGAGCCAGTCCGCGATCTCGGCCGGTGACAGGCGACCGGTTTCGCGCACAGCGTTGGCGACGCCGTCCAGGAGTTCCCGCGCCAGAGCGGCATCGCCCGACCCGAGGCGCCAGGGGCTGTCTCCCTCCCGCACAGCGAGACCGGCCTCCGCGAAGGCGCTGGCCAGGACATCCGCGCCGCGCGGCCCGGCCGCAGGCCCGAAGCCCTTGTCTCCGCCCTGATGGGCAGCGAACGCGGCGATCACGGCATGATCGGCGGCATGGGGCGGGGCAAATTCGTCGCGCCCGTCATAGGTCAGCACGGTGTAGAACGCGCAGCGCCTTGCCGCGAGTTTCCGAGCGAAACTCCTGATCCAGGTCTCGGAAATCAGATCGAAAAGGGCGGAAGCGGTCACAAGGTCGGGCGTCGGCTCGAGTGCGGCATCGAGGTCCGAGTTCAGGTCCACCTGCTGGAACGCAACCTCGATGCGCTTTCCCCGATGCGTCAGGATCAGCCGGCCGTCCGGTTCGTTCGCGCTTTCGGCCCAGCGCGCCAGCACCCTGCGCGCCTCAGCCAGCAGAGCGGGATCGTAGTCGACCAGCGTCCAGTGCTGCACGGCGGGCAGCAGAGCGCAGGTCGCCCGCAGGTTCGATCCGGTGCCGCAGCCGAAATCGGTGACGCGTACCTCACCCCGGCCGGCGAAATGTGCCTGCACCGCCGCTGCCAGATCACCATTGCGGCTGCGATGGTCCGCAGGCTCGCGCAACGCCAGCCAGTCCGCCGAGAAACTCATGTCGAAACCCGCCTGATGACTTGTGCGATGATCCCGGCCGTATCCGCCCAACCCGGCAAGGACTGACCGGCCTGCCAGGAGCGTTCGGCGTAGCGTTGCCTGAGGTCGCTGTCCACGATCAGCCGGCGCAGGCCCGATGCGAACGCCGCCGCGTCGCCCGGCGGAACCTTGATGCCGGCCTCGTCGGGAAGCGTGTCGGCAATCGCGCCGCCTGCCGCCGCGACGATGGGCAGGCCGCGCGCCATGGCCTCGGCGATCACCATGCCGTAGCCTTCGTAGAGCGAGGTCATCACGAAAAGGTCCGCGCCGGTATAGGCATCCGCGAGCGCTTCGGCGCCGAGCGGGCCGCACAGGCGCACGCGATCTTCGAGACCGGCTCCCGTGATTTGCCGGCGCAGCGCGGCCACCGCCTCGGGTGCATGCTGCGTCGCTCCGACGATGTCGAGCCGCCACCGAAGGTCCGTGAGCAGGGTCAGACCGGAGATCATCACGTCATAGGCCTTGCGCGGGATGATCGATCCGACCGCCAGCAGCCGCAGCGGCCCGAAGCGCACGTCGCCCATGGCGTAGGCGGCGTTG
>DAOMXN010000222.1:0-4031 GCA_035437025.1 Beijerinckiaceae bacterium | reverse complement strand
GAGCGCGAGTTGCGCCACCGTGTCGAGCAACTGTCGCGCGACATCGCCCGCGAGGAGCATCTGATCGGCGAGGCGCGCGAGCAGATCGCGCGGTTCGAGGCCGAGCTCGAGACCCTGCATGCCGCCGAGGCGGAGGCCGATATCGCGGAGGAGACCGCCGAGGGACGCCGCGAGGAGACCGAGCGGGCGCTGCGGGAGGTCGAGCAGAAGCTGGCATCGGCCCGGGCGCGCGCCGCCGGCAGGTTGACATGCGGCGCGAACTTCGACGGCGCCTTGAACAACCCTGCCAGCATCGCTGCCTCGGCCAAGGATATATCTTTGATATTTTTACCGAAATACTGCGTCGCGGCAGCCTGGACGCCGAAGGTTCCGTTGCCCATGTAGGCCCGGTCCAGATAGAGTTTCAGGATCTCCCGCTTGGTCAGCCGCGCCTCCAGCCAGAGCGCGAGGAAGGCTTCCTTGATCTTGCGTTCGAGCGAACGCTCGTTGGTCAGGAACAGGTTCTTGGCGAGCTGCTGCGTCAGGGTCGAGCCGCCCTGCACGACGGAATTGGCGCGGGCATTGGCCAGCAGGGCGCGCACCAGACCGGGGATATCGATGCCGAAATGCTCGTAGAAACGCCGATCCTCGGTCGCCAGAACCGCCTTGATCAGCTGATCAGGCAGATCCTCGAGCGTAACGGAATCATCATTCTTGATTCCCCGCTTGCCGATCTCGGTCCCGTGCCGGTCAAAGAAGGTGACGGCCAGTTCCTGTCGCTTCAGCCAGTTGTCGTCGTCCACCTCGCGGAAGGCCGGCTGGCCGAGCATCAGCAGCACCACCAGGCCGAGCGTGCCCCAGGTCAGACCCTCGCTGAGCAGGAACGTCACCCAGGCGCGGGCACCGGCCACCTTGAACCGGTCCATCAAGGCGGAATAGCTTGCGTAGGCGGACGCGGCGTTGCGCGCCGAGCCGAAGACGCTCGAATCCAGCATGGCGTTGGCGTCGAGCCAGCGCCGCCGGAGCCGTGTCGTCCAGGTGATCGTCCTGAATTCGCGCATGCCTGTGCCGTTAAGGAACGCTTAACAAAGAGAGATGGCCTTTTCCGTGACCAACTGCAAGCGCGATGCCGGGGACGCATGACATTCTGGAAGGGGCGTCGCCTTACTGATTTCACCGCCAGCGAATGGGAAAGCCTCTGCGACGGCTGCGGACGCTGCTGCCTCGTCAAGCTGGAAGACGAGGACACCGGCCGGATTCACGCCACCGACATTGCCTGCCGCCTGTTCGACGAGGGGTCCTGCCGCTGCCGCGACTACGACAATCGCTCAAGCAAGGTGCCGGATTGCGTGCGCCTGACGCCGGATGTCGTGCCGACGCTGAACTGGCTGCCGCCGACCTGCGCCTATCGCCTCGTCGCCAACGGGCGCGACCTGCCGTGGTGGCATCCCCTGGTCTCGGGCCGGCCCGAGACCGTGGTCGAGGCCGGCGTCTCCGTCCTCGGGCGCACCTCGGGCCTGGAAGACGACTTCACGCTGGAGGAAACCATGGCGCATGTCGTCGCCTGGCCGCAGCGCTGGCCGAGGAAGCGGAACCGGGAGTAGGGGCGGCAGTCGGGAGTTGATGCGCCGGCGTCAATCCGGGTCGGCGAAGCCAGGGCCGGAATCCCTCTTTCTGGGCGACCGCAAGACATCGAGTCCGGGTTCGCTTCCGCGAAGCGCCCCGGACTGACGCCACCGAGCGCCGATTGCCTCAACTCGTTCCGGGCGGGCAGCGGCGCCAGATCGTATCGGTTCCGCCCTTCACGACGACGCGCACGCGGTACTCGCCCATCAGGATCATCTGCACTTCCGCGCCGGGCACCGGATCGCCGGCCGGCGCGGTGTAGTTGAAGTGGTGGCGGGAATACTGGCCCTGGATGGTCGCGCCGCCGGGCGTGCGGATGCGCGGCCCGTCGATGGACAGGCTTTTGCCCCCTTCCGGCGCGCACCAGTCGCCGTCGATGGCGTCGGCGAGAGCGGGCGTCGCGAAAACGGCGAGGACGGCAAGGGCGGCGAGGCTGCGGCGGATCATTGAGGGCCTCTCGGAGCATCGATGCCAGAACCTGGACCCGGAGCCCCCGCATGCGCAAGTCCGGGCCGGCCACAAAGGCGTGATCGCGCCAAAGGCGCGGTCCCGAGGTCAGGGCGCGCGGCAGTCGCTGACGGATTTCTTGAGTACCGCCAGCTCCTGCGTCAGCAGCATCTGTTCCTGCGGCGGCAGGCCGGAGAACATTGCGGCGATCCAATCCTGATGCGCCCGGGCCATGCGCGAGAACTCGCGCCTGCCCTGATCGGTCATGCGCACCATGACCACCCGCCGGTCGTCCGGCATCTGCTCGCGCGCGATCTGCCCTTCCGCGACCAGCCGGTCCACCAGTCCGGTGAGATTGCCGGGCGTCACCATCATGCGCTTGGACAGGTCGCTGAGGCGCAGCCCGCCCGATTCCCGCTCAAGCTGGGACAGAAGGTCGAACTGCGGCAGCGTGACGTTGAACTCGGCGCGCAGCCGCCGGCGGATCTCGTTGGAGACGAGATTCGTCGTCGTCAGCAGCCGCAGCCAGAGCCGAAGCTCGGCCTTCCGGCCCTCCGGTTCGTGACGCACGATGGCTTCGGCGTCGTCCATTCCCGCTTCGCTCCCCGCGATTGCGCCCGTTCGCCGTCTCGCGCTTGAGCGCGCCGTGCCGGCCCTCTGCGTGAAACTTTGAACCTGAAATGTTGAAATTTCAAGCACTGCCGCGATTGACAGAAAGCTTTAAGCTTATAATTTATAATCATAAAAGAAAAGGCGGTGCTTGCCCTGAGGCCGGGCGCCGGTATTCTGCGCGCCTGCGGGCGCGGGTCTTGGGGAGGGTCGATGTCTGCGAAATCGGGTCATGTCGATGGCTTCGCCAATGCCAACCTGCCGCCGCGCGAGCAGTGGCCGGTGCTGCTGCTGGACCGTCCGGAATTCACCTATCCCGAACGGCTGAACGCGGCGGTCGAGTTCATCGACCGCATGGTCGAGAAGGGCTTTGGCGCTCAGCCCTGCCTGATCGGCCGCGACAGCGCCTGGACCTATGCCGAGACGCTGGCGCAGGTGAACCGCATTGCCAACGTTCTGGTCAACGATCTCGGCTTCGTGCCCGGCAACCGCGTGCTGCTGCGCTCCGGCAACAATCCGATGCTCGCCGCCTGCTATCTCGCGGTGCTGAAGGCCGGCGGCGTCGTGGTTGCCACAATGCCGCTGATGCGTGCCGGCGAACTGGCGGCGGTGATCCGCAAGGCCGAGATTTCGCATGCCTTCTGCCATGCCCCGCTGATCGATGATCTGGTGGCGGCGCAGAACGACTGCCCGATGCTGAAGCGCATCGTCGCCTGGGGCGATGGCGCGCCGGACAGCCTCGAATCGCGCATGGCCAAGGCCAGCCCGGCGTTCACCGCCTGCGATACCGCACAGGACGACACCTGCCTCATCGCCTTCACCTCCGGCACCACCGGCGTGCCGAAAGGCACGATGCATTTCCACCGCGACCTCCTGATCATCTGCGATGGCTTTGGCGCATCGTTCCTGCGCGCCCGGCCCGAGGACCGGTTCATCGGCTCGCCGCCGCTGGCCTTCACCTTCGGTGCCGGCGGGCTGCTGCTGTTTCCGCTGCGGGTCGGCGCCTCCACCGTGCTGCTGGAACAGGTCGGCCCGAAGGACCTGCTCGCCGCCATCGCCAGGCACCGCGCGACGACGCTGTTCACCGCCCCCACGGCCTACCGCGCCATGCTGGCGGACCTGAAGAACCACGACGTGTCCAGCCTGCGCCGCTGCGTTTCCGCCGGCGAAGTGCTGCCCGCGCCGACCTGGGAGGCCTGGTTCGCCGCGACCGGCCTGAAGATCACCGAGGGGCTCGGCTCCACCGAACTCCTGCATGTGTTCATCGGCGGCGAGCCGGACACGGCCTGCGCCGGACGCACCGGTTTCCCCGTGCCGGGCTATGAGGCCCGCGTGGTGGACGAGGCCGGCGTTCCCGTGCCCGACGGCAC
>DAOMXN010000221.1:0-4125 GCA_035437025.1 Beijerinckiaceae bacterium | reverse complement strand
GTCGCCCATTGTCCCTGCTCCAACATGCGGCTCGCCTCGGGCATCGCGCCGGTGAAGCGCATGATCTGCGAGGGCGTGCCGGTCGGTCTCGGCGTCGACGGTTCGGCCTCCAACGACGGAGGCCACATGCTCAATGAGGCGCGCCAGGCCATGCTGCTCCAGCGTGTCGGCCACGGGCCGGACGCCATGTCCGCCCGCCAGGCGCTGGAACTGGCGACGCTCGGCGGTGCCCGGGTGCTCGGCCGCGACGACATTGGCCACCTCAGCGCCGGCATGTCGGCGGATGTGATCGCCTTCGACATGCGCAAGCTGCCCTTCGCTGGCGGGTTGCACGATCCGGTCGCCGCGCTCCTGTTCTGTGCCTCGGCCGATGTGGCCTGGAGCATCATCAACGGCCGCGTCGTGGTGCGCAAAGGCCATCTGGAAACGCTGGATCTGCCGGTCCATGTCGAGCGCCACAACCGGCTGGCCCGCCAGCTCGTCAACCGCGAGCGCTGATGCCCTTCCCCGGCGCGCCGCGTCGTGCTTGTCTTGGCCGCAAAGAGGGGAAAGTGCATGAAAGCGATTCTGAGCGAGACCGTCGGCGGCCCTGAAACCCTGGTGCTTCGCGAGATCGACGCGCCTTCGCCGGGGCCGAAACAGGCGCTCATCGCCGTGAAGGCCGTCGGCGTCAATTTTCCGGACGCGCTGATCATCCGTGATCTCTACCAGTTCAAGCCGCAGCGGCCCTTCGCGCCGGGCGGCGAGATTGCCGGCGTGGTCGAGGCCGTGGGCGCGGAGGTGAAGCGCCTGAAGCCGGGCGATCGCGTCATCGGGTTCTGCGGCTGGGGCGGCATGGCGGAAAAGATCGCGCTCGACGAGGCCCGATGCATTCCCTACCCGGCCGACATTCCCTTCGATGTCGCGGCTGGGCTGCTGATGACCTACGCCACGTCGCATCACGCCCTAAAGGACCGCGCCGCGCTGAAGCCGGGTGAAACTCTGCTCGTGCTCGGCGCGGCCGGGGGCGTTGGCATCGCGGCCGTGGAACTGGGCAAGGCGGCAGGTGCCACGGTGGTCGCCGCGGTGTCTTCCGAGGAAAAGGCAGCCGTCGCGAAGAAGCACGGCGCCGATCGCACGCTGATCTATCCCGCCGGCCCCTTCGACGCCGACGGACGCAAGGCGCTCGCTGCCGTGTTCAAGGATGCGGTCGGACCGAACGGCGCCAACGTGATTTATGATCCGGTCGGCGGCGACTATTCGGAAGCCGCCCTGCGCGCCATCGCCTACGAGGGCCGGTTCCTCGTCGTCGGTTTTCCTGCCGGAATTCCCAAGCTGCCGCTTAACCTGACCCTCCTGAAGGCATGCCAGGTGATCGGCGTGTTCTGGGGCGATTTCACCGTCCGCCGCCCGCGCGACAACGCCGCCAACATCATGGAACTGCTGGGCATGCTGCGCGACGGCACGATAAGGCCGGAAATTTCCAGCCGCTATCCGCTGGAACGCGCCGGCGAGGCCATCGCCGAACTTGCCGAGCGCCGCGCCAGGGGCAAGGTCATCGTCACGGTGGGATGAGCGGGGCGGGGAAGGCGATCGTCGCATTCCCCCATCCGGGGGATGAATGGTAGCGGGAGAGGGACTTGAACCCCCGACACGCGGATTATGATTCCGCTGCTCTAACCAGCTGAGCTACCCCGCCACACGCAACCCGATCCGGTTTCCGCCGGTCGGACGCAGGGGCGCTATAAACGCATCCGCCCGGTCCAAGTCAAGGGTGGCGGCACGCGTTTTTCAGTTCTTCGCCGCGCGTTTGAGGCGGATCACCATGAAATAGCCAAGCGGCCTGACCTTCTCGGCGGACAGAACCTCGAAACCCCGCGATCCGGCCCAGTCCCGGATACGCTGGAGCGGGAAATTGGGCCGCCAGCCGAGCTTTTTCGCCAGTGGCTCGGCCAGGCTCTCGAACACCGCCATCGGACCGGATTCGGCGCCGATGTGGTTGGCGATGATGATCTCGCCGTCAGGCTTGAGCACGCGCGCGAATTCATCCAGCGCCTGTTCCGGATCGGGCACCAGGGTGATCACGAACTGCGCGGAGACCGCATCGAACCGGCCCGGCGCGAAGCCGAGATTGCAGGCATCCATCACCGCAAGGCCGCGCACGCAGGTCAGTCCCTGCCGCTCGATCTTCTCCTGCGCCTTGGCCAGCATGTGCGACGAGAGATCGACGCCGGACACCCGCACGTCAGCGGGAAATTCCGGCAGCGAAAGCCCCGTGCCGAGACCGACCTCCAGGATTTCCGGACCGCAGGCCACGGCCGCGCGCACCGAGGCGCTGCGCGCCTGCGACAGCAGCCGGGTGTAGACCTTGTCGTAGAAGGGAGCCCAGCGCTCGTAGGCGCGCACATTCGTGGCAAGATCGTAGTCGCTCAAGACATGTGTTCCGTTGTTGAGGTCTCAGCCGGTCGTCCGGCAGGTCCGGCTGGCGCGGGCACGCATGTCTCGCCCTCCGCTGAAAGGACACGATCGATCGTGCCGCCGCCGAAGACGCGGGCGCCGCTGGCTTCATGGCCGTAGACCACGCAGGCCTGCCCGGGCGCGATGCCCTCCTCGCCGCCCGATATCTCGACCTCGACCCTTCCCCCGCGCCAATGCAGCAGCGCCGGACAGGGCTTTCGAGTCGAACGCACGCGCACCATGGCCTCGAAACCGGACTGCCCCCAGGCATCGGGCACGCCGTCGCCGAGCCAGTTGAAATCGCGCAGCGCCAGTCTCGACGCGGAGAGCGCGGACCTTGGCCCCACCATCACGCGGTTGGCCGCCGCATCGAGGCGGATCACATGCAGGGGCTCGCCCGTCGCCAGGCCAAGGCCGCGCCGCTGGCCAATGGTGTAAAGATGCACCCCCTGGTGGCGTCCCAGAACGCGCCCGTCGAGGTGCACGATGTCGCCGGGGCGCGCTGCCTCCGGCCGGAGTTTTTCCACGATGGCGTCGTAGCGGCCCTGCGGCACGAAACAGATATCCTGGCTGTCCGGCTTGTCGGCCACGGCGATGCCGGCCCCGCGCGCGATCTCCCGGGTTTCGGCCTTGGTCAGCCTGCCGAGCGGAAACCGCAGGAAGTCCAGCTGGTCCTGCGTCGTCGCATAGAGGAAGTAGCTCTGGTCGCGCGACTGATCGGCAGGGCGGAACATGGCGCGCCGGCCGTCCGCCAGCTGCCGCGTTTCGATGTAGTGGCCGGTCGCCAGCGCATCGGCGCCGAGATCGCGCGCCACCGCCAGCAGGTCCCTGAACTTCACGGTCCGGTTGCACTCGATGCACGGAACTGGCGTCTCGCCCGCAGCATAGCTTGCCGCGAAGGCATCGATCACCGCATCGCGGAACCGGCTCTCGTAGTCGAGAACGTAGTGCGGAATGCCGAGGTGCTCGGCCACGCGGCGCGCATCCTGAATGTCCTGGCCGGCGCAGCAGGCGCCCTTGCGATGGGTAGCCTCGGCATGGTCGTACAGCTGGAGCGTAACCCCGACGACATCATAGCCTTCCGAAGCGAGCTGAACCGCGACAACCGAGGAATCCACGCCTCCGGACATGGCCACCACCACACGGGTCTCGGCCGGAGGCTTCGGCAGGTCGAGGGAGTTCAGGCGCAGGGACATGATGGCGAAAGAAACCGGTGGTAGAGCCTCTTGCCGCTTCCATAGGGTTTTTTCGCGGCAGTTTCCAGCCAGGCAGCTTTGACCCGGCATATTTTGCCGGAGGCCGGCCGGGATCCGCGAGCAGTCCGGCGATTTCCGCCGAATTTGTCGCTTCAACAGCGCTTCGCGCGCCGTTTCACGGCCGGCAAGCAGCTTGCAGGACGCCGGTCAGTCCCTCGTTCCCCGCTCGCCCCCATGCCGCAAGCCGCACATCTCGTGAAACCATCCCTGCTTCGCCCGCATGCCGGCGAGCCGGCGTTGTCCCGCGCCCCGTCGCCGCGCGCGGACCGGCCGGAACCCCGCAAGCCCCCCGAAAGCTTCGAGGCCGCGCTTGAGCAGACGGCCGGAGGACGTGAGACCCATGAGCCGGACGGCCGCCCCACAGCACGGGCGACACCGATTAGCCGCGAGCGCGCCGGCGCCGGGGCAGCGGCACAGAAAGAGGCCGCGTCCG
>DAOMXN010000220.1:0-4192 GCA_035437025.1 Beijerinckiaceae bacterium | reverse complement strand
GCCGCAGCCAGCAGCGTCAGCACCGTGCTTACACGGCGCGCCGGACGGTCGGTGAAATCGGGCGCGCTGCGGTGCTGATGCATGCGGGCTGCCTGCCAAGGGAGCGCCAGCTTATCTCAGCAGATGCCGCCTGTTCCAACACCATTTTCGGCGATGGGGCGATGCAGCGATCCAAAGCGCGGACCGGTCCCGGACTTTCGGGATCATCACGTGAGGTCAGAGAGGGATTTGGTGGGTGTGCAAGGATTCGAACCTTGGACCCGCTGATTAAGAGTCAGCTGCTCTACCAACTGAGCTACACACCCATGACGCCGGCGTGCCGCCGTCAAATCAAACGGGGCGCACCGCACGCGAAGCGCCCCGACAGGCGCGCTCTCTAGCAAAGCCCGCCCGGCCTGTCTACCCGCCCTATGGGGGAAATTCGCGGGCGATTTCGGTGCGGCCAAGCCGTGCCTTGCCGACACAGGCGTCTTAATTTAAGCTGGTTAAGCTAATTAAGCTGGATCAGCCAATTAAGCTGGATGATCCGCAGCCGCAGGAGAGTGCCATGCGCCAGATCGGGGCCTTCGAAGCCAAGAATACCCTCGGCACGCTGCTGGATCTTGTGATGCAGGGCGAGGAAATCGTCATCACCCGCCACGGCAAGCCGGTCGCGCGCCTTATCCGCGAGCCGGGCCGCGACGAAAAGCGCGAACGCGCCCGGCAGGCGGCGGAAGCGCTGGAGGCGCTGGCGAAAGGGGCAAAGCTGGGCCGGTTCGATTGGCAGGACTGGAGATCCCTCCGTGACGAGGGGCGGCGGTGAGTCTTGTTCTCGACTGCTCCGCAACGCTGGCCTGGCTTCACGACGATGAGCGGGCGCCGCAGGTGCAACGCATTTTCGACCATGTTGTGGAAAGTGGCGCCTGCGTCCCCGGCCTCTGGCATCTGGAAGTCGCCAATGCATTGACGATGTCGGTGCGACGAAAACGCATTACGCCGGAGCAGCGCGATGAATTTCTCGCGCAACTGAGCAACCTCGACATCCAGACCGATGTCCACACGGCACAGGAAGCATGGTCCGCGACGCTGCGCCTTGCGGACCGCCACGGCCTCACCGTCTACGATGCGGCCTATCTGGAACTCGCGGAACGCCGCGCCCTGCCGCTGGCGACGCTGGACGACGATCTGAGGAAGGCAGCCGAAGCGGCGGGGGTTGTCGTCGTGTGAAGGCGAAGACGGCGCGCGAGGGGCTTTCGCCTATCTCCGGGGAACGCCCGGACGTGGCCCGGCCGGCCGGGAGAGCGCGGGCTGAAGGATGGCGTGCACGGGATTGGGCACATGTTCAAGGCCTGCGCCAGTGGCCACATCCACTGCGCCGCCGACGATGCCGCCAACGATGACGTTGCCAGCGACGCCGACCGCGCCAGCCGTGGCGACCTGTGTGCGGACCGGCACCGTCACTTCCTGATAACCGTCCATCGAGAAGGTGACGAAGAACTCGCTCTTGCGGTCGACCGTCACCGTGCAAGGCGAGGTGCAGACGTGACCAATCGAGGTGCGCACTTGCGCGCCCATCGGCTCGGAGGTGATCTGCACCTGGCTTGTCGTTCCGCGCGTCACCGTCGCGCAGCCGGCCACCAGCACCACGCTCGCCAATGCGAGCCCCTTCAGTGTCATCGAATCGATCCCGTTGTTCAGCGCCCCGCACCTATCGTGCAAAGGCAAAGCCCGGTCGCAAGGACCGGGCTCCCGATTGACGGGGATGTGAGGAAAAAACCTCACACCGTCGCGTGCTGCGCGTGCAGGCCGGCTTCCCGCGCCGTCAGCTTGTTCAGCGCCGCGATATAGGCCTTGGCCGAGGCGACGAGCGTATCCGGGTCCGCCGCCTTGCCGGTGACGAGGCGGCCGGTCTTGCCGTCCTCCAGCCGCACCGACACCTCCGCCTGCGCGTCCGTGCCCGCGGTCACGGCATGGACCTGATACAGCGCCAGCTTCGCCTCATGCGGAATCAACGCATGGATGGCATTGAAGGTCGCATCCACCGGACCGTTGCCGGTGGCCTGACGGGTGTGGTGCTGGCCGTCGATGTCGAGCGTCAGAACCGCCGACTGCGGGCCGTTGGTGCCGGCCACGACCAGCAGCGACAGCACGCGGACCCGGTCCTGCGCGGTGGCGATGCCCTCGTCGACCAGCGCCTCAATGTCCTCGTCATAGACGTGCTTCTTGCGGTCAGCGAGCGCCTTGAACCGCACGAACGCATCCTCCAGCTGGTTGTCGCCGAGCTGGTAGCCCAGGTCCTTCAGCCTGGCGCGGAAGGCATTGCGACCCGAGTGCTTGCCCATCACCAGCGAGGTCTTGGACACGCCGACCGATTCCGGCGTCATGATCTCGTAGGTCTGGGTATGCTTCAGCATGCCGTCCTGATGGATGCCGCTCTCGTGGGCGAAGGCGTTCCGGCCGACGATCGCCTTGTTGTACTGCACCGGAAAGGAGGTGGCGGCGGCCACCAGCCGGGAGGCGTGATTGAGTCCGGTCGACTGGATCCCGGTCTCGAACGGCAGCACGTCCTCGCGGGTCTTGATCGCCATCACGATCTCTTCCAGCGCGGCATTGCCTGCCCGCTCGCCGATGCCGTTGATGGTGCACTCGATCTGGCGCGCCCCGGCCTTCACGCCGGCCAGCGAATTGGCGACCGCCATGCCGAGGTCGTTATGGCAATGGACCGAGAAGATCGCCTTGTCCGAGTTGGGCACGCGCTCGCGCACGGTACGGAACAGGTCGAAATACTCCTCCGGCGTGGTGTAGCCCACGGTGTCCGGGATGTTGATGGTGCCGGCGCCAGCCTTGATCGCCGCCTCGACGCAGCGACACAGGAAGTCCATCTCGGTGCGGGTGCCGTCCTCGGCCGACCATTCCACATCCTCCACCAGGTTACGCGCGCGCGTGACGGAGGAGATGACGAGGCCCAGCACCTCGTCCGGCGTCTTCTGCAGCTTCCACTTCATGTGGACGGGCGAGGTGGAGATGAAAGTGTGGATGCGGCCGCGCCGGGCGTGCTTCACCGCCTCGCCGGCCCGGTCTATGTCGTTCGCGCCGGCACGGGCGAGGCCGGCGACGGTGGCGTTCTTCACCCGTTTCGCGATGGCGCTGACGGCTTCGAAGTCGCCTTCCGAAGCGATGGGAAAGCCGGCCTCGATGATGTCGACGCCGAGTTCATCCAACATGTCGGCGACTTCGAGCTTCTCCTCGAAGGTCATGGTGGCGCCGGGGCATTGCTCGCCGTCGCGCAGGGTGGTGTCGAAGATCAGGACGCGGTCTTTGGTCGTGCTCATGAAAGCGGTTCCTTGGCTTTGTGCCTGCCGGTGTGCCGTCGCAGGCTGAATGTCGGGATCGGACTTGCTGCGCTCCCCTGAAGACCCGGGCCAACCGCTTAAAGCGCGCCCGGACGGCCCTCAGGGGCCCATAAGAAGCAGGCTGAGAAGAAGCGCAGACGCCGGCATCCCGCAGCGCGCCTGGCTGCCGGTTCCCGTCGGTGTCTGACAAAACGCTGCCGTCACGGCGCGAAGCTCCTGCTCAATGCCAAGACGGATAGTGAAATTCGCGACGGAGCGCAAGTCGCCGCCGTTCGGTCACGCGGCCTTACTGCGAGCGCTGCCCGAACCGGATGACCTGCACGGTGCCGGTATCCGTGCCGGCGACCCCGGTCAGGATGCTCTCGACCGAGCGCAGGAAATTCTCCGGACCGCTCGCCCTGACGAGACCGTCGCTGCCAACCGCCTGGATGCGGTCGCGATGGCGGCCGAGGCCAGCGGCCTCCAGCGCCCTGTCGATGTGCTCGGGCGAGGAGCCTTTGACCCTGAAGATCTTGGACTTCTGCTCGTCCGCCGGATCGACATAGATGGTGCCGCCATCGGCGAACCAGAACAGGTTGAAGTCGCGCGCCATCCTGTCGAGCACCGTGTTGAACGGCCCTTCGAGGCGCCTCTCGCGCACGGCTCCGCGCACGCCTGGACCGGGCACGACCCGGACATTCGCCAACTGGCCGACTTCGCGCAGGAGCTGGTCGAGATTCTGATTGCGCACGACATAGGCGATGCGCGTGGTCGGCAGCGACGGTGCGCTCGCGTTCTTCTGATCCAGCGCGGGACGGCTGGTGCGTCGCGGCGCGCGCGGCAGCTCCCACTCGGGCGAGAGTTTGCGGCGCCGGCTCTCG
>DAOMXN010000219.1:0-4230 GCA_035437025.1 Beijerinckiaceae bacterium | reverse complement strand
CATCGTGGCCGATGATCTCGACCGTATCGACGAAGCCGGCAAGTTCAGCCCGCACGCCGGTTTCCTCAAACAATTCGCGCAAGGCCGCCTCGCCGAGGCGTTCGCCGGTCTCGACCATGCCGCCCGGCAGCGACCAGCTGCCGATCCCTGCCCCGCTCGCCCGCTCGGCGATCAGCACGCGCCCTTCGCGGAACACCGCGACCGACGCCGCCAGAAACGGCCGTTCGGGATAGAGCCGGCTCATACGTGCTGGCCACCGTTGATGTGCAGTTCCGCGCCGGTGACGTAGGACGACTGCTCGGTGCACAGGAAGTAGATCGCCTTGGCGACCTCCTCGGGCGTGCCAAGCCGGCGCATCGGCAGGGTCTCGACAATCTTCTCGGTGCCGGGAGAGAGAATCGATGTGTCTATCTCGCCGGGGGAAATGGCGTTGACGCGGATGCCAAAGGGGCCGAAATCGGCGGCCATCTCGCGGGTCAGTGCCTGCAACGCCGCCTTCGATGTGGCATAAGCGGCGCCGGCGAAAGGATGCACGCGCGAACCGGCAATCGAGGTGACATTGACCACCGAGCCGCGCGTTGCCTTGAGCTCGTTGATCAATCCGCGCGCCAGCAGGATCGGCGCGAAGAAATTGACCTGGAACACATGGTTCCAGTCGCGAACCGCCGTGTCGATGGCCCCGAGCCGGCTGCCGCCCGGCCCCTTGGGCGAGACCCCGGCGTTGTTGACCAGCGCATGCAGCTTGCCGTCGCCGAGCCGGCGATGGATCTCGTCGATAGCGCGCATGGTGTCGTTGATGTCGGCCAGATCGACCTGAACATGATCGTCGCGCCCGGCCTCCCAGGGGCAATCCTCCGGAAACGGCTGGCGCGAGCAGGCGATCACCCGCCAGCCGGCAGAGGAGAAGCGCTTGACGGTTGCATGGCCGATGCCGCGCGAGGCGCCGGTCAGCAACAGGGTGCGGCGTTCGGCGTTGGAAGACATCAGGGCGACTCCTCAAGGATACAGGCGCGTGCGCGTCCAGGCAGCCGACGCATCGGCTCGGCGAAACACCGAGCGGTCATGCAGACGGAAGGGCCTGTCGTGCCAGAACTCGATCTCCACCGGCACGATGCGGAAACCGCTCCAATGGGGCGGACGCGGCACCTCGCCGACAACAAATCGCGCGCCATAGTAGACAACCTGCTTTTCAAGCGCAAAGCGACTTTCCAGCGGGCGGGACTGCTGCGAAGCCCAGGCGCCGATGCGGGCATCGCGCGGGCGGGAGGCGAAATAGATATCGGCCTCGGCCGCCGTGACCTGCTCGACCGCACCCCGGACGCGCACCTGACGCCGCAGGCTCTTCCAGTGAAACACCGCCGCTGCCTTCTGCTGGCCGAGCAATTCGCGGCCCTTGGCGCTTTCGAAATTGGTGTAGAAAACAAATCCCCGCGCATCGACCTCCTTCATCAGCACCATGCGCACGTTGGGCAGGCCGTTTTCGTCGACGCTGGCCAGCGCCATCGCATTGGGATCGTTCGGCTCGCTGCGGCTGGCCTCGCCAAGCCACTTCGAAAACAGGGAAAATGGGTCTTCGGCGAGCGTGAAGTCATCAGACATTAACTGATTTCCCGTGAAATGACCGGTGGGGGACCCTGGCTGGGGTGTTGATCATGCGTTGCGGCGAATACTCGTGTCTGTCTTATAGCCTCCCCGTGCGTTTGCGCGATAACGGAATGCGCCCATCCACCTTCCTGTCGGCTGTCGCCGTGCTGGTGCTGCCGCTGCTTGCCGGGTGCAGCCTGACCATGCCGATCGGCTCGCTGGTCAACGAGGACGAGGTGACCGGCTCGCTTCCGGCCCAGCCCGCTCCCATGCTCTCGCCCAAGCTCGACGGCGAGGATCAGCGCCGCGCCATGGCCGCACTGGCGCTGGCGGTCGATCCGCAGGGCAACGGCGCCCCGGTGCAATGGGACAATCCGGTCTCCCGGCGCAAGGGCGGGTTCGTCGCCTCCGGCGCCCTGTTCGTCAAGGATGATCGTGTCTGCCGACCGTTTTCGGCAACGCTGGTGCTCGATGGCACCGACAGCGCGGTCCACGGCATCGCTTGTCGGCTCGGTCCGAACGACTGGATGCTGCGCGAGGTCAAACCCGGCGCCGGACCGGGCTGAAACAAGCCTTCGCAGTTGCAATAGCAGGGTCGGCTCCCCACATCCGGGACAACTTCCACCCTGATCCTCGCCATTCTCAAGGAGGGCGATGATGCGTGATCCCTATACCGTGCTGGGCGTAGCCCGGGGCGCCAGCGAGGCCGAGGTCAAATCGGCCTTCCGCAAGCTCGCCAAGCAGTATCATCCCGATCGCAACAGCGGCGATACACGCGCCAAGGAGCGCTTCGCCGAGATCAGCAATGCCTATGAGATCCTCGGCGACAAGGACAAGCGGGCCAAATTCGATCGCGGCGAGATCGATGCCGAGGGCAAGCAGAAATTCCACGGGTTCGAGGGCTTTTCCGGCGGACCATTCGGCGGCGGCGCGGAGAACTTTCATTTCAATTTCAGCACCGGCGGCGGCCCCGGCCAGCGGGGCGGTCCGTCCGAGGATGTTCTCGGCGACATTCTGCGCGGCTTTTCCGGCATGGGGAGCGGTCGTGGCTCCCGCGGAGGGCATGGCATACCCCCCGGTCGCGATGTGACCGGCGAGGTGGCGGTCAGCCTCGAAGAGCTGGCGACGGGCACCACCAAGCGTGTCTTGCTGCCCGGCGGGCGCCAGCTCGACGTCAAGGTCCCGGCATGGATCGGCGAGGGCAAGACCATCCGGCTTTCCGGCCAGGGCGAAAATGCCGTTCCCGGCGGGCCGCGTGGCGATGTCCTGCTGAGCGTGCGCTACCAGCCGCACCCGCGATTCACGGTCGATGGCGCCGACCTCAGGGTGCGGGTCGCGGTTCCGCTCGCCGATGCGGTGCTGGGCGGCAGCATCCGGATTCCGACGTTGGGAGGCGAGGTCGAGATGACCCTGCCAGCCGGCGCCAGCGGCGGCCGCAGCTTCCGCCTTCGCGGCAAGGGCTTTCACGGCGCGGGCGGGGCGCGGGGCGATCTCATCGCCACGCTCGACATCGTGTTGCCCGAGGGCGACGAGGAACTGGCAGCGCTGATGCGACGCCGGCGCGGCTGATTTTCCGGCTTTTCCCGCTTGCGCCTTTCGTTGCAATCGTTAGGTATGCGCCCAAACACAAGCGGATCCGAGCGGGAGCAGAGCATGACAGGGGCGAGCGGCATTCTGGCCGGCAAGCGCGGTCTGGTTATGGGCGTGGCCAACAACCGGTCGATCGCCTGGGGAATCGCGCGCGCCTGCCGCGCGCACGGCGCCGAACTGGCCTTCACCTATCAGGGCGATGCACTCAAGAAGCGAGTCGAGCCGCTCGCCGCAGAACTCGACGCCATTGTCGTCGGCCATTGCGACGTGACCGATGCCGCCAGCATCGATGCTGTCTTCGCCGAGGTGGAGAAGCACTGGGGCAAGCTCGATTTTGTCGTCCATTGCATCGCCTTCTCCGACAAGGACGAGCTTTCGGGCCGCTACATCGAAACCAGCGAAGGCAATTTCACCAAGTCGCTGCTGATTTCCTGCTATTCCTTTACCGCCATCGCCCAGCGCGCCGAAAAGCTGATGCCCGAGGGTGGCTCGCTGCTGACGCTGACCTATTACGGCGCCGAGAAATGGATGCCGCATTATAACGTCATGGGCGTGGCCAAGGCGGCGCTGGAAGCCAGCGTGCGCTATCTCGCTGCCGATCTCGGCCCGAAGAACATCCGCGTCAATGCCATCTCGGCCGGTCCGATCAAGACGCTCGCCGCCTCCGGCATCGGTGATTTCCGCTACATTCTGAAGTGGAACGAATACAATTCGCCGATGCGCCGCACGGTGACGATCGAGGAGGTGGGCGACGTCGGTGCCTATTTCTGCTCCGATATGGCGCGCGGAGTGACCGGCGAAATTCATCATGTCGATGCCGGCTATCATATCGTCGGCATGAAGAATCCCGATGCACCGGATCTGAGCCTGGATCGCGACACCTGACGCGAATCACGGCAAGAAAGGCGCCGAGAACAAGCCGAGGGTTGACCCATGCGTGTTGCCGCGATCCTGATGCTGATTGGAACCAGTCTTATTGGAACCAGCCTCGGCGCCGCCGCCCAGACACAGGCTCCGGCGCCGCTCCCGGCCCCGCCCGCAGCCGGAATGCAGGGT
>DAOMXN010000218.1:0-4236 GCA_035437025.1 Beijerinckiaceae bacterium | reverse complement strand
AGAACCCGGACCAGTTCGCGGATGCTTTCGCCCGCGCCTGGTTCAAGCTGACCCATCGCGACATGGGCCCGCGCGTGCGGTATCTCGGTCCGGAAGTGCCGTCCGAGGAGTTGATCTGGCAGGATCCTGTCCCGGCGGCAGATCATGAACTGGTCGGAGCGAGTGATATCGCGGTCCTGAAGCAGAACATCCTGGCTACCGGTCTTTCGGTGTCGGATCTGGTGTCGGTCGCCTGGGCGTCTGCCTCGACATTCCGCGGCTCCGACAAGCGCGGCGGCGCCAATGGCGCGCGCATTCGCCTCGCCCCGCAGAAGGACTGGGCGGCCAACGAACCGGCGCGCCTGAGCAAGGTGCTGTCTGCGCTGGAGGGTGTGCAGAACGCCTTCAACGCCAAGTCCGGCAAGAAGAAGATCTCTCTCGCGGATCTCATCGTTCTGGCCGGCGGCGCCGCTATCGAGGCGGCGGCGAAGGCGGGCGGACACGACGTGTCGGTTCCGTTCACGCCGGGCCGCACGGATGCCACGCAGGCGCAGACCGATGTCGAATCCTTCTCTGTGCTGGAGCCGCAAGCCGACGGCTTCCGCAATTACCAGAAGAAGGCTTTCAGCGTTTCTCCGGAGGCCTTGCTGGTGGATCGCGCGCAGCTGTTGACGCTTTCGGCGCCTGAGATGACGGTGCTGGTCGGCGGCCTTCGCGTGCTGGGCGCGAACCACGGCGGCTCGCAGCACGGCGTGCTCACCAAGCGCGTCGGCGTGCTGTCGAACGACTTTTTCGTCAACCTGGTGGACATGGCCACGGAGTGGAAGCCGGTCGGCGCTTCGGGAGAGATGTTTGAGGGCAGCGACCGGACCAACGGGCAGAAGAAGTGGACGGCGACCCGGGTTGATCTGGTGTTCGGTTCGAACTCCCAGCTGCGCGCTCTGGCCGAGGTCTATGCCCAGGACGATGCGAAGGAGCGGTTCGTCAACGACTTCGTGGCGGCCTGGACCAAGGTGATGAACGCGGATCGCTTCGATCTGGCGTGACAGGCCCACGTTCGTAACAGAGGGCGCGGCTCTTTCCGGGGCCGCGCCCTTTCTTCATTTGCCGTGCCGGGTGTGCCAGGCCCAGGCCGTGCGCACGATGTCATCGAGGTTGGGCCATCGTGGCTTCCAGCCGAGAACGGAAGCCGCCCTTGCGGCCGAGGCAATCAGCACGGCGGGATCGCCGGGACGCCGCGCGCCCATGACGACCGGAACCGGTCTGCCGCTTACCCGTTCGACCGCACCGATGATGTCGCGCACGGACCAGCCGCGACCGGTGCCCAGATTGCAGGCGACTGGGCCCTGTCCCCGTTCCAGGGCCTGCAGTGCGCGGACATGGGCATCGGCAAGATCGCTGACATGGACGTAGTCGCGGATGCAGGTGCCGTCCGGCGTCGGGTAGTCGTCGCCGAACACCTGCACGGCCGGTCGTCGGCCGGCCGCCGCCGTGATCACCAGGGGGATAAGGTGGGTCTCCGGAGTGTGGTCTTCGCCAATCTCGCCGTCCGGATCGGCACCCGCTGCATTGAAGTAGCGCAGTGCGATGGCGTGCAGGCCGTGCGCCGCGCCGAAGTCGGCAAGCATCCGCTCGGTCATCAGCTTGCTCGCCCCGTAAGGGCTGATCGGCCGCTGCTCCATCTCTTCGGTGATCGGCAGCATGTCCGGCATGCCATAGGTAGCGCAGGAACTGGAAAAGACGATCCGGGTCATGGCGTGATCGCGAAGCGCTTCAAGCAGCGACAGGGAACCCGCGACGTTGTTGCGGTAGTACTTGCCCGGATGTTCGACGGACTCGCCCACATAGGCGTGGGCGGCCAAGTGCAGCACCGCCTTCGGCGACCAGCGCGCCAGCACCGCCCCAAGTCGGGCGCGATCCGCAATATCGCCGACTTCGAGCGGCCCCCATCGGACGGCCTCGCGATGCCCGGCGCTGAGATCGTCATAGGTCACCGGACGATAACCGGCCCGCGCCAACGCCTTGCAGGTGTGGGCACCGATGTAACCCGCGCCGCCCGTGACCAGTATGGCAGGAGCGGTCATGGCGAAGCGTCACCGGGCCGGTCTGCGAGCAGCCGATCGAAATAGGCGATGGTCTTCGTCAGGCCCTCGCGCAGGCCGACGCCGGGCTGCCAGTCGTCCAGCAGCCGCCGCGCAAGCGCGATGTCGGGCCGGCGTTGGCGGGGATCGTCCTGCGGCAGGGGACGGAAGTCGAGGCGGGAAGCGGACCCGGTCAGATCGATAACCTGTTCGGCCAGTTCGCGGATTGTGAATTCCGCCGGATTGCCGAGATTGACGGGGCCGGTCACCTCGGCGGGGGTGTTCATCAGCCGGACCATGCCCTCGATGAGATCGTCGACATAGCAAAACGAGCGCGTCTGGCTGCCGTCGCCATAGAGCGTGATAGGATCACCGCGCAATGCCTGCACGATGAAATTGGATACCACGCGTCCGTCATTCGGGTGCATCCTCGGCCCATAGGTGTTGAAGATGCGCGCGACCTTGATCTCCAGCCGGTGCTGGCGATGATAGTCGAAGAACAGGGTTTCCGCGCAGCGCTTGCCTTCATCGTAGCAGGATCGCGGGCCGATGGGATTGACGTTGCCCCAGTAGTCCTCGGTCTGGGGATGGATGGTGGGATCGCCGTAGACCTCTGAGGTCGAGGCCTGGAAGATGCGGCACTTCAGGCGCTTGGCAAGACCGAGCATGTTGATCGCGCCATGTACGCTGGCCTTGGTCGTCTGCACCGGATCGTACTGGTAGTGGATCGGGGAAGCCGGGCAGGCGAGGTTGTAGATCGCATCAACTTCGACGTACAGCGGCATCGTGACATCGTGTCGCATCACCTCGAAGCGCGGATGCGCGATCAGGTGCTGAACGTTGCGCTTCGAGCCGGTGAAGTAATTGTCGACGCAGACGACGTCATGCCCCTCGCGGATCAGTCGATCACACAGGTGCGAGCCCAGGAAACCGCTGCCGCCCGTTACGAGAATTGTCTTGGCCGTCATTTTTTGCCTTCATTTCCAGCGCTGGAACGCTGCCCGCTCTGACCGGCCGTGTCCCGCTGTCCCAACATCACCGGACCTCGTATGCAGCAAAGCGCGGCGCGCGCTATCAGACAGATCAAACCGCGATCCGACGGAGGGCGCTCGAAGTCGCGGGCAGGGTGACACGGCCTGCCTTGCCGCGACAGCGCCCGTTGAATAGACTTCGCGTGAGGTCTGCGGCCGGATCAGGGTCCGGGCCTTGCCGAAGGACCGGCATAGGGCGCGCTCTTCATGGTTTTGCCATTTGCCGAAGCGTCAGTCGCCGACGTGCTGGCGTTCTGCGCATGGCTGTCGATTGCGCTTGTACACCCCGCCGTGATGGTCCTGGCCCTGCTGCATCCCTGGACAGTGCGCCGTCTTGCGCGGCAACGGGAGGATCAGCCGCCGGTTTCGGTGCTGCTGCCGGTCAGCGCCGCCGATCATGATGTTGCCGGGTGTCTTGACCGTGTGGTCAGGCTTTCATACCCGCGCTTCGAGGTCCTCGTGTGCAGTGACAGCGTCGACGCGCCGGCCTTTCGCCTGATCAAGGATCATGCGCAGCGGATCGAGGGAGCCGATCTGCGCTTCTTCGTCGCCCGGGAGCGCATCGGGCGTAACCCCAAGATCAACAACCTCGTTCCGGCGCTCGCGGCCTCGAACTATGAAACGCAGCTGATCAAGGATGCGAATGTTGCGTTCGAAGTCGGCGATCTCGCGCGTCTGGTGCGCTACCTTGGCTCCGGCACTGGCCTCGTCTGCTCCATCCCCGTTGGCGTGAACCCGCGCAGTCTTGCGGCGGACGTCGAGCAGTCGATGATGAACGGTCGCGACGCACCCTACACGCTGGCGGCTTCCGTACTGGGCATGAACCTGGGCTACGGCAAGGTGATGCTGTTCAGAAAGGCGGATCTGGTCCAGGCCGGGGGACTCGGCATTCTGGCCGATCACTTCGGTGACGATCATGCCCTCTCCGTGGCGATGGGGCGCCTGGGCCTGGCAACCGTTTACACCGACGGGTTCGTGGCCCAGCCGCTCGAAAACCGCTCCTGGCGGACGGTTCTGGATCGACAGTTGCGGTGGCTGGTCATCCGCCGGAACCAGGCCTTTCCAGCCTTCTTTCTCGAACCCTTCATGACCTGGCCGGCGGCGGTGGCGAGCGCATGGCTCGCGGCGCCGCTGCTCGGCTGGAC
>DAOMXN010000217.1:0-4272 GCA_035437025.1 Beijerinckiaceae bacterium | reverse complement strand
CCATGGCGCAGCTCCCGGCCGAGGACATCGCCCGAAAGCTGTCCGACTGCCGGCTGACCCAGGCCCTGTTCAACGTCTACCCCGGCGACTTCGCCAGGGGCGAGCGCGGTTTCGCGGCATTGCCGGAGCGGGCCTCGGACCTGTCGGCAAGCCTGCCGCTCGCACTGCGCTACGCGCAGGCGACCGGCGCGCGCCGGCTGCACCTGATGGCCGGCATCGCCGACCGCAACGATCCGCGCTGTGTCGCTCGGTTCGGCGACTCGCTGAAGGAAGCGGCGCAGGTTTTCGGTCCGCACGGCATCGACGTGCTGATCGAACCGCTCAACAGCCGCGACAATCCCGGCTATTTCCTCACGGATTTCGCCCTTGCAGCGACAACGATTGATGCCCTGAAGCTGCCGAACCTGAAGTTGCAGTTCGACATCTACCACCGCCAGATCCTGCACGGCGACGTGACCAAGGCGCTGGCGGCCATGATGCCGATCATCGGGCATGTCCAGACCGCGAGCGTGCCCCTGCGGCACGAGCCCGGAACCGGAGAACTCGACGACGGCTTTGTCTTCGCGACGCTCGACCGGTTGGGCTATGACGGCTATGTCGGGTGCGAATATCGCCCCCGCGCCGGCACGCTGGCCGGTCTCGGCTGGATCACGCCCTATCGGGCACGGAAATAGCCGCCGGCATGCCGGCGGACATCCCCTGGATATCCGTCAGTCCGCGTACTGCCCCGCGCCCTGGATGATCGGCCGCCACTTCGCGATCTCGGAAACAAGGTGCTTTTTCAGGGCGTCCGGCGTTGCACGCTCGTCGGAGACCGGCGTGGTGGAGAGATCGTCCAGACGCTTCAGGACCAGCGGATCCTTCAGCGCGGCGCGCAGGGCGGACGCCAGGCGCTCGACGATCGGAGCGGGGGTGCCCTTCGGCGCGTAAAGCCCGTGCCAGACATTGACCTCGAACCCCCTGATGCCCACCTGCTCCATGCTCGGCAGCGGCAGGGACTTCAGCGGCTCCTTGGTGGTCACCGCGTAGGCCTTCACCGTGCCGGCCTGAATCTGCGGCAGCGCACTGGTGACCTGATCGCACAACAGGTCGATCTGTCCGCCAACAAGATCGTTCAGCGCAGGGCCCGTGCCGCGATAGGTGACCACCGTCATCTGTGTCTGCAGCGCGCTCATCAGCTGCAGGCCGCACAGATGCGCGCCCGATCCGATGCCGGCATGCGCGTAGGAGACCTTGTCCTTCTGCTCCTTGATATGCGCCATCAGCTCCTGAATCGTGTTGGGCGCGATGCCCTTCTTGCCGATGATCGCCATCGCCCCGTCGGTGGCGAGGCCGATCGGCGCGAAATCCTCAACCGGATCGTACTGGAGCTTGCGATACAGGATCGCGGTCGCGGCATGATTCACATGCGAGATCAGGATGGTGTAGCCATCGGGCGCCGCCTTGGCGACGCGGTTGATGGCCAGAGTGCCGCCCGCGCCGGCGGTGTTCTCGACGATCACCTGCTGCTTCAGCGTCTGCGTCATCGACTGCGCCAGGAGCCGGCCGATGATGTCGCTCGGCCCGCCAGCCGCGAACGGCACGACCAGCGTTACCGGCCGGTTCGGATAATCCTGGGCTGAAGCCGTGGCCGCAAGCACCGCGAACGCCGCTGCAAGTAGCACGCGAACCTTCATGAAATCCTCCCTCCAAGACGCGCCTGTTCCGACGCTCTGAGATCATCTAACCGCGTCGACGCGCAAAGGTCAAAGCCGGTGCGGCGCCGTTCGCTCCCGCCAGCGCAGCAATTCGACCGCCGCCACCGCGGCGATGGCGGCGGGGCTCTTGTCGCGCACATCACCGTCACCGATGGGACAAGCAAGCGGGCCCAGTTGCGCCTCGGACAGGCCGATCTGGCGCAACTGGCTGGTAAAGCGCGCCCGCTTCGTCGCGCTGCCGATCAGACCGACATAGGGAAAGGCGCCGCTCGCAAGCGCGGCCGAAACGATGGCAAGATCCAGCGGATGGCTGTGGGTCATCACCAGCGCCAGCGTTCCGGGAAGGACATTGGCGACGAGCGCGGCCGGATCGGAGGCATGGCGGGGCGTGGCGTTGCCCGGTACCCGTTCGGGAAAAGCATCGGCGCGCGAATCGATCCAGTCGACGCGGAACGGCAGCGGACCGAGCGCCAGCGCCACCGCCCGCCCCACATGGCCCGCGCCGAACAGGAACACGGGCGTTCGCCGAATGCCGAAGATTTCCCGCACGCCTTCGGCGGAAGGGATCGCGACCTGCCGCAACAGCCGCCCCGCGCCATCCGGCCTGCCGAGCGTTTCGAGCACGCCATCCGCGCCCTCGGCCACCGCCAGTGGCCGGACCCAGACGAGGTCATCGCGCACGAAGACCTCGATCGCAACACGCACATGCCCGCCGCAGCACTGGCCGAGATCGGGTCCGAGTGCTTGCTGCCGGTCGAGCGCGGTAGGCCTTCCCTGCTCCAGCAGGCGCAACGCATCCGTCAGCGTCTCGTGTTCCAGAGCCCCGCCACCGATCGAGCCGCGAAATCCTCCATCGCGGCGGACCAGCATGCGTGCGCCGGCTTCGCGCGGACTGGACCCGCGCACTTCCTTCATGGTGACGAGAGCGGCGAAGCCATCGCGCTCCAGCGCGGCGGCAATCTCGGACCAGAGCTTCAAGCCGCGCCCCGCGACACCCGCACGGCGCGCATCAGCGCCTCGGGCGTGGCCGGCGCATCGAGCGCCACAGGGGTCCCCGGCCGCAGCGAATGGACCGCGTCCGCCAGCGCCGAGAACACGGCGACGCCGAGTATGAACGGCGGCTCACCCACCGCCTTTGACCGATAGATCGTCGGCGCGCGGTTCTCCGCGTCCCACAGCGAGACGCGAAAGTCCTCCGGCACATCGGAGGCGACCGGAATCTTGTAGGTGGCCGGCGCATGGGTGCGCAGCCGGCCCTTGGCGTCGAACACCAGTTCCTCGGTGGTCAACCAGCCCATGCCCTGCACGAATCCGCCCTCGATCTGGCCGATGTCGATGGCCGGATTCAGCGAGCGCCCGCAATCGTGCAGGATGTCGACGCGCGTCACCCTGTTCTCGCCGGTCATCGTATCGAGGATGACCTCGGCACAGCAGGCGCCATAGGCGAAATAGAGGAAGGGCCGGCCGCTCGCCTTCGCCCGATCCCAGTGGATTTCCGGCGTCGCGTAAAAACCGGTCTGCGACAGAGATACGCGCCGGAGCCAGCAGGCCTTGGCCAGTTCCGCGAAAGTCATGCGCCGATCGCCGGACGCAACGGCACCATCGCGGAACACGACCGCCTCGACCGGCGCCTCGAGCATCTGCGCCGCCACCTCGGCCATGCGGGCACGGATCTGCACGGCGGCGGCCTGCGCCGCCATGCCATTGAGGTCCGATCCCGCCGAGGCCGCCGTCGGTCCGGCGTTCGGCACCTTGTCCGTGGTCGTGGCGGTGATCTTCACCTGCGCCAGCGGTACGCCGAATTCCTCGGCCACCACCTGCGCCACCTTGACGTAGAGCCCCTGCCCCATCTCGGTGCCGCCGTGGTTTATGGAAATCGAGCCGTCGGCGAACACGTGCACGAGCGCGCCGGCCTGGTTGAGGTGCATCAGGGTGAAAGAGATGCCGAATTTGACCGGCGTCAGGGCGATGCCCTTCTTCAGGATCGGCGAGGCGGCGTTGAAGCGCGCGATGTCGGAGCGCCGGGCCCGGTACTGGCTGGTCGACTCCAGGGTTTCCACCAGCGGCAGCAAGGTGTCGCAATCCGTGACGGTCTGGCCGTAGGGCGTCACATCCCGTCCCGCGCCATAAAAATTCGCCTTGCGCACATCGAGCGGATCGCGCCCGAGCGACTGGGCGATGCGATCAATGACCGTTTCCATCGCCAGCACGCCCTGCGGACCGCCGAAGCCGCGAAACGCGGTGTTGGACACCGTGTTGGTCTTCAGCCGCCGGGTCAGGATCGTGGTACTGGGCAGGAAATAGGCGCTGTCGGCGTGGAACATCGTCCGGTCGATCACGCCCTGCGACAGTTCGGCCGAATAGCCGCAGCGCGCGTCATAGACGATGTCGTGCCCGACAATCCTGCCGTCGCCGTCGTGGCCGGTGGTCCAGCGCACGCCGAAATCGTGACGCTTGCCGGTGAGCACGAAATCATCGTCACGGTCGAGCCTGAGTTTGCACGGCCGGCCCGTTACGCGCGCGGCCAGCGCCGCCAGCGCGCCCCATTGGCTGGCCTGGCTCTCCTTGCCGCCGA
>DAOMXN010000216.1:0-4276 GCA_035437025.1 Beijerinckiaceae bacterium | reverse complement strand
TGATTGGAACCTAACCCCACTCCCAACCCTTCGATGTGCGTTCGCGCACAGGGCGGCTTTTCCCCGGCGCGCGAAACGCCTATCTCACAATGATGGCGCGCCAACCCCACGACATGCCCCCCGAGGACCCGGAGGCCGACGAGCCGGAAGCCCCGCTTACGGCCGAGGACACGCTTGACCTTTCCGACGATGCGACCCCGGCCGCCCTGAGCATGGGCGTCGAGGTGATCCGCGCCATCTGGAAGACATTGCCCAACGGACCCGGCGTCTACCGCATGGCCGGCGAAGGCGGCGAGGTGCTCTATGTCGGCAAGGCCAAGAGCCTGAAGAAGCGCGTCGCCAGCTATACCCGCGGCGTCGGCCACACCAACCGCATCGCGCGCATGATCGCCGCGACCCGTGCCATGGAATTCGTCACCACCGAGACGGAAACCGAGGCGCTGCTGCTGGAGACCAACTACATCAAGCAGCTGAAGCCCCGCTTCAACGTGCTGATGCGGGACGACAAGTCGTTCCCCTACATCCTCGTCACCGGCGATCATGCCGCGCCCCAGATCGCCAAGCATCGCGGCGCACGCGGCCGCAAGGGTGACTACTTCGGCCCGTTCGCCAGCGCGCAGGCAGTGGGGCGCACCATAAACGCGTTGCAGCGCGCCTTCCTGTTGCGCTCCTGCAGCGACAGCTACTACGAGAACCGCTCACGCCCTTGCCTGCTCTACCAGATCAAACGCTGCGCCGGCCCCTGTACCGGCGAGACCTCGATCGCGGATTACGCCACGCTGGTGAAGGAGGCGAAGGACTTCCTCACCGGCAAGTCGGTGGCCGTGAAGCAGCGGATCGCCGCGGAAATGCAGGCCGCCTCGGACGATCTCGAATTCGAACGCGCGGCGCGCTACCGCGACCGGCTGGCCGCGCTCTCGGCGATCCAGTCGACGCAGGACATCAACCCGCGCGAGACCGAGGAGGCCGATGTCTTCGCCGTGCACGAGGAGGCCGGGCAGTTCATCATCGAGGCCTTCTTCTTCCGCGCCTACCAGAACTGGGGCAACCGCGCCTTCTACCCGCGCGCCGACCGGTCCCTGTCGCCCGCCGAAGTGCTCGATGCCTTTCTCGGCCAGTTCTACGATGAACGGCCCGCGGCGCGGCTCATCCTCATCAGTCACGACATCGAGAACCGCGCCCTGCTCGCCGAAGCCCTGGCGACGCGCGCCGGCCACCGCGTCGAGATCGCCGTGCCGAAGCGGGGCGAGAAGAAGGATCTGGTAGATCACGCCGCCACCAACGCCCGCGAGGCGCTGTCGCGCCGCCTCGCCGACACCGCCAGCCAGCAGAAGCTGCTGGCGGCGCTCGGGCAGGCGTTCGGACTGGAGAAGCCGCCGCGCCGCATCGACGTCTTCGACAATTCGCACATCATGGGCGCCAATGCCGTCGGCGCGATGATCGTCGCCGGCGAGCAGGGCTTCATGAAAACGCACTACCGGACCTTCAATATCCGGGCGCAGGATCTGACGCCCGGCGACGACTACGGCATGATGCGCGAGGTGCTGTCGCGGCGCTTCGGCCGATTGCAAAAGGAAGCCGCCCGCGACGATGGCGAACCGCCTCGGGACACCGAAGCCTTTCCGGCCTGGCCTGACCTCGTGCTGATCGACGGCGGCAAGGGCCAGCTCGACGCGGCGCGGAGCGTGCTGGCCGATCTCGGCGTGGCTGGCGTGCCGCTGGTCGGCATCGCCAAGGGTCCGGACCGCGACGCCGGCCGCGAAACCTTCTTCATCGACGGTCGGGCGCCGTTCAAGCTGCCGCCGCGCGACTCCGCGCTCTACTTCGTGCAGCGTCTGCGCGACGAAGCGCATCGCTTCGCCATCGGCACGCATCGCGCCAAGCGCAAGCGCGAGCTGGTAAAGAACCCGCTGGACGAGGTGCCCGGCATCGGCCCGCGCCGCAAGCGCGCCCTGCTCTTGCATTTCGGCACGGCCAAGGCGGCAAGCCGCGCCTCGCTGGACGATCTGGCCAAATGCCCCGGCGTCAACGCCGCCACGGCGAAGGCGGTCTACGACTTTTTCCACGAACGCCAGGGGTGAGGCGCGACAAGCCGGCGGATTTCGCGCCGGTTCGCACAGCCTTGCCTTGACGAGGCGCAACGCCTGTGTTCGGTGCGAGCGAACCTGACACCGGACGCCGATGCCCTCCGCCCGAAAGAGCCCTTTCAACCTGCCCAACATCCTGACCTACGGCCGCATCCTCGCGATACCGGCGCTGGTCGCGCTGCTGTTCTGGCCGGAGGAATTCTGGCTGCGCTGGACGGCCCTGGCGATCTATGTCACCGCCGGCGTCACGGACTACCTCGACGGCTATCTAGCGCGGGCCTGGTCGCAACAGTCGGCGCTGGGGCGCATGCTCGATCCGATCGCCGACAAGCTCCTGGTCGCCGCCAGCCTGCTGATGCTGGTCTCGGACGGCACCATACGCTCCTGGGCACTCTGGGCGGCGATCATCATCCTCTGTCGCGAGGTTCTGGTCTCGGGCCTGCGCGAGTTTCTGGCCGAGGTGCGGGTGTCGATACCCGTCTCGCAGCTGGCGAAATGGAAGACCACGGGACAGCTCGTCGCCATCGGCTTTCTTATTGCCGGACCGGCCGGCGACGCGCTGCTGCCCAAGGGCTGGACCGTCCGGATTGGCCTGACGCTGCTCTGGATCGCCGCCGTCATCACCCTGTATACTGGCTATGACTACCTGAAGGCGGGCATCCGCCATATCCTGGAGCAGGATGCCGAGGAATGAAGCTCGTCTATTTCGCCTGGGTGCGCGAACGCATCGGCAAGCCGGACGAACGCGTCGACCTGCCGGCCGGCCTGACGACCGTGGCCGATCTTCTCGCCTGGATGCAGGGGCGCGGAGAGGAATACGCCCATGCCTTCGAAAAGGCCTCGCTGATCCGCGTCGCCATCGACAAGCGCCACGTGAAGCACGACGCCCCGCTGGCGGGAGCGCGGGAGATCGCCTTCTTCCCGCCGATGACGGGAGGCTGACATGTCGGCCACTCCGACGGTCAGAGTGCAGGCCGGCGACTTCGATCCGGCAGAAGAAACCCGCCTGCTGACGGCCGACCGCGCGGACATCGGCGCGGTCGTGACCTTCGCCGGCCTGTGCCGCGACGAAGGCGGCACCCTCGCCGCGCTAGAACTCGAACATTATCCCGGCATGGCCGAGGATGAGATGATGCGCGTCGCGCGCGAGGCGGCGATGCGCTGGCCGCTGCAGGGACTGACTGTCATTCATCGTTATGGCCGGATCGCGCCGGGCGAAAACATCGTGCTGGTGGTCGCGGCATCCGCCCATCGGAAGGCCGCCTTCGAGGCCGCCGACTTCCTGATGGACTACCTCAAGACCCGCGCTCCGTTCTGGAAGAAGGAGCATCGCCGCGACGGCGCCGCCGGCGACTGGGTGGCGGCGAAAGTCGCCGATGACGAGGCTGCGGAACGCTGGGGCGCATAGCGCTCCGCCACGGCCATTCCGTTCAATCCCGCAAATGACGCTTACCCAGCGTCAACCCTCTCGCTTCAGCGTTCCTTTGCGCCTTTGCTCTAGGGTCTCGCGCTGAAGCTTATCGGACCGGGCGGGTTGCATTCATGAGTTTGCCGCGCATCAGGCTGGATTTCGGCCTTTCGAAACTGATTCCTGGCGCGCAGAAGGCCGCGCCGGAGCCAATCCCTTCCAACGCCATCGCCTTCCCGCTGGCCGGCGCCGCGCCCTTCGACGGCTATCCCAACCACATTTCCGAAACCGCGCCGGCCAACCTGCCGGGCTGGACCATCTCGGGGCTGCACCGACGCATCCCGGCGGACCTCGCCGCGTTGCTCTCGCCGGACCCCGCTTCCGCGTTGCGCACCGTGACCGCGCTCGTGGACCGGCTCGACTACTACCGCGCGCGCATGGCCGAATATCAGGAACGCCTGTCGACCGGCGCCAAGGGCAGCGCCTCCATCGAGAACTACATCCGCCTCGTCTACATCCAGTTGTTCAACGAACTGGCGACGGCGTTCCGCCTTGACCTGACGCAGGATGGGATCGCCGACGTCCGCGCACAGGCCTTCGTGCGCGTCATCCGCCAGGTGAAGCTCCTGACCACGGCGGATCTGATCAAGGTGGCCGATCTGATCCAGGACGAGGTGCTCAACGCCATCATCGCCCGCTCCGACTGGATCCGTCGCGGCGAGGACGGCCCAGTCGCCGCCTCGCAGCCAACCGCGCCGATGGCGCCGGTTCCCGCGCGGCC
>DAOMXN010000215.1:0-4276 GCA_035437025.1 Beijerinckiaceae bacterium | reverse complement strand
TCCCGACCGGCGCCATGGAGCGAGAGTTCGTTGGCTGGACGCCGCTCGACCAGCCGCGCATATGCCACGTAGAAGGCGAGGGCGGCCATGGCCATGCCCAACACGGCGGCGATGGACTTCACGGGATCGCCCCTGAATTTCTCCATGAAACCACTGCTCAAGCCCATCATGAAAAACACGGGCCCGCCCAGGAGGACGAGGCGTGTGAGCGGAGAACGCAGGATGCGCAATGACATTGAATTGGTCGACGCCGCGCCGTCTTTCATCGCTGCCTCCTTCTGGGCCAACATCACAGGATACCCGGCATACCAGGACCTGACCAGCTTGGCAGGGTAGCGGAATCCCGATTGCAGTCATGAACAGACCACCCACCTTGAATCCTTAACCGTTCCCCCCCACCTTAGCCGGAGACGGCGGCGGGAACGCCACTGAGTCGCGGGTTCTGCCGGTTTCGCGTGTTGCTTGCAGCGGGATCGGTGTCGGCGTCGTCGAGAGCCGGGGCGGGCTTGTCCGCCCGCGGCACCAGAGGGATCAAGAAATGACCGCTACCAAGCCGCGTCCTCCGCTCGTTCCCGGTTCCGTCGACACGGTGCCGGTGCTGCCGCTCAGGGACATCGTCGTCTTCCCGCACATGATCGTGCCGCTGTTCGTCGGCCGCGAGAAGTCGATCCGCGCCCTCGAAGAGGTGATGAAGTCGGATCGCTACATCCTTCTCGCCACGCAGAAGAACAAGGACGAGGACGACCCGAAGGCGGACGGCATCTACGAGGTCGGCACGCTGGCGACGGTCCTCCAGCTCCTGAAGCTGCCGGACAGCACCGTGAAGGTGCTGGTCGAGGGCGCCGGGCGCGCGCGCGTGCGTCGGTATGTAAAGGACGATGGCCATCTGGAGGCCGAGGTGGACGTGCTGGCCGATGACGCCGGCGACAAGGTCGAGGTCGAGGCGCTGGCGCGCTCGGTCGTCAACGAGTTCGAAGGCTATGTGAAGCTCAACAAGAAGCTTTCGCCCGATGTCGTCAGCGCGGTCACGCAGATCGACGACTACGCCAAGCTGGCCGACACCATCGCCTCCCACCTGTCGGTGAAGATCGCCGACAAGCAGGCGATCCTGGAGATGCCCAGGGTGTCGGACCGGTTGGAGAAAGTGCTCGGCCTGATGGAGAGCGAGGTTTCCGTTCTCCAGGTCGAGAAGCGCATCCGCACGCGCGTCAAGCGCCAGATGGAGAAGACACAGCGCGAATACTACCTCAACGAGCAGATCAAGGCGATCCAGAAGGAGCTGGGCGACGAGGACGGCAAGGACGAGATGGCCGAACTCGAAGACCGCATCAAGCGCACCAAGCTCTCCAAGGAAGCGCATGACAAGGCGATGCACGAGCTCAAGAAGCTCAGGCAGATGTCGCCGATGTCGGCGGAAGCCACCGTGGTGCGCAACTACCTTGACTGGATGCTCTCGCTGCCCTGGGGCAAGCGCTCCAAGGTGAAGAAGGACCTGAACCTCGCCCAGGAAGTCCTGGATGCGGATCACTTCGGTCTCGACAAGGTCAAGGAGCGCATCGTCGAGTATCTCGCCGTGCAGCAGCGCGCCAACAAGCTCACCGGCCCGATCCTGTGCCTTGTCGGCCCGCCCGGCGTCGGCAAGACCTCGCTCGGCAAGTCGATCGCCAAGGCGACCGGCCGCGAGTTCGTGCGCATGTCGCTCGGCGGCGTGCGCGACGAGGCGGAAATCCGCGGCCACCGGCGCACCTACATCGGCTCGATGCCTGGCAAGATCATCCAGTCCCTGCGCAAGGCCAAGACGCAGAATCCGCTCTTCCTGCTCGACGAGATCGACAAGATGGGCATGGACTTCCGCGGTGATCCGTCGTCCGCCTTGCTGGAGGTGCTCGATCCCGAACAGAACGCGACCTTCGCGGACCACTATCTGGAAGTGGACTACGACCTGTCGAACATCATGTTCGTGACCACGGCGAACTCGCTGAACATCCCCGCGCCGCTGATGGACCGCATGGAAATCATCCGCATCGCCGGCTACACCGAGGACGAGAAGGCCGAGATCGCGCGCAAGCACCTGATCCCGAACGCGATTTCCAAGCACGGCCTGAAGCCTGAGGAATGGTCCATCGACGCGGAGGCGCTGCTCACCCTGGTGCGCCGCTACACGCGGGAATCGGGCGTGCGCAACCTCGAACGCGAGATTTCCAACCTCGTGCGCAAGGCGGTGAAGGAAATCACGCTCAAGAAGCTGGTCAAGGTGGACGTTACTGCTGCCAACCTCGCCGATTTCCTGGGCGTGCCGAAGTACCGCTACGGCGAGGCGGAGACCGAGGATCAGGTCGGCGTCGTCACCGGGCTGGCCTGGACCGAGGTCGGCGGCGAACTGCTCACCATCGAAGGCGTCATGATGCCCGGCAAGGGCAAGATGACCGTCACGGGCAACCTGCGCGACGTGATGAAGGAATCGATCTCGGCGGCGGCCTCCTATGTCCGCTCGCGCGCCATCGATTTCGGCGTCGAGCCGCCGCTGTTCGACAAGCGCGACATCCACGTGCACGTGCCGGAAGGCGCGACGCCCAAGGATGGCCCTTCGGCGGGCATCGCCATGGCGACGACCATCGTGTCGATCCTCACCGGCATTCCGATCCGGCGCACGGTCGCCATGACCGGCGAGGTCACGCTGCGGGGCAGGGTGCTGCCCATCGGCGGGCTCAAGGAGAAGCTGCTGGCGGCGCTGCGGGGCGGGCTCAAGACCGTGCTGATCCCCGAGGACAACGTCAAGGATCTCGCCGAGATCCCGGCCAACGTGAAGAACGGGCTGGAGATCATCCCGGTCTCGCGCATGGACGAGGTGCTCAAGCACGCGCTTGTGCGTCAGCCGACGCCGATCATCTGGGACGAGGAACTGGCCGACAAGGCGGCGGCCAAGGACAAGTCAGAGGACAGTGCAACAGTGGCGCACTGACGGCTGTTAAGCATATCCGTCATCGAATGCAGGAACCCCGCGCACGGCGCGGGGTTTTTGTTGACGCAACGGCAGCGCTCGTCTTGACTGTTAACATTGGTTAACCGACCGGGTGCGTCCATGGGACAGTTGCGTTGTCTTGGAATTGCCGCCGCTGCGTGGCTTGGCTTGATCGTACCGGCCGCGGCGCTCAGTTACAGCACGGTCGAGATCGATGACGGCAAGTGCCGTCCGAACTGCGCATCCGCCATTGTCGCCACCGGGAGCATCAACGGCCGCGAGGTCGAGGACCTCACCTGGTTCATGCGCCACAGTGGAAAGAACAAGCGCCTCGCCAAGCTCTTCATCATTCATTCGGGAGGCGGCAACGCCTATGGCGGTCTGTCGCTCGGCATGTACTTGCGCCAGGCCGGCGTGACCGTCATGGTCGCCCAGACGAATGGCGAGCCGATCACCAGGACGGGAGGCCTCGGACGGGGCCTCTGCGGCTCGGCTTGCGTGTTCGTGCTGGCGGGCGGCGCCAAGCGCGTGGTGCCGCAAGGCAGTGTCGTCGCGGTGCACGGCGCCCGTCCGGTGCAGACCGAGGTGCACGATCGCATGGCCGGCACGGTGACCAGCATCAAGGTGGATCGTGACCAGATCGCGACTGCCTTCGCCAGCTATTACCAGAAGATGGGCATCAATCCGGGACTGGCGAAACTGGCCGAAAGCATCCCGCATTCGGAGTTCCGCGTGCTGAGCCCGCAGGAATTGTCGAAGTTCCGGCTGGCGACCACGCGGATGTGATCGGCCCGCTTGCCTTTCGATGCGAAATGCAGTGAAAGACGCGCCGAGGGCGGTTAGCTCAGCTGGTTAGAGCGGCTGGTTTACACCCAGTAGGTCGGGAGTTCGAATCTCTCACCGCCCACCAGTTCGATCCAAAACAGAACGAATGTTTTCCTGTGGGGGCTGCGGTTTTTTAACCGTGAGCCGACATAGTCACAGCCGTCAGTTGCGTTGCGTTCTGTAGAGTTGCGTTCCATGCGTCGGTTGCGTTTGTCCGCGTTCCTGGGCACGGTTTGGCTTGCGCTTGGCGCAACGCCAAGCCGCTCAGCGGAAATGACCTTTACAACGGTGCCCTACGGTCCCTGTTCGGCCGATTGCCCCCGTTTCATCCAGGCCAGCGGAACCATCACCTCGGCGACCCCCGAGGCGTTTCTCGCCTTCGCCCGTCGGGAAACCGACCGGCCGGGCCTCATGAACGTGATCTTCATCCATTCGACGGGCGGCAGCGTCGCTGCGTCTCTCAGGCTCGGTCGGATGTTTCGCAGCCTT
>DAOMXN010000214.1:0-4306 GCA_035437025.1 Beijerinckiaceae bacterium | reverse complement strand
TCTGGGCGAGGGCGGGGGCCGCGCCAACGGCGGCCAGCAGAAGGGCGGCGGCGGTTGCGCGGCGTGAAGCGCTGCGAAGCATGGAATTCTCCAAAAGGTTGCGAGCAGGTTCCGGGCGCCCCACACCCGGTGCGTCAGGATGCGCGCGGCTTTGTGGAGAATCGATGGCGGGCGGGGTCGCGTGCCGCGTCCAGCCGGGGAAACGCCCGCTCAATGCAGCAGGAACAATCCGTCCACCTTGCCGAATTTGCGCGGGCCGATCTTCTCGGCCTGGCAGATCGTGACGGAGACGAGCGGGCCTTCGAGATTGTCCTGCCAGAATTCGAGGAACTTCTTCAGCTCCGGAAAATGCGGGGCGAGATCGTAGTCCTGCCAGATGTATTCCTGCAGCAGGTTCCGGTAATCCGGCATGCGATAGAGGATCTGCGCGGTGGTGAGGCCGTAGCCTTTCATCTGCTGGCGGAATGCGGGCGTCACGGACATCGAAACCCCTCCTTGCGCCGGCGCTGGCGCTGTTCCTCAAGCAATCATGGGATGAGGCTGCGCGCGGTTTGTTAAGGAAGGGTTTGATGGGGCGAATGGTGAGTGGCCAATCGCGAATGGGGAAGAGGGCAGCCGGCAATAGGCAATAAAGGTGTCATTCCGGGGTCGCGAAGCGGAGCCCGGAACCCGTCGTTTTCGATCGAAGCTTTGAAAAAGATGGAGTCCGGACCGGGCTTCGCCAATCCGGAATGACACCGACGATTGGCGATTACTTCGCCCTTCCCGCCCTCACTGCGCCGTCCAGGCGCCATCGACCGGGATCGCCGCGCCGGTGATGTTGTGGGCGGCGTTCGAGCAGAGGAACAGGGCGAGAGCGCCGATGTCGTCCGGCGTCGCCATGCGCTGGGAAGGCTCCTTCTCTTTGACAAGGTCGCGCACGCCCGCCTCGCGGTCGCCGGAAAACTTCGCGGCACGGGCCTGGATCTGCGGCTCGATCAGTGCCGTTTCCACCCAGCCCGGGCAGATGGCGTTGACCGTGACGCCGCCGGAATCCCGCGTGCCGGCCGGGGCCGCCTCCAGCGCCGCGACCTTGGTCAGGCCGACGAGGCCGAATTTGCTGGACACATATGGCGCCTTCTCTACCGAGGCGACGAGGCCGTGCACCGAGGCGATGTTGATGACACGCCCGAAGCCGCGCTCCATCATGCCGGGCAGGGCGCGGCGCAGGGTGTAGAAACAGGCCGAGAGGTTGAGCGCGATGATCTTCTGCCAGGTCTCAACCGGCATGGTCGCGATCGAGGCGGTGACCTGCATGCCCGCGTTGTTGACGAGGATGTCGAGTTTGCCGGCCCAGGCGAGCACGGCGTCCATCATGCGGTCGATTGCGGGCTGGTCGGTGAGGTCGGCGTTGAAGTACTTCACCTCCGGCGCGCCGGCGGCTTTCAGCGCGGCTTCGGCGTCGGCGATCTGCTCCGGTGTGCCGAACCCGTTGATGGCGATGCGGGCACCTTCGCCGGCGAGCGCCTTCGCGATGGCAAGGCCGATGCCGCTGGTGGAGCCGGTGACGAGCGCGGTGCGTCCGGAAAGAGCTTTCGCCATGATCTGTTCCTTGCAGTGGAGATGATGCCAGAAATGCTGCGCTGCGGTAGGCCGAGCGCCCGGGAGCCGTCAAGCCGACACTTGGTCCCGGTGCATCGGATCAGCGACGCTTGGCCACATCCTCGGACATGAGGCAGAGAATCTCCCACATCATGGTGGCGCCGTTGTAAGCAGTCATGCCGGAGGGATCGAAGGGCGGGGACACTTCCACCATGTCCGCTCCCACGATGTTCACGCCGCGCAGCTTGCGCAGCATGAACTGCGCCTCGCGGTTGGTAAAACCGCCGATCTCGGGCGTGCCGGTGCCGGGCGCGTAGGCCGGATCGAGCGCGTCGATGTCGAACGAGACATAGGTCGGGCCGCCACCAACGATCTTGCGGGCGATCTCCATCGTCCGGTCGATGCCGAGGTCATGGAACTCCTCGATGTCGATGATGCGCACGCCGACCGAAGCGGCGAAATCCCGGTCCTCGTTGTCGTACATCGAGCCGCGGATGCCGATCTGCACGGTTCGTTTCGGATCGAGCACGCCATCCTCGATGGCGCGGCGGAACGGTGTGCCGTGCGTCACGGTGAAGCCACCGAAATAGCCCGCGAACAGGTCGGTGTGGGCGTCGAAATGCACCATGCCGACGGGGTGTTCGGCGCCCAGTGCGCGCAGGATCGGCCAGGAAATGAGATGATCGCCGCCGGCCGAGAGCGGCCGGATGCCTTTGGCGACCAGCGTGCGGTAGAACTTCTCGATGCGCTTCACCGCGTCCTTCAGGTCCGCCGGATTCACCGGGCAGTCGCCAAGATCGGCGCAGTTGGCGAGTTCGTAGGGCACGATGTGGCTGTCGGGGTGCATGCGGCGCACCATCTGCGACATCTCGCGCACCTGGCGGGGGCCGTGTCGAGGGCCGGGGCGGTTGGTGGTGCCGCCATCGAAGGGCACGCCGACGAGCCCGATGTCGATGCCTCTTGCCCGCGTCAGCGGCACGTGGGGCAGGCGCATGAAGGTGGCGATGCCGGCAAAACGCGGCGTCACAAGTCCCGAGACGGGCTGGTTGAACGGGGATTTGGCGGACATGCTGGCTCCAGGTGTCTGAGCGGACCATCGTAAGGGGAGCCGTCGATTCCACAATGGCGCTTTCGTGCCTGCGCCGGCCACTTTCAACAATTCCTTAAGGTTAATCGTCTGTGATGGCGCTTCCATCCCGAGCTGCGCCTGACGGCGTGGCGCAACGCGTTGACGCCCATATTATCCCATGCTATCCCAAATCATCCCATTCGGAGTTTGGCGGTCTGAACCGACTGGCGCAGCGCAGCGCGCTGCGTCCGTGGCGGGGGCTGTCCAGGTTCAGGGCGGGGATGTTGCGTATCCGTGGCGTGGTGATGGACCGGTTTCTCGCGCAGTTCTCCGCAAAGCTGGACAGCAAGGGCAGGGTGTCGATTCCGGCATCGTTCCGGGCCGTTCTGGCGAAGGACGGGCACGAGGGGCTGTTCGTCTACCGGGCGCTCGATCAGCCGGCGCTGGACTGCGGCGGTCATGGGCTCCTGAAACAGATCGATGGGCTGCTCGCGCGGTTCGATCCGTACTCGGAGGCCTACGACAGCTTTGCGACTGCGCTTCTGGCCGAGAGCGAGATCCTGAAGCTCGATCCGGAGGGCCGGGTCGCGGTCACGGAACGGCTGAAGGCACACGCCGGCATCGCCGATGCGGTGGTGTTCGTGGGCAAGCAGTCGAAGTTCCAGATCTGGGAGCCGGAGCGGTTCCGCGCGCATTCGGAAGAGGCCAAGACCCGGCTGCGCGCCTATCGCCAATCGCTGGAACCCGGATCGAACTCGAGTGGAGCACAGGGATGATGACGGGCAGCGGCGCTGGAACACCCGGCGCCGCCGGCGGACCCGCCCGTCACATTCCGGTGCTGCGCCGGGAGGCTCTCGATGCGTTGGGGCTGAAGCCCGGCGGACGCTACGTCGACGGGACCTTCGGGGCCGGCGGCTACAGCCGCGCCATTCTTGACGCCTTTCCCGACACGCGCGTGCTCGCCATCGACCGCGACCCCAATGCGGTGCGCGATGGCCAGGAACTGGTCGCGTCGTACGGCGGCCGACTGACGCTGGTGCAAGGCCGGTTCGGCGATCTCGATGCGATCGTCGAGGAGAGCGGGTTCGGCGCGCCGGACGGTGTCGTGCTCGACATCGGCGTTTCCTCAATGCAGCTGGATGAGGCCATACGCGGCTTTTCCTTCCGCAACGACGGGCCGCTCGACATGCGGATGGAGCAGGAGGGGACCAGCGCCGCGGACATCGTCAACGCGGCGGATGAGGTCGAGCTTGCCAACATCCTCTACCATTTCGGCGAGGAGCGCCTGTCGCGCCCGATCGCCCGCGCGCTCGTCGGGGTTCGCAAGACGCATCCGTTCGAAACCACGCGCCAGCTGGCCGAGGCCGTGGCCCGCGTCGTGCGCTCGAAGCCGGGCGAAATCCACCCGGCCACGCGGACGTTCCAGGCCCTGCGCATCGCGGTGAACGACGAACTGGGTGAACTGGTGCGTGCCCTGCACGCGGCAGAACGCGCCCTGCCGCCCGGAGGGCGCCTGGCCGTGGTCAGCTTCCATTCGCTGGAAGACCGTATCGTCAAGGTGTTCCTCGCGGCCCGCTCGGGGCGCGGCGGCGGTTCGCGCCACGCGCCGATCGCGGTGACCGGCGCGCCGACATTCCGGATCGACGGGAAGTGGCC
>DAOMXN010000213.1:0-4322 GCA_035437025.1 Beijerinckiaceae bacterium | reverse complement strand
TCGATGCCTTCCTGCGTTCGCTCGAAGGCGAGGGCGTCCACGTCATTGCGCTGCGACGTCTGCTCTGCCCGCAGGACCGCTGCAGCGCCACGCTGGACGGCGCGTTTCTCTATCGCGACAAGGCACATCTCGCCGCCGAAGGCAGCACGCGCATGGGGATACGCTTTCCCGACTTCCGCCTTCGGGAGCGAAACTGACGTCAGTATCCCGCTTGTGCATAGGGCGCGCTGCTGCGCCGGTAGACCAGGAGATTGCGCCGAAACGACAGGACGGTGACATCCCGTTGGTTGCGCACGCTGGTATCGACGGTCAGCACGCCTTCGCCGGGCCGGGACCTGGAATCGCGCCGGGCGACAATGCGGGAGCGGGCTTCGATCGTGTCGCCAGCGAACACGGGAGCGGGCAGTTCCGTGTCGGTCCAGCCCAGATTGGCCACGACACGGCCAAAGGTGCGCGTGGTGAGTGCGGTCGCGGCGCCGATCAGCACGGGTTCTGGCACCCGTAGCGCGCCAGTCTCGCTGCGCTGGGCAGGGTCCTGCCAGAATGGCGAGAGGTCGAGCGCGCGGCGCGTCTGCTCGATCAGTTCGACTTCGGAAAAACTCCGCCGCGGATAGTGGATAAAGCAGTCGCCTTCCTCGAAATCCTCGTAGAAAAGACCTTGCTCTTCCATGAGCGCGCCGTTCTCTAGCTTACGAAAGGCCGAAAAACGCGCGGTTTCGCAGGGAGTTCCAGGTTCCGCGTCCGGCCCATGGCCGCGCCGCCAGAACGCACCCAGCCAGACGAAGCGGCCGGCCACGATCCCATCCGCCTTGACGGCGCTGGTGCGCAGCCTGACGGTGCCGCAGTCGGACCGGTCGCCGGGCTCGATATCCAGCACCTCGGATTCGGAATAGATCGTATCCCCGCCGAACAGCGGCGCCGTCATGGCGATCTCGTCGAAGCGCAGGATCGCCCGGCGGCGCCCGAGCGTCTTCGAGCCCATGCCGATGGCGCGTTTCAACGTGATCGTCGAGACCAGCAGCGGGCGCTTCCAGGCGGTCTGCGCCGCATAATGGGCATCGTAGTGCAGCATGGCCGCATTCAGCGTGTCGAGGGATTCCTCGACGTTCTCCTGCTGCGACAGCGTGATGCCGGGACGGTGCAAGAACCGCTGGCCCACCGAAAAGTCCTCGAAAGACAGTCCGAAACGTTCGCGAAAGGCGCCGTCGGACTGTCGAAAATAGGCGCTCGGAACGGTCATCGGGGCTCTTTCGCAGACAGGACAGGCGCCAGTTCGGGCGGCGCGATCCGGCGGCGCACGGTCTGGCTCCAGACATAGCGACCGCGGGGGAACAGGCTGTTGCTGGCGAGCAGCAGGACGTCGCGGTCATCAAGATGCCAGCGCCAGGTCATGAGCGCCGGGTCTCCTTCCCCGGCCTGCAGCAGGCTCGCCTCGCGGGCACCGAGCGCTACCGGTTCTATCGTCTGGCGGATCGTTGCAATCCGGCGGCCGGTCTCGGCTTCGATCCGGGTGGCGATCGAGCCCTTCTGGCCATGCGCCCGGCGCGCGAATGCGGCATCGGTCTCCGGCACATGGTGGGCGGACAGCGCGACAGGCGGGCCTGACTGACCCACACGCAGGCCCCGCAGCAGCACCAGTCGCGCGCCCGTGGCACAGCCCAGCCATTCCGCCGCGCTGCGCTGTGCGGTTATCCGATGCGTCTCGATCAGGCGGAATTCAAGCTGGTCGGTGAAGTGCAGGATGCTCTCGACGCTGTCGGATTCATGGACGAAGACATCGCGCGGCGTCCGTGCCTCCACCCGCGTGCCGACACCCGCCCGGCGCGAAATCAGGCCGTTGCGCCGCAGTTCTTCCATGGCGGCGCGCATGGTGATGCGGCTGACGCCGTACTTCGCGCACAGCTCCAGCTCCGGCGGCATCAGCGCACCCTGCGGATAGCGCCCGTCGCTGATCTCCCGGCCCAGTTCCTGCGAGATTCGGGCATAGAGGGGGGCGGTATCGCGCTGTGTCGCCGTCATCGCGCGATCCCCTGGGCGCGCAATGCGGCCAGGTCTGCCGGGTCCACACCCGCCGCGCGCAACACGCTCTCGGTGTGCTCGCCCAGCCCGGGAGCCGGACTGTTCGGCGACTGGCCTTCCGCGCGCACCGGGCTGGCGAGAAGTTCCAGCCGCCCGCCGCCGGGCAGGGGAATGACGTCGATCCCGCCGTTCTCGCGCACATAGGGGTTGTCCAGCGCCTGTGCCACATCGAGGATCGGAGCAGCCGGAATGTCTCCGGCAAAGACAGCCATCCACTCCGCCGTCGTGTGCACCGACAGGGCTTCGTCGAGCAGTGCGGTGATCGTCTCCCGTTCCCGCAGTCGGTCAGGAAACGTCGCGAACCGCGCATCCGCCGCCAGCTCCGGCCGGCCGATGCGCGCGCACAGCAGCGGCCAGAACTTCTCCTTGTTGCACATCAGGTAGATCCAACCGTCCTTGGTCCGGTAGGTCTGGCACGGCGTGAGCGAGGGATGGGCGGACCGGGGCAGCCGGGTCGTCGACGCACCGGCGTTGAGATACCAGTGGCCAATGTAGTTCAGGTTGAACAGGGCGAGGTCGAACAGCGACACGTCCACATCCTGACCCTGGCCTGTCGCGCGGGCCTTCATGACCGCCGAGACCAGCGCCAGACCGGTCACGGCCCCGGTCATCAGGTCGATCAGGGACAGGCCCATCCGCGAGGGGGCGCCCTCGGGGTCGCCCGTCAGGTGGAAGTAGCCGGCCTCGGCCTGCATCAGGTAGTCGTATCCCGGCCAGCGCGCCCGCTCGCCATGCCTGCCGTAGCCGGTCAGATGCGCGCAGACGATGCGCGGATTGGCCTCCTTCAACTGGGCATAGGCAATGCCCAGCTTGTCCGGCACGTCGCCGCGCAGGTTTCCGGTGACGGCATCCGAGACCGCCACGAGCTTCAGGAACACGTCGCGTCCGGCCGGCGTGGAAATGTCCAGCGCGAGGCTCTTCTTGTTGCGGTTCAGGCCCTGAAAGAAGTAGCTCGCCCTGTCCTTCGGTACGTCCGGGCTGAAGTGCGGTCCGACCGTGCGGCCATAGTCGCCGCCATCCGCCGGATTCTCGATCTTGATCACCTCCGCGCCCAGATCGGCCAGCATCTGCGTGCCGAAGGGCCCGGCGCCGTACTGCTCGACCGCGAGGATGCGGACGCCTTCAAGGAGGTTGAGGGGCATGGTGCTCGGCCGGTCGGTAGATCTTCAGGAATCCTGCTGGACTTTGTTATGACATTATGGCTCAGTGCTGAAAAGCGAAAATCTCACTGTCCGGGAGGGAGTCATGACAATGCCGTTCAGTCGCCGGTCCGTGCTGGCCGCAGGTGTTGGCGTGCTGGGCGCGCCGGCCCTTGTCCGGGCGCAGACCACGGGCGCGCGCCAGACCCGCATCGTTGTGCCCTTTCCGCCGGGCAACGCCTCGGACGTGGCGGCCCGGTTGATCAGCACGCGACTGTCGGAAAAGCTTGGGCAGTCCTTCTATGTCGAGAACAAGCCGGGCGCTTCCGGCGTGATCGGCATCAAGGAAGTGATCGCGGCCGCGCCGGACGGGCACACGCTGCTGCTGACCTCGCTGTCGCCGCTGGTGATCCTGCCGCATTTGCGCAAGGACACCCCTTACGATCCTTTGAAAGATCTCGATCCAGTCGCCCTCGTGGGCTGGACCGGCATGGCTCTGGTGGCGACACCCGATTTTCCCGCCAGCACCTTGAAGGACGCGGTCGAGCACATCCGCGCCAACCCCGGCAAGTACAACTACGGGCATGTCGGTCCCGGGTCGCTGAGCCATGTCTCCATGGTGCTGCTGATGCGCGCCGCGAAGCTGGACGTCACGGCCGTTTCCTATCGCGGCTCGGGCGAGGCGATGACCGAGATGATGGCCGGCCGCCTGCATCTGATGTTCGATGGCATGACCTCGTCGCTGCCGCAGGTGGCCGGCGGCAAGGTCAAGGGCCTTGCCGTGAACTCGCCGACGCGCTCGACGCTTGCGCCTGATCTTCCCTCGTTGCGCGAGGTCGGCATCCCGGTGGAGCACGACGTGACGGGGTGGACCGGCCTGCTGGCCCCGCGCGGCACGCCTGCGGCCATCATCGACAGGCTGAATGCCGAGGTGAACGCGATCATCCAGGAAAAGGAATTCCAGGAAAAATCGCGGATCCTTTTCCTTGAGGCCTGGAAACCGGAAAGCCCTGCGGCCTTCTCTGCCTACATGGCCAGGGAACTGGCGAAATGGGGCCAGGCGCTGGAGGCCGCCGGCGTCAAGTCGCAGTAGCGGGATCGATC
>DAOMXN010000212.1:0-4329 GCA_035437025.1 Beijerinckiaceae bacterium | reverse complement strand
GGGATGCGTGGATTTGGCCCAATTCCAAGCGACACCGCCTCGACCGTATCACGCACACGCGCTTCGGCAGCATCGCCAGCCTTGAACCAAATCGACGCATCGCAACGATTCAATCTGATCGGACAATGCTCTAGTCGGGCCGGCAAGGGGCTGGCGTTCCCGGCGCGATCTGCTAGCGATCAGGATGAAGTTCAGGGAACTCCAAGAGGCTCACATGATCCGCGCCACTTCCGTGCAGGCCGCCGGCGCCTGGCACGGCGCACCTGCCGACACCGTCGTCCTCGATTTTGACGCGCGCACCCGCGGTCAGACCAGGATGAGTGGCATCGGCGGGCAGGACTTCCAGCTCGATCTTGCGCAGACGGTCACCCTGCGCACGGGCGATGCCCTTGTTCTCGAAGACGGCCGCCTCATCGAAGTCGTGGCGAAGCCGGAAAGTCTGATTGAAATCCGCGCCGCGAACGAGACCGAACTGGCACGCATCGCCTGGCGTCTCGGCAACGGCCATACGGCCGTGCAGGTGTCAGGCAAGAAGCTGCGGATTCGAAACGATCACGCCATCGTAGAAATGCTGCGCGACCTCGGCGCCAAGCTCACCGAGATCGAGGCACCTTTCGATCCCGAAGGCGGTGCCTATCTGACGGCTCCGGCCGCCTGCGACCATCCTGACCACGCGCATGGCCATGCCTGTGGGCATCATCATCATGGCCACGCGCATCATGATCATGATCACCACCATGGCCACCACAAGCACCATGACCATGACCATAAGCATGGGCATGAACACGGGGATGAGTGCGGCTGCGGCCATGACCACCATCATGGGAAAGGCCACAAGCACGGCTAGCGCGTCCGCGATTGCGGCGCTTGGCGAAAGGTCCAATCGGACCGAACCGCGTGCTATAGCCAGCTTGCGAACGGCCTGATCGCCACGCTCGCGTCGACAAGCACCTGACGCACCTGCCGGGCCATGGCGATGGCTCCGGGTGTATCCGAGTGGATGCAGATCGTATCCACGCGCGTCGGCATGACCTTTCCCGAACCGGTGGTCACGGCCTGCTGCCGCACCATCCGCAGCACATTCGCAGCCGCCGCCGCGCCATCATGGATGACCGAGCCCGGCTTCTTGCGCGACATCAGCAGGCCGTTGTCCTCATAGGCGCGGTCGGCGAACACTTCCATCGCCAGCCGCAGCCCCGCCTTCTCGCCGGCACGCTGCAAGGCGGAGAACGGCAGGACAACGAAGATCAGATCGGGATCGACGCCCCGGATGGCCCGGGCAATGGCGGCGGCCATCCCCTCGTCCTCGCAGGCCATGTTCGACATGGCCCCGTGGATCTTCACATGCGTAACCCGGGCACCCGCCAGCGCGGCGACACCGCGGATGGCGCCGATCTGGTAGGCGACGAACGTCTCGACTTCCTCGGCGCTGAGTCCGACGATCTGCCGCCGGCCGAACCCCTGCAGGTCGAGGAAGCCCGGATGCGCCCCGATGGACACGTCCCGCGCCTTCGCCAGCGTGCAGGCCCGCAACATCACCTGCGGATCGCCACCATGGAAGCCGCAGGCGATGTTTGCCGAGGATACCAGGTCGAGCATGGCCGGATCGTCGCCCATCGGCCAGGGTCCGAAGCTCTCCCCGAGGTCACTGTTCAGATCGACACGCATGGCGTCTCCCATCAGATGCTCCAGTCATCCGCGCTGGTGGCGGCGCCGGCAAGGTTCGAAGCAAGCAGGAACTCGCTGGACAGGTCGCCGCCGCCGACGTCGCGGACGGCGCGGGGCAGACTGGAGATCAGAGCGGCATGTGCACGGGCCTCGGCCTGCGCCTCCTCGACGGCAATCGCCTGAAAACGGATCACGGAACCGACCGGAACCTGCGCCAGCCGCCCGAGATCGGCGGAGATGATGGTCGCGAGTTTGGGGTATCCCCCGGTCGTTCCCCGGTCAGCGAGCAGAAGCAGGGGCAGTCCGTTGCCCGGGATCTGCACCGACCCATTGGCAATGCCGTCGGACAGGATGTTCGGGCTGCCCTTGTGCCGGAGAGCGGGGCCTTCCAGCCGATACCCCATGCGGTCCGATGTGGCGGATATCTTCCACTCCGTATCCAGGAACTGCGCGATGGTTTCCGGCTCGAAATGATCGTCCTGCGGCCCGAGTACGACGCGCAGCGCGCCGCTGCCGCGGGTCGGCGCGGCGAGACTGCGTTCCGCGCCCCGCACCGCCGCGCCGCCGACATTCAGCCTGTCACCGGGCAGCAGCGCTCGCGAATAGGGGCTACCGATGCCCGATCGGGCGTGCACCGAGAAACTGCCGAAGACCGGTTCACCGTCAATGCCGCCTTCGAAGGCGAGATAGCTGAACACACCTTGCGAGCAGGCGCGCAACGCCAGCACGTCGCCTTCCGCCAGCAACACCGTTTCTCCCATGGGCAAGGCGCGCCCCTGCACCGTCGCTCCGCGCACGCCGCCGGCAAGCGCCAGCCGGACGGCGCCATCCGTAATGCGAAACCGCGCCGGTAGCGGCCCGATCTCAATCGCGGCCGCGCCGGCAGGCTGGGACACCAGCACGTTCGCAATCGCCAGCGACAGCGTATCCATCGCACCCGCCGTCCCCAGCCCGTAGCGTTGGGCGCCATAGCGGCCGGTGTCCTGCACGCTGGTGTATGGGCCGGCCTCGACGACCTCGATCACGCTCATGGCGCCACCGGCTCGGCCACGAGTTCACCCGCTTCCGCGCGCCGCTCCAGCGCCGCGAAATCCTCTGGGCCGACCGGAAAAAAGCTCACGCTGTCACCGGGTTCGAGAAAGAACACCCGCGAGCGCTGCGGATCGTAGGTCCGCGCCGGCGTGCGGCCGATCAGATGCCAGCCGGTCGGCGAGACCAGACACTGAATGCCGGTCTGAACGCCCCCGATGGAGATCGTGCCGGCTGGACTGGTCAGGCGCGGATTGTCCCGGCGCGACAAGGCCAGCGCCGGATCGAGCCCGCCGAGATAGGTGAAGCCGGGCATGAACCCCATCATGTAGATGCGGTACGTCCCTCCGGCATGGCGCCGTGCCACCTCCGCTTCGCTGAGGCCGGATTTCTGCGCCACGAACGGCATGTCCTCGCCGAAGGCGCCGCCATAGGTGACGGGAAACCGCCAGCTTCGTCCGCTCCCGGTTTCCGGCAAAGCTCCTCCCGCCAGATCCAGAAGCCAGGCCGCCAGCGGTGCATAGCCGATCAGGCCGGGATCATAGGCGACGAACAACGAGCGATAGGTCGGGATCGTCTCGATGACACCGGCCTTACGGGCGGCAGCGACAGCGGCATCAAGCGACAGGACACGTGCGTTCCGCGTCGCATCGATTTCATTGCCCAGTTCGATGGTGAGCGCGCAATCACCGCAGGGGCGCACACGCGGATAATCGGTCCTGTCCATTCCTGCCTTCCGGCGACCCGCTCCCCCGGGCCGAACAGAATAGGATCATGAACGCCGCGGCCAAGGCAACCGGCAAATCGACGGAACAGTGCCTTCAGCGGCCGATATCGTCGTCGCTGATGGCACGCCAGCCGGCCCCTTCGAGATCGTCGAATTGCTTGCGGTTCAAGGACCACATGAAAGCGGCAAGCCCGCTGAGGCCCAGAAGCAGGGCAAGCGGAACAAGAATGACCAGAATGTTCATGCCTTCACCCTATCCCTTCGCCCGCAGCGCATTCAAGGTGACGATGACGGAAGATCCGGACATTGCCAGCGCCGCGATGAGCGGCGTGACCAGCCCGGCGATGGCCAGCGGCACGGCAATGAAGTTGTAAACCACCGCGAGCCACAGATTCTCGGCCATGACCTTGCGGGCACGCTTGGCCACCCGGACCGATTCGGACACAGGCCTCAAGGCATCGCCCAGGAACACACCGTCCGCCGCGGCTTGCGCCAGATGTACCGCCGTGATCGGCGACAGCGAAACATGCGCCGCCGCCAGCGAAGGCGCATCGTTCAGCCCGTCGCCAACCATCAGCACCTTCCGCCCCATGCCCGCGAGGGCATGCAGGCGCGCAATCTTCTCGCTTGGCTTCAGTTCGCCGTGCACCTCGTCGATGCCAAGGGTCCTCGCGGCGCGGCGCACGGCTTCCATCCGGTCTCCGGACAGGATTTCGACGGCGTAGCCAGCGGTCTTCAGCGCCCTCACCGTTTCGCCCGCGTCGCTGCGCAGCGCCTGTTCGACGGCGAAGACGCACACCCGTTCACCATGCCGGAACGCGATCAACGACGCATCCGGATGCGCCCGCGCGACCGCTTCGCCCGGCGCTTCGGCCGCGCAGAAGGCCAGGCTGCCCAGCCGCGCC
>DAOMXN010000211.1:0-4359 GCA_035437025.1 Beijerinckiaceae bacterium | reverse complement strand
TGGTTGCGGCTACATGCATCGCGACCTGACGGCCGATGCCGGCAAGCGCATCCGCCGGCGCGCTCGACTCGAGAGCCACCAGCACCGCGATCTTGCCGAGGCCGTCGGCGACGGCGCCGTGCATGTAGCTGGCGACGACCCCCTGCCCGACGGCGAGGCTGGCCGTGCGCCGCAGGGTCATGTTCTCGCCGATTGTGGCAACGGCATTGGAAATCGCCTCGGTCACTGTTCCGCCACCCGGATAGGCCGCGACCTTCAGCGCCTCGACATCGCCGGCGCCCTTGGCGGCAATCCCGGCGATGGTCCTCGCCAGCGCCTGGAACTGCTCGTTGCGGGCCACGAAGTCGGTTTCGGAATTCAACTCGACGACCACGCCCTTGCCGCCCGCGACCGACATCGCCACCAGGCCCTCGGCCGCGACGCGGCCCGACTTCTTGGCGGCCTTCGACAGCCCTTTCTTGCGCAGCCAGTCGACTGCAGCCTCGATGTCGCCCTTCGTCTCGTTCAGAGCGGCCTTGCAGTCCATCATGCCGGCGCCGGTCATTTCGCGCAGTTGTTTCACAAGCGCCGCGGTAATCTCCGCCATAGCTCCGTTCCTTTCAGACAATCGCAATCTCAAACGCAAACCCGGAACGTTGCTGCGTTCCGGGCCGCGATCACTCGGGATCCCGGCGACAGGCCGGGCATCGTGGCGGCGTCACACCACCAGTTCGCGCGCCTTGGCGACCCAGCCCTCGCGGCCGATGCGGCCATGCAGCTTGAGGTCCTTGTCGAGCTTCTTCTCGTCATCCGCGCCCATGGCCGCGACCTGCCAGAAGTGGAAGATGCCGGCTTCGTTCAGCTTCTTCTCCAGTTCCGGGCCGAGACCGCCAAGCTTCGTCAGGTCGTCGGGAGCGCCGCGCGGAGCGGACAGACGCTCGAAAGCCGCTTCCCCTTCAGCACCCGCAGCCGCCGGGAGCGGCTCGACGACGGGTTCCGCCGCCGATCCCAGATCGATCCCCGCATCGCCCTGGCCACGACCGATGCCATCAATGGCGGCGCGGGCAATCAACTCACAGTAGAGCGCGATCGCCCGTCCCGCGTCATCGTTGCCGGGCACGGCATAGGTGATGCCGTCCGGATCGCAGTTTGTGTCGACCACCGCCACCACAGGAATGTTGAGCCGGCGCGCTTCCTGAATCGCCAGCTGTTCCTTGTTGGTGTCGATGATGAAGATGAGGTCCGGCGTGCCGCCCATGTCCTTGATGCCGCCAAGCGCGCGATCGAGCTTGTCGCGCTCGCGCGAGAGCATCAGGCGCTCCTTCTTGGTGAGGCCATGCGCGCCCCCAGCCAAGGTCTCCTCGACCTTGCGCAGGCGCTGGATCGACGCCGAAATCGTCTTCCAGTTGGTCAGCATGCCGCCGAGCCAGCGGGAATTCACGTAGTACTGCGCGCAACGCTTGGCGTTCTCGGCAATCGCGTCCTGCGCCTGCCGCTTGGTGCCGACGAACAACACGCGACCGCCCCGCGCCACGGTGTCGCTCACCGCCTGCAGCGCACGGTGCAGCATCGGCACGGACTGCGACAGGTCGATGATGTGAATCTTGTTCCGCACGCCGAAAATGAACGGAGCCATTTTCGGGTTCCAGCGGTGGGATTGGTGTCCAAAATGCGCGCCAGCTTCCAAGAGCTGCCGCATCGAAACGTCGGGCAACGCCATCAGTCTTCTCCGGTTAATGCCTCTGCAGAGCGGAGCCGGGGATCCGGCACCGGACGGTTCGAAAACCAGCCCTGCATGTGGAATGGCGCGCCTATGGCCGGTTTTGCCCGAAAAGGCAAGAGGCAGCGCAGGACAAGAGGCTGCACAGGACCAAATACCGGAAAAGCGGCGGCCTCAATCCCTAGATGGCCCGCACGTCAATGACTCCGGCCAGCGACTTCATGGCGCCGACCGCCGCCGGGCTCACGTCATACTGCCCCGGCAGACGGACCTCGACCTCGCCCTCGGCACCGTCGAGCAGAATGACAAGCGATACCGCCCCCTCGCCGCGCCGGCTCAGCCGCTGACCGATGGCGGCCACCGGCGCATCCTCCCGGACAAAGACCCGGACCGCCTTCTGCACGCGGGTCACCGCCCGGTCGAGCGGCTCCGCATCCTGGATGCGCAGACGCACCTCTTCGCCCTCCATCGAGGCGGCGACCGACAGGAGCAGCACGGCGCCCGGCTCAAGCAGGGGACGCAACTGCGCCAGCCCTTCGGCAAAAAGGATCGCCTCGAACTGTGCCGAACGATCAGAAAGCGTGACAATCCCCATCTTGTTGCCGGTCTTCGTGCGCCGTTCCTGCCGATCCAGAACGCTCACGGCCAGCCGGCCATGCGAGGCGCCGGCCTTCACGGACCGCGCGAAAACCGCGAAGTCAGGCACCGCAAGACGCCGCAGGGCCTCGGCGTAATCGTCCAGCGGGTGACCGGAAAGGTAAAAACCGACGGCGGCATGTTCTCGCTTCAGGCGCTCCGTCAGCGGCCAGGCATCGGCCTCGGGCAACTGCAGAGCTTCGTCCTGGCCGCCGCCGCCAAACAATCGGGTCTGCCCGCTCTGCGCCTCGTGCTCCGTCGCGGCGGCATGGGCAAAGATCCTGTCAATGCCCGCAATCAGCCGCGCCCTGCTCTTCTCCAGCCGGTCGAAGGCGCCGGCCGCGACCAATTGTTCGAAGGTCCGCTTGTTGACGGCCTTGGGGCTGACCCGTGCGGAAAAATCCGCGACAGACGCGAAAGCCCTGGCGCCGCGCGCCTCCACCAACGCGCGCCCTGCCTCCTCGCCGACGCCCTTCACCGCCGCCAGGGCGTAGCGAATGCGCCCGTCGGCCACATCGAAACGCACGCCCGAGGTGTTGACGTCCGGCGGCTCCACCGTGATCTCCAGACGCGCCGCCTCGCGCCGGAACTCCGCGAGCTTGTCCGTATTCGTCAATTCGAGGCTCATCGAGGCGGCCAGGAACTCAACCGGGTAATTCGCCTTCAGATACGCCGTCTGATACGACACGAGCGCGTAGGCTGCGGCATGGCTCTTGTTGAAGCCATAGTCGGCGAACTTGGCCAGCAGATCGAAGATCATGTCCGCGTCGGCCTGCTTCTCGCCACGCTCCACGGAGCCGCGCACGAACCGGTCGCGCTGCGCATCCATTTCCGCCTTGATCTTCTTGCCCATCGCCCGGCGCAAAAGATCTGCCTCGCCCAGCGAATAGCCGGACAGGACCTGCGCGATCTGCATCACCTGTTCCTGATAGACGATGACGCCGAAGGTCTCTTTCAGGATCGGCTCAAGCCTGGGGTGGTAATAATCCGGCTCCCGGAGCCCATGTTTCACCTCGCAGTAGACCGGAATATTAGCCATCGGTCCTGGCCGGTAGAGCGCCACCAGCGCGATGATGTCCTCCAGACGATCAGGCTTCATGTCGAGAAGCGCCCGGCGCATGCCAGCGCTTTCCACCTGGAACACCCCGACCGTGTCGCCGCGCGACAGCAGGGCATAGGTCGCCGCATCATCCAGCGGGATGTTCGACAGATCGACCGCCACGCCGCGCTGCGCCAAAAGGTCGACCGCGCCCTGCAGCACGGTCAGCGTCTTCAGCCCGAGGAAGTCGAACTTCACCAGCCCCGCCGGCTCCACCCACTTCATGTTGAACTGGGTCACCGGCATGTCGGACTTCGGGTCGCGGTAAAGCGGCACCAGCTCTTCCAGCGGCCGGTCGGCGATGACGATGCCGGCGGCATGGGTCGAGGCGTGCCGATAGAGCCCCTCCAGCTTCTGGGCGATCTCCAGCATGCGCGCGACGCCCTCGTTCTCGGCCGCCGCCGCGCGCAACTGCGCCTCGTCACGCACCGCCTCGGCCAGCGTCACGGGCTTGGCAGGGTTCTGCGGCACCAGCTTGGTCAGCCGGTCGACCTGCGTGTAGGGCAGGCCGAGCACGCGCCCGACATCCCGCATCACGCCGCGGGCCAGCAGCGTGCCGAAGGTGATGATCTGCGCCACGCGGTCATTGCCGTAGCGCTGGCGCACATAGGTGATGACCTCGTCGCGCCGATCCTGGCAGAAGTCGATATCGAAATCCGGCATCGAGACGCGGTCCGGATTGAGAAACCGCTCGAACAGGAGGCCGAAGCGCAGCGGATCAAGGTCAGTGATGGTCAGCGCATAGGCAACCAGCGACCCGGCGCCCGACCCGCGCCCAGGACCAACCGGAATGGCCTGCCCCTTGGCCCACTGGATGAAATCCGCCACGATCAGGAAGTATCCTGGGTATTTCATGCGCTCGATGACGTTCAGTTCGAAATCGAGCCGCGCGCGATAGGCCGCCTCGTCGAGTCCCGGGGCCGGT
>DAOMXN010000210.1:0-4387 GCA_035437025.1 Beijerinckiaceae bacterium | reverse complement strand
TGCGGTCCTGGCCTGCATCCCGATGAGCCGTTTGATGGCGGCGCTGGTCTGGCCGGCGCTCGTCTCGCGCACGTGGCACAACGTTTCACCGGTGATGGGCGAGCGTGCCGGGAGACCGGATGCGGCGAAGGCGGAATCCGGCACGCCAAGCCTGGCGAGAAGCGTGCGGGTTTCTGCGGAAAGGCTCGAAGACATGGGGACGATCGCTGCTTAAGTTCTGGATGCAGAATCGATAGCGTGAACTCGTGTGCGCTCCAAGCGCTCCGGCTCGAAAGCAGGCGGCATGACGGCAATCTATGATGTGGTGATCGCTGGCGGTGCGGTGATGGGGTCGTCCATTGCCTATCATCTGGCTGCGGACCCGGCGTTTTCCGGCCGAATCCTGGTTCTGGAAAAGGACCGGACCTATGCCCGCGCCGCCTCTGCCCTGTCCGCAAGCTCCATCCGCCAGCAATTTTCGCAAGCCCTGAACATTCGCATCTCGCTGCATGGCATCCGCTTCCTGCGCGACATCGCGGCGCACCTGTCCGTCGAGGGCGAGGCGCCGGCCATCGGTCTGAAGGAGGGCGGCTATCTCTATGTGGCGGGCGACAATGGCTACCGCGTGCTTCAGGACAACCATGAGGTGCAGCGGGCGGAGGGGGCGGACATTGCCCTCCTGGACGCCGTCGGCCTGTCGGCGCGCTTCCCCTGGCTGGCGACCGCCGATCTCGCCGGCGGCAGTTACGGCGTCAGCGGCGAGGGCTGGTTCGACGGCTATGGGCTGATGCAGGCCTTCGCGCGGAAAGCGCGCTCTCTGGGTGTCGAATACCGCCAGGCGGAAGTCGTGGAGGTCGAGCGCGCGGGCGATCGCATTGCCGCGGTGCGTTTGGCGGATGGCGCCCGCATCGGCTGCGGCGTCTTCGTCAACGCCTGCGGTGCCTCGGGCGCGCGGCGGATCGCGCTGGCCTGCGGGGTGCCGATCCCGGTCTATGCCAAGAAGCGCAGCGTGTTCTCCTTCACGGCACGGGAGCGGCTGGAGCGTTTCCCCCTGCTGATCGACACGTCCGGCGTCTGGTGCCGTCCGGAGGGTGAGGGCTACATCTGCGGCGTATCGCCGGACGATCTCGATGAAAACGACCACGGCGCGGATTTCGACGTCGACTGGTCGCAGTGGGACGAGATCGTCTGGCCGGCGCTCGCGGCGCGGGTCCCGGCCTTCGAGGCGGTGCGATCCGGCCGCGCCTGGGCCGGCCACTACGACATGAATCTGTTCGACCACAACGCGGTGCTCGGCCGGCTCGGGGACCTGACGAACGCCTATATCGCCGCGGGCTTCTCCGGCCACGGAATCCAGCAGTCGCCTGCGGTTGGGCGCGGACTGGCCGAATTGATCGCGCACGCGCGCTATCGCACGCTCGACATGTCCGAACTCGCCTTCGGGCGCATCGCCGCCGGCCGGCCGCTGCTGGAAAAGAACGTCATTTGAGAGGGTCCGATGATCACGCCAGACTATGTCCGCACCATGGCCCGCTACAACCGCTGGCAGAATGGCAGCCTCTACAGTGCGGCCGGGACCGTTTCCGAAGCCGCCCGACGCGAGGGCCGGGGAGCCTTCTTCGGCTCCATCCACGGCACGCTCAGCCATCTGTTCTGGGGTGATTCCATCTGGTTCAGCCGGTTTGCCGATTGGCCGAAGCCGTCGGGCGGCATCAAGGACTCGCCCGCCTTCCGGCCGGACTGGGCACAGCTTTCCGCCGAGCGCGAAACGCTCGATGCCGCCATCATCGCCTGGGCCGATGCGCTCGATCCGGACTGGCTCACGCACGATCTCGTCTGGTTCTCCGGCGCGCTCGGCCGGGAACTGCGTCGCCCCCGCGCGCTGCTGGTGGTGCATTTCTTCAATCACCAGACGCATCATCGCGGGCAGGTCCACGCCATGCTCACGGCGGCCGGGGCGAAGCCGGACGACACCGACCTGATGATCATGCCAGGCCAGTAGGCGCTGGCGAGTCCGTCTGCGAGTCGCTAGAACAGGGGGCAATGACAGGCGGGGGCAGATGAGCGTCCATCCCACATCGAACCAGTTCAAGGGCAACGTCCACCAGGCGCTCGGCAACGCCAAGTTGCAGCAGGCCATGGGCTTCGTGCGCACCGGCTTCATCGACAAGCGCAAGGCGGCGGCCGACCGCCTGCCGGAGTTCGAGGCGCTGCGCGACAACGCCCGCGAGATCAAGGACCATGTGCTGGCCCATCTCGACCTCTATCTCGAACGCTACGAGAAGAAGGCGACCGAGGCCGGCGGACAAGTGCACTACGCCCGCGACGCCGCCGAGGCGCGCAACCTCATCCTCGACATCTGCCGCAGGGTGGAGGCGAAGACCGTCACCAAGGGCAAGTCGATGATCGCCGAGGAGATCGGCCTCAACGCCCACCTGGAGGCCGCCGGCATCGAGCCGATCGAGACCGACCTCGGCGAATACATCATCCAGCTCAGGGGGGAGATTCCCTCTCACATCATCGCCCCGGCGGTGCATGTGACGCAGGACCAGGTGGAGAGCGACTTTCGCCGCGTCCACACCCATCTCGACCCCGCCCGCGACCTGTCCGAGCCCTCAAGCCTGCTCGCCGAGGCGCGTGGCGTGTTGCGCGAGCGCTTCCTCAAGGCCGATGTCGGCATCACCGGCGCGAACTTCCTCATCGCCGAGACCGGCACCTCGATCATCGTCACCAACGAGGGCAACGGCGACCTGACGCAGATCCTGCCGCGCGTGCATATCGTTCTCGCCTCGATCGAGAAGATCGTGCCGACGCTGGAGGACGTCAGCCAGATCCTGCGCGTGCTGGCGCGCTCCGCCACCGGACAAGAGATGAGTGTCTACACCACCTTCTCCACCGGCCCGCGCCGCAAGGGCGATCCGGACGGGCCGGAGGAATACCACGTCGTGCTCCTGGACAACGGCCGCTCGGCCATGCTCGGCGGCGAGTTCGAGGAGATGCTGCGCTGCATCCGCTGCGGCGCCTGCATGAACCACTGCCCGGTCTATCACGCGGTCGGCGGCCACGCTTATGGCTGGGTCTATCCCGGCCCGATGGGTGCGGTGCTCACGCCCTCGCTGATCGGCGTCGACAAGGCGGGTCACCTGCCCAACGCCTCCACCTTCTGCGGACGCTGCGAAAGCGTCTGCCCCATGCGCATCCCGCTGCCGAAGATGATGCGCTCCTGGCGCGAGCGCGAGTTCGAGCGCAACCTGGCGCCGGCCACCGTCCGCTCCGGTCTCGGTCTCTGGGCCTTTTTTGCCCGTCGGCCGAGGCTCTACGGGCTGGCGACCAACCTCGCCATGAAGGCGCTGACCTGGGCCGGCCGCAAGAAGGGCCGTTTCACGTGGCTGCCGCTCGCCGGCGGCTGGACGCAATACCGCGATTTCGCCGCGCCGCAGGGCGAGACGTTCCAGGCGAAATGGAAGCGGGAGAGGGGATCGAAATGACCGCCCGCGCTGACATTCTCGCCAACATCCGCCGTTCGCTCGGCGTTGCCGCCTCCGAGCGCATGCGCGTGCAGGCGGTCGAGGACCGGATCGAGCGCTCGCCGCGCGGTGTCATACCGGCGCGCGGGCAAGTCGATCCCGTAGCCCGCCGCGACCTGTTCAAGGCGCAGGCGGAAGGCGTGCAGGCCACGGTCGAGGTGGTCGCGAATGCCAAGGACGTGCCCGAGGCCGTCGCCCGCTACCTGCGTGAACGCAACCTGCCGGCGACCGCGCGCATCGGTGCGGACCCTGTCCTCGTCGCCATGCCGTGGGAGGATACCGCCATCGAAGTCGCGCATGGCAAGAGCGAGGGACGCGACCTCAATGCGGTGAGCCGCGCCGTCGCTGGCGTCGCCGAGACCGGCACGCTGGTGCTGCATTCCGGCGGCGACAACCCGACGACGCTGAATTTCCTCCCCGACAACCACATCGTCGTGCTGAAGGCGGGCGAGATCGTCGGCGATTATGAGAGCGTCTGGTCGAAGCTGCGCATGACCTTCGGCAAGGGCGAGTTGCCGCGCACGGTGAATTTCATCACCGGACCCTCGCGCTCCGCCGACATCGAGCAGAAGTTGCAGCTCGGCGCGCACGGGCCGCGCAACCTCCACATCGTGATCGTGGAGAAGTAGTCCGGCGCGACGCCCGCTTCGTCAGGGTTCGGTAACCCTAACGCCCTATGCTTGGCGCAATCCGGGGCGCATCGCCGCCCCCTAGCGTCTTCGAGGGGTTGATGCGTATCGTTGCGTTGGCGTTCGCCGTGTCTTCGCTGGCTCTCGGGCTGTCGCCGGCCGTGGCCCAGACCGTTCCCATGCAGGGGTTCGGCGATGAAAAGCCGTTGAGGGCGCAGCCGCCGGCCGCCGCGCCGGCTCCGGGCGCGACCG
>DAOMXN010000209.1:0-4419 GCA_035437025.1 Beijerinckiaceae bacterium | reverse complement strand
ACCGTCTCCCCCTCCTCCATCACCGCGCCGCCGTAGAGCACGATGGTGCGCTGGGCGAGCTCGGTGACGATCCCAAGGTCGTGCGAGATCACGATCAGCGCCATGCCCCGCTCCGCGACCACATCGCGGATGAGGTCGAGCAGCTGCGCCTGCACCGTCACGTCCAGCGCCGAGGTGGGTTCGTCCGCGATCAGCAGTTCGGGCCGGCAGGCCAATGCCATGGCGATCATCACGCGCTGGCGCTGGCCGCCCGAGAGTTCATGCGGATAGGCCGCGATGCGCTCCTGCGCCTGCGCGATGCCGACGCGTTCGAGCAGGCGCACGGCCTCCGCCAGCCCCGCCGCCTGCGAGAACCCTTCGTGCAGGATCAGCCCCTCGGCGATCTGGTCGCCGATCCGATGCACCGGGTTGAGCGCCGTCATTGGCTCCTGGAAGATCATGGCGATGGACTTGCCGCGGATGTCCGTCATCCGCTCTTCCGCATGCGGCAGCAGTTCCTCGCCCTCGAAGCGGATCGAGCCGGAGACATGCGCTGCGCTCGCCTGCAAGCCCATCAGGGACAGCGCCGTGATGGTCTTGCCGGAGCCGGACTCCCCGACGATGCCGAGCGTCTGGCCTTTTTCGAGCGCGAACGACAGGTCCCGCACCACGCGGATCGGCGCGTCCTTGCGGCCGAAGCCGATCGTGAGGGTGTCCACGCTCAGAAGCATGGTGCGGCCCGATGTGCGGGGGTCACGACCGGCTCCGGTTGACGCGCGGGTCGAGCACATCGCGCAGGCCGTCGCCCAAGAGGTTGCAGCCCAGCACGGCGACAACGATGGTCAGCCCCGGGAAGATCGCCAGCAGCGGCTGGCGCTGCATGGTCGTCTGCGCCTCGAACAGCATGCGCCCCCAGCTTGGGTTCGGCGGTTGCGTGCCGAGGCCCAGGTAGGACAAGCCGGCTTCCGCCAGGATCGCGGTCGCGAACTGGATCGTCGCCTGCACGATGATCAGCCCGGCGATGTTGGGAATGACGTGCCGCATCGTGATCTGCGCCGCGGTCTTGCCCGCCGCCCGCGCCGCCATCACATAGTCGCGCGACCAGACCTGCAACGCCCCGGAGCGCGTCAGCCGGGCGAAGATCGGGATGTTGTAGATGCCGATGGCGATGATGGCGTTGACGACCCCCGGTCCCGCCAGCGCCGTGATCATCACCGCCGACAGCACCGCCGGGAAGGCGAAGGTGAAGTCCGCCGTGCGCATGATCGCCTCGTCCAGCCACGATCCCGAGCGCGCCGCCGAGGCCGTGCCCAGCAGCACGCCAAAGACCGCGCCGATCGATACCGCGACGATGCCCACCGCCAGCGAATTGCGTGCGCCCACCATCAGCATGGAGAACACGTCGCGGCCGAAGTGGTCGGTGCCGAGCCAGAACGTCGCGCTTGGCCCCTGCAACCGCGACGGGATATTCAGCTTCGTCGGCGGATGCGGCGTCCACACCAGCGACACCAGCGCCGCCGTCACGATCAGCGCGACGATGATTCCCCCGATGATCAGCGAGGGATGCCGCCACGGCGAGCGGCGGAATGACGGCGCGGCGGCGATGGTCTCGGGCCCCGACATTCACGTCCGCCTCAGCCTTGGATCGATGATGCCGTAGGCGACATCGACGATGAAGTTCATGAACACCACCAGCGCCGCGAACAGCACGACCAGGTCCTTGACCACGATGATGTCATGCTGCGCGATGGACTGGAACATCAGCCGCCCCAGGCCGGGCAGCGAAAACACGTTCTCGATGATGATGGCGCCCGCCACCAGCACGGAAAACTGCAGGCCGAGGATCGTCACCACCGGCACCAGCGCGTTGCGCAGCACATGCTTTCGCAGGGTCGCCGGCCAGCTCAGCCCCTTGGCGCGCGCGGTGCGCACGAAATCCTCCTGCAACGCCTCCAGCACGGCCGAGCGCGTCAGACGCGCCAGGATCGCGGATTGCGGCAAGGCCAGCGCCACGGCGGGCAGAATCAGCGTCTTGATGCCGGCCAGGACCCCCGCCCCCCAGCCGGGAAAGCCCCCGGCCGGAAACCAGCCCAGTGTCACCGCGAACAGCAGCACCAGCAGGATGCCGAACCAGAAGTTCGGCACGGCGAGGCCCAGCTGGCTGATGCCCATCACCAGCGAATCCGTGCGCGTGTTGGCCTTGGCGGCGGCCAGCGTTCCCAGCGGAATGCCGATGCTGGCGGAGAGCATCACCGCCATCGCCGCCAGCGGCAGCGTCACCTGCGCCCGCTCGGCGATCAGCGATGAAATCGGCACGCGGTAGGTGTAGCTGAGGCCGAGATCGCCGGTCAGCAGCCCGCCGATCCAGGTGAGGAACCGCTCCACCGCCGGCCTGTCGAGGCCGTACTCTGCCCGGATCGCCGCGACATTCTCCGGCGTCGCGTTGACGCCCATCATCACCGCGGCCGGATCGCCCGGCAGGATTTCCAGCACGATGAAGATCACCGCCGCCGTGACGCAGAGCGTCAGCGCCAGGGCGGCGACACGGCGCAGAATGAAGCTCAGCATCGACGGGACGCGATGCGAGGCAATGGCGCTGGCCTCATGGCGCGGAACGCAGCAAAAAAGCTACGTCTTCCCCCCATTCCCGTGCCTATTTCCAGCTCAGTTCGGATGCCGGCGAGACCGGGATCGGCCAGTTCTGCCACATGCCTTCTAGGTCCTTCTTGGCGACCGTGGTCTTCGGCAGCATGAACAGGAACACGTTGACCTGATCGTCGAGGATCTTCTTCTGCATGTCGCGATAGATCTGGAAGCGCTTGGCCTCGTCCATCTCGGCGTTGGCCCTGGTGTTCATCGCCTGGAAGTCGGCGTTGTTGTAACCCCAGTAGTAGTCGGTTCGGGCGTAGTTCCCCACATCCAGCGGCTCGGTATGCGCGATGATGGACAGGTCGTATTCCTTGTTGCGGAACACGCGCTCCAGCCATTGCGGGAATTCCACCGGCTCTATCGAGACCTTGATGCCCACCTCGCCGAGCATGGCGGCGATCACCTCGCCGGAGCGGCGGGCGTAGGGCGGTGGCGGCAGACGGAGCGTCGTTGAAAACCCGTTCGGGAACCCGGCTTCCCGCAGCAGGGCCTTGGCCTTGGCCGGATCGTAGGGCACCGCGCCGGTCAGATCGACATAGGCCGGATGCGCCGGCGAGAAATGCGACCCGATTGGCACCCCAACGCCGTTCATCGCGCCCTCGATCACCGCCTTGCGGTCGATGGCATGGGCGAGCGCCCGGCGCACGCGCAGGTCGTTGAAGGGCGCCTTGGCGTTGTTGATGGCCAGCATCGTCTCGCCTTCGGTCGAACCGACCATGACCTTGAGCGCCGGATTCTTCCTCAGCGCATCAACGCTTTCATAGGCGCCGAAATTGGTGATCGCGTCGCAATCGCCGGCCTGGATCGCCGCGAACTGGGCCTGTGCATCCGCGATGAAGCGGTAGGACACGTCCTTGATCGCCGGCTTGCGGCCCCAATAGGCCTCGTTGCGGGTATAGATCAACCGGTCGCCGCGCCGCCAGTCGACATACCGGTAGCCGCCCGTGCCGACCGGCCTGGTCTCGTTGGTCGCGGCCGATTTCTCGCTGACGATGGAGGCGTCGCCGATGGCGATGCCTTCGAGGAAGCGGGCCGTCGGCTGCTTCAGCTTGATCACCACGGTCAGCGGGTCAGGCGTGGTGATGGTCTCGATCGGCGTGAAGCTCGCCTTCTGTGCGTTCTTTGAATTCGGCGCCACCGCCCGCTCGAAGGAAAACTTCACATCCGCCGAGGTGAACTCCGCCCCGTCATGGAACTTGACGCCGGACTTGAGCTTGAACGTATAGGTCACGTTGTCCGGAGCCAGCACCCAATTTTCGGCGAGGCGCGGTTGCAGCTTCGAGGCGGAATCGATCGAAACCAGGGTCTCGAACACGTTGTTGTAGGTCACTTCCTTGATCGCCTGCGCCGCTCCGGCGGTCGGGTCAAGGATTGGCGGCTCCAGCGTCATGCACAGCACCGCCGCATCGCGATTCTGCGCCAGCGCCCCGGGAGCGGCGGCAATCAAGGCGGCGAACGCCAGAAACGGCAGCGACTTCTTGGTCATGGTGCTCCCCCGATGGACAAGCCAAGGACTTTGCGGAGCTTAGCGGCGCTTTGTGACAACGAAAAGGGGAAGAGTGACTTCTGCCGCTGGCCGCCGTTGTCGCGGTTGGGCATAATGGGCCATGCTCCGTCTCCTTGTCCCGACCCTCTGCCTGCTCGCCCTGCCCGCGCAGGCGCAGAAGCGTCCGCATCTCTGCGCTTCCGGCGAGACGCCAGCCTTCTCCTGCGCGACCGGCCGGAAGGTCGCCTCCCTCTGCGCGACCTCCGACGCCGATGGCGCGACGAGCGCCCTGACCTATCGCTTCG
>DAOMXN010000208.1:0-4437 GCA_035437025.1 Beijerinckiaceae bacterium | reverse complement strand
GCCCGCCGCCGTCACCTTGCCCCGCGCCGCCCCATCGGCATCCCGGGTGCCTGATCGAAGACCTGATGCGCGGCGCCGGCGTCCGGTTTCTCTGCGGCGTAGCCGTCGCCACCCTCAAGGGGCAGGCATCCGGACAACCGCGAATGCTGACGATCCGACGCACCGCTCGTGTCCCGACGCGGTTCGTGGCCGGAGCCCGGGCACATGATGGCCTAGGTTTATCGGCCTAGTCGGTCATAGTGCATCGTGCCGAGTATTGCAGGGCGCCGGCTGCAGATACCTCTGTCTCCATGCTCATCACATGAAGGAGACCGAGCGATGACCGTTTTCAGCGAGAATATTTCCGTCGATCCCAATCTGCGGTCCAAAAAGCCGTCACGCATCTGGGCCTGGCTTTCCGCGCCGGCCGGCTTGGCCCTCATCGGCGCAGCACTCGGCTTCGGAGTGTCCGACGCCGCCAAAGCGCAGGAAAGCCGTTCGGCCAGGACGCTGCTCGCCGACGCGAAGGGCTGGACTTATCAGCTGCAGGGTCTCGATACGGGGCGAGCCGCCGTCGAGGCCGAGGACCTTCTGGTGATCGACTATTCCCGTGACGGTTCCGCGGAGGGAGCTTTGCGCCCGGCCGAGGTCGAGGCGCTGAAGCTCAAGGCCGATGGCGAGCGCCGGGTTGTGGTCTCCTACCTCAGCATCGGCGAGGCGGAGAGCTACCGCTACTACTGGCAGAAGGGCTGGAGCATGGTCCAGGCCGGTGCGGCAGGCCGTGAAGCCGCCGATGCCCAGAAGTCGGTGACCGAGTGCGCTGCCGACGATGACGAGGGCGAGTCGGCGCTGCTTCCGGCGCCGTCCGGCGCCAAGGTGCCTGGGCCCAACGCTCCGGGCTGGCTGCACTACGAGAACGTGCAGTGGAAGGGCAACTACTATGTTCGGTTCTGGGAGCCGGAGTGGCAGAGGATCATCTTCGGTACGCCGACGAGCTACCTCGACCGCATCATCGATGCGGGCTTCGACGGCGTGTATCTCGATCGTGCGGACGTCTACGGATTCTGGAAAGGCGCGCACGCCACGTCCGAGGACGACATGGTCGATTTCATCGCAGAGCTGTCAGCTTATGCAAAGGCGCGGAACCCCGACTTCCTCGTGATCCTGCAGAATGCCGAGGACCTCGTCCGGCATGAGGCCGTTCGCGACGCCATCGACTCGATCGCCAAGGAGGACCTGCTGTTCGGCATCGACCACACCGAGACCGAGAACTGCTCCCAGGAGGTCGCCGCCAGCACCGACTACCTGAAGTTCGCGCAGGCCCAGGGCAAGCCGATCTTCGTGGTCGAGTACATCAACGACCCGGGCAAGCAGGAGGCGGCGAGAGCCCGCATCTCCGAACTCGGCTTCCAGGCCGCTTTCGCATCCCGCGAACTCGACGGCTTCAACCAATAGCCCTGCCTCTCCTCCCCGGACCGGAGCCCGTCTCACCTGAGCCGGGCTCCGAGTCTGAGTTCCGCACATCTTGCGCCAACCGACCGAGGCTGTAGATTCTCGCATCGCTCTGGAACCTGGATGTGACAAAACCCTTCAATCTCCGTTCCCTGCTCACCGTCGCCATCTCTGCTTTGGCGTTGTTCCTGGTTGCTCTCGCCACCTGGACGATCGGCCAGGCCGGCGCCCGACGTGTCGAGGCGGAAATCGGCGCGTCGATGCAATTGCAGGCCGATCAGATGCAGGACAAGCTCGACCGGGCCCTGTTCCGCCGTTACCGCGAAATCGGCATCGCCGCGCGGATGCTGCCGTTCATCCACGGCGCCGACCAGGCGAAAGGCGTGCAGATCTGGCTCGATGAATTGCGCAAGAGCAATTCAAACTATTCATGGATCGGCGTGACCGACGCCGGTGGAACGATCATCGCCTCGACCGATGAGGGCTCTGTCGGTCGCAGCGCCGCCGCCGGCAGCTGGTTCCTGGCCGCCGCAAGCGGGCAGACCTTCGGGGAACTCGACCACGACGAGCTGAGATTGTCCGGCCCGGCTGGCGTGGAGGGAGGAATAGGCCGACCGGTTTTCGTCTCCGCACCCATCCTCGACGATCGCGGCTCGTCGATAGGCGTCGTCGCCGCCATTCTCGACTGGGGGTGGGTGGACGAGGTGAAAGACTCTCTGTTCGGAAGCTTCGCAAGCGCTCGCGAGGAGGAGCTGATCCTTTTGAACTCCGCTCGCGAGGTTCTGATCGGTCCCTCGGATCTCGTCGGAAAACCTCTGAGCCTGCCGAGCGTCGAAGCCGCCTTGCGCGGCAAGAACCACTTCGCAAGCGAGCCGTGGCCCGACGGCGGCACCTACGTCACCGGCTACGCGCGCAGCGATGGCTATGCCGACTTCGCCGGTCTCGGCTGGATCGTGCTCGTGCGCCAGGACGCGGAGCTGGCGCTCGCCCCCGTGCGGGACCTGCAGCGCCAGACGCTGACGATAGGTCTTGTACTGGCCGGGCTTGCGGCCGTTGTCGCCTGGATGCTGGCGCACAGAGCGTCAGCCCCGCTGCTGCGCCTCGCGAATGCCGCCGACGCGGTCCGCCGCGGCGCCGACATTCCCATCCCCGCCATCGGCGACTATGCCGAAGCAGCGACCCTGTCGAGGTCCCTCGACGCCATGGTGACAGAATTGAAGCATCGCCAACAGGCCTTGGCGTCGCTGAACGAAACACTCGAGTCACAGGTCAAGGAGCGAACCGCTGAGCTCGCACGGCAGAATAGCGCGCTGATCGTCGCTCACCAGGAAGCGGAGGACGCCACCGCCGCGAAATCGCGCTTCCTCGCCGCCGCAAGCCACGATCTGCGGCAACCGCTGCATGCCATGAACCTGTTTGCGCGTGCGCTGTCGCGGCGCGTGTTGGGCGCCGAGGCGACGCGCCTTGTCAGCCAGCTGGAGTCCTCGCTGGCTTCGTTGAAGGAGATGTTCGACGCACTTCTCAATGTGTCCCGCCTTGACGCCGGGTTGATCGAGGTGAACGCAAGCACCGTCAAGGTCCGAGATTTCATGGAGCGTATCGCGGAAGGATTCCGGGCCGAGGCCAGTCAGCGCGAGCTCAAGTTCGTAACGCGCCCGGTCGACGGCGAAATCGTCACCGATCCCGTCCTCCTCGAGACCATCCTGAGAAACCTGTTGTCCAACGCCCTGAAGTTCACGACGCGAGGCGGCATCGTGTTCTCGGCGCGGCGCGATGGCGATCGGCTGGCATTCGACGTGTTCGATACCGGCAAGGGCATCGCGCCCGACCGCCAAGCCGGCATCTTTCAGGAGTTCGAGCGTTCCAAGGAGCACGCCACGGGCGCCAACGACGGTTTGGGCCTCGGCCTTTCGATCGTCCGCCGCTACGCTCAATTGCTGGGCATCGAGGTCCGGCTGGTATCCCGGCCTGGACGCGGCACTCGGTTCACCTTGATGATGCCCCAAGCGGCGACGGCCGGGGTGAGGCCGTCCGCGCCAGATCTTGCGAACGTGGCGGCGTCGACACAATTGACCGGCGCCCGGATCGCAATCATCGACGATGATCCGCAGATCGTCGCCGGCATGGAGCGGGAGCTGCAGGACCGCGGCTGTTCCGCACTCACGTTCGCGTCGATCGATGATGCTCGCGAGCAACTGGGTCAGGGATTAAGCCTCGACGCCGCCATCGTCGATTTCGACCTTGGGTCCGGAATGACGGGGCCTGCCCTTCTTGCGGCGGTCGAGAAGATGCGGGGCCACCCTGTCGCCGCACTGATATTGACCGGTGGCACCGACGCGGCCACACTCAAGACGGTGATACAGACTGGACGACCATGGTTGACAAAGCCGGCCGATCCGGACGCAGTTGCAAAGGCCGTGGTCTCGCTGATTTGTAGCGAGAGCCCAAGGTAGGGGGTCGTCAAGTTGACCAGCGAGCGCGGCGATTGCGCAAACCTGCAGCGCGACCGGAGCCGCGCGATCCCATCTGCCCGCTGCAACTGCAGGAAGTAGTGCACCCAGATGTCCAATCGCGAGCGGCGGCGAGCCCTGATTGCCGATGACCATGGTCTCTATCGCATGGGGCTTGCGTTCCTGTTGAAGGATCGCCTCGGACTGGACGAAGTGATCGAGGTCGGCGGCTTTGACGACGCGCTCGACCGGCTGGCCGCCAATCCAGACATCGCCATGGCGCTGTTCGACCTGTCGATGCCCGGGATGGGCGGGCCGGAAAGCCTGGACGTGGTCAAGGAGACGTATCCCGATGTGAAGGTCGCCGTCGTGTCGGGTTCGGAGGAGCGGGAGCACGTCCTGAAGGCCGTCTCGATCGGTCTCAGCGGCTATGTTCCGAAAGGCCTTTCAGAGGACGAGATTGCCAAGGCGCTGCAGCTCATCCTCGACGGTCACGTCTACATTCCGGTGTTCATGACGGCGGCTGCCAAGCCACGCTCGGCGCGACCGGAAGCGA
>DAOMXN010000207.1:0-4484 GCA_035437025.1 Beijerinckiaceae bacterium | reverse complement strand
ACGCGCAGGCTTGGCCTCAACCCCCACCGCCATAAGCCGCTCCGCCAGCGCGGCGCGGGTCAGTCCGACCAGCGAGGGCCGGGCGTCGGCCGACACCAGCGCGGCAGGGGCGGACGCGGCGGCGGTCTTCTCGATCGGGGCTGCAAGCGGGGAGGATGCGGTCATGGGCGGCCGCTTAGCACGGTTGGACGGTCAGCGGGAGGGGTCTGCGTCGCAGCCCGGGTGCGCCCGGTCCCGATGGCGCCTGATCGGATTGCGGGATGTCTCCGGCCTGATACGGCGGGACATCGGCTTCGGTTGCCTTGGCTTCCGGGCGGTGCGGCTGCGGGGAGGAGGGTATGCACCGCATGCAGGCGGCAATTGTGCCGTTTGGGCGTTTCTCCCCTTTTCGGCTCCGCTGCCGCGCGGTATAGGACCTGCCATTCACGGCCCGTCGCCCGCTCGCCGCTCGTCCGAGCCAGCACCGGATCGTTCTCCGGGTGCATCGATACGACAGGTTTTCACATGGACTTCATTTCCAGCCTCCTGACCGCCGATGCGCTCAGCGCCCTGTTCCAGGTCATCATGATCGACCTGGTGCTGGCCGGCGACAACGCGGTGGTCATCGGCCTTGCCGTTGCCGGCCTGCCGGCGGAAATGCGCTCCAAGGCGATCCTGCTCGGCATCGCCGCGGCCACGGTTTTGCGCATCATCTTCGCCGCGCTCACCACCCAGCTTCTCTCGGTCATCGGCCTGCTGCTGGCCGGCGGCGTGCTGCTGCTGTGGGTGTGCTGGAAGATGTGGCGCGAACTGCGTACCCCGCATGAACAGGAGGTCGAGGCGGAAGAGGCGCTGGAAGGCGCCGACCTCGACGCCGACGGCAAGGTGGCCGGGCGCGCGCCGCGCAAGACCTTCAAGCAGGCCGCCTGGCAGATCATCATCGCCGACGTCTCGATGTCGCTCGACAACGTGCTGGCCGTCGCCGGCGCGGCGCGCGACCATCCAACCATCCTGGTCATCGGCCTCGTTTTCTCGATCGCGCTGATGGGCCTCGCGGCGAACTACATCGCCCGACTGCTGCTGCATCATCGCTGGATCGCCTATGTCGGCCTCGCGATCATTCTCTATGTGGCCGGTGAGATGATCTATCGCGGCGCGCTCGAAGTGTGGCCTTACCTGAACGGCGCGGCGCGCACCTGACGATGCTCGATGCAACCGGCATCGAGCCCATCGGAAATCGCCGTGCGCCCAAGGTCGCCTGATCGTGGGTCGGCCATCGTGATCCGGAAGGGCGACGGGTCACGCCGCTGGTCTAGGGACATTCCTTCTGGGCGCGCTCGATCGCCTGGCCGAGCCCGCTGAGGGAATAGCGGTCGGTCGTCTCGTTGCCCTTGGCCGAGGTGCCCTTGACGATCAGGTCCTTGCCCTTGCGCATGGCGTCCAGCAGCTGGCTTTCCTCGGCCGCGTTCTTCAGCCAGGCGCTCTTGTCCTTGGCCAGCATCGAGAACGAGGCATTGCCCACGGCCGCCGTCGCCGCGCCGTTGAGCTTGAGCGGATAGCCCATGATGATCGAGAATTCGTTGCGCGCCCCGTCGCCCGGCCGGTTGGAAATGAAGACATAGGCCGGGTCGCGGTTGAGGCCCTTGGGCATGCGGTCCTTCGGCTGCGACAGCGCATAGCAGACCTTCTGCTTGTCCTTTCCGCTGGTGTAGACGCCCCAGTCACCGTAGGTGGCGATCTGGAACGTGCCGCCGCCCGTCGGGCCGGCGGCGGCTTTCGGCTCTTCCTTCTTCTTCTGCTGCGCCAGGGCAGGACTGGCAACAAGCATGGCAAGGGCGAGTACGGGGAGGATGCGCTTCATCGCGGACTCAAAAGGGCTTCGCAAGGGACTGCTTCTCCTAGCTGAGGACGGCGCAGCCGGCAAATGCTCCGGATCAGAACCCGGCCAGCGTGTCGCGAGCCTTGCGGCGGTGCAGATCCGAGATGGCGCCGCGCACGGCGGCAATCGCGGCGGCGATGACCGCCGCATCATCGGCGAAGCCCATCAGCGGCAGCATGTCCGGGATCGTGTCGAGCGGGAGCACCAGATAGGCGAGGGCGGCGAGCACGATCAGCTTGACCCGCGTCTCGGTCATGGGGTCCCGGGCGCAATAGTAGAGCGCCAGCGCGTCCTCGGCGAAGGGAATGCGCCGGGCGACGCGCTTCAGCAGCGCGAAAGCTTCGGCCAGCAGGCGATTCTCGTCACGCGCGGAGCGGCGCATCGCCTCCATCTCGGCCTTGGTGAAGGGTTGGTTCAACTCGTCAATCGCCATGCCGCTCTCCGGAACAGGACCGCCACTAGATGAACATCGAAATTGCGGCATGCAAGTGGCGTCCTGTCCAGGATGCTGGTGGGCGGCATCCGCAACCCGCCGGCGCCACGGTGGAACCAGGCCTGCCCGGGCGGCGCAGCGCTCGGTCAGCCTCCCGCCGCGGTCTTCTCGAAGAACTGACAGAGCTGCGGCAGGCAGACCGTCTTGAGGTCGTAGCGCTTGACGGCGGTCTCGCGGGCGGCATGGCGCAGGTGCCGGTACTTCGCCGGGCGCTTGAGCACGCTGGTCACCATGTTGGCGAGCCCGTCGGGATCGAAGAAATCCACCAGCAGGCCATTCCTGCCATGTTCGATCACCTCCTGCACCGGCGGCGTGCGCGATCCCACGACGATGCAGCCCGCCGCCATCGATTCCAGCATCGACCAGGACAGGACGAATGGATAGGTCAGGTAGACGTGCACCGCGGACACGTGCAGCACGTTGAGGTAGGTCGAGTAGGGGATGCGCCCGACGAAGTGCACGCGTGAGAGGTCGAGCCGGTCCTTCACTTCGTTCAGGAATATATCCTTCCAGCTCTGGCCCTCGGGGGCCGCGCGGCCGTAGGAGACGCCGTCGCCGCCGACAATGATGACGCGGGCCTTCGGTCGCTCCGCCAGGATCTTGGGCAGGGCGCGCATGAAGATGTGGTAGCCGCGATAGGGTTCGAGATTGCGCGAGACGAAGGTGATCACCTCGTCGCCGGGCTTCAGCACCACGGCGCCGTCGTTGAGCGTGACGTGGCTGTCGGGAGCGGGGCGCACCAGATCGGTGTCGATGCCGTCGTGGATCACCTCGATATGGTCGCGCATGTGCGCCGGAAAGCCGTCCCGCTGCCAGAAGGTGGGAGCCAGGCCGCGATCGGCATAGGCGAGCGCGGTGAACATCACGGCGTTCTTGGCGGCGGTGTTGAAATGCGCCCGCATCGACGGCCGGCCGAACTCGGGGTCGAAGTCGGTGTCGGCGCCGCTCGTGCGATAGCAGAACTCGGCGTAGAGAATCTGCCGCGCCTTCGGCCAGACCTCGCGCAGCACCAGCGTCTCGCCCCAGCCGCCGTGCCCGGCGATCAGATCGGGCTCGAAGCCGCGCTTCTTCAACTCCAGCCCGGCGACGCCCACGGCTTCGGCCCGCGCCACGCGTTCCTCGAAATGCGCGGCGAAGGGCACGGGATGGGGCGACGGCATCTTCGGCAGGGTGAACGTGTAGGCCGCAGTCGGCAGGAAGTCCTGGCGCTCGTTCGCCGCGTCGCGGATGGCGACGACCTCGTGGCCTTCCTGCTTGTAGTGGCGCGCCAGATGAATCCATTGACCGGGAAAGTTCTGGTGGACAAACAGGATCTTCATGGAAATCGCTCTCAGCAGCGCCGGCGCGCGCTGGCCGGCCATGGAATCTTAACCGGATCATGGGTTCTATTTCGTTAATCCGCCGGAAGCGGCCACCTTCCGAAAGCCCGGACGCGAAACGAACCTGCCATGTCTGAGACTTCCGTCATTCCCTTTCCCGATCGCTTCGATGCGACGTCGTTGCAGGACAAGGGTCTGGCGGCCCTGCTGAAACTGGCCAATTCCGCCCGGGAATCGCTGCAGCTCGACCAGGCGAGGCGCGCCTACGAGCACATCCTCAGCTTCGATCCCGACAACCTCGACGCGCGGATCGGCCTGATGCGCTGCCATTTCTACGCCGAGAACTGGCCGGAAGCCTTCAAGGCGTTGGAGGTGCGGTTCCAGGTGATGGGCGATCCGCCGCAGGTCTTCGTCACCGACCGCAAGGGCAACCGGCGCGCCAAGCCGCGCTGGACCGGCGGGCCGGCGCCCGGTTCCCTGCTGGTGCTCGACGAACAGGGCATGGGCGACACCCTCCAGTTCATGCGTTTCCTGCCGCGTCTGATCTCCGGCGGCACCAGGGTCACGCTGGTCACGCACCGCCGGCTGTTCGCCCTCATCCGGGCCGCGGGCATCGCCTGCGAGCTCCGGCCGATGGACCAGGCCGGCAGCGTCACCGGGATCGAGGCATGGTCGCCCCTGCTCAGTCTGCCGATGGCGATGGGTCTTGGCGCGGCCGACATTCCGATGCGGCGTCCCTATCTTGCGGTCGATCCGGCGCGCGTCGCGCGCTGGCGTGCCTGGCTCGGTCCGGCGGGCCTGAAGGTCGGGGTCG
>DAOMXN010000206.1:0-4514 GCA_035437025.1 Beijerinckiaceae bacterium | reverse complement strand
GAGGTTTGAGTTTCTCCCTTCCCCCCTGCGGGGAAGGGCCGGGGATGGGGGTGGCGGTTCTGGATGCGGGAGGTTGAGTTATTGCTTTGACTTCCGCGTCTGTTGAACCACCCCCACCCGTCGCTTCGCCACACCCTCCCCGCAAGGGGGAGGGAGGAAAGCGGCGAGGTTTGAGTTTCTCCCTTCCCCCCTGCGGGGAAGGGCCGGGGATGGGGGTGGCTGGTTTTGGCTTGGCGGAGCGAACGGGAAACAGGAATTTCTGCGGTCGTGAAAGCTCGGGCGAAGCATATGCGCGTCGCCATGACCGATCACGAGCGCCGGCTCTGGCTTGCTCTGAAACAGCGCTTGCCGATGGCCGGCACGCACTTCCGACGGCAATTCGCCATCGGCCCCTACATCGTTGATTTCTGCTGCCTGGCGCATCGTCTGATTGTCGAGGTTGATGGCGAGCAGCACGGAACAGACGACGCACGGCGCTACGATGAGCGGCGCACAAGCTATCTGACATCGCAAGGCTTTCGCGTTTTGCGTTTCTGGAACCACGAAGTCACCCGCGAGATGGAATCGGTGCTCGACACCATTCTCGCTTCAATTCACGGGGGCCACCCCCACCCCTAGCCACTCCCAGCAAGGGGGAGGGGAATGCAGGAGAGGCGCATGTCTGCTTACGACGTCATCATCATCGGCTCAGGCCCCGGCGGTTATGTCACCGCCATCCGCTCGGCGCAGCTCGGCTTCAAGACGGCGATCGTCGAGCGCGAGCATCTGGGCGGCATCTGCCTCAACTGGGGCTGCATCCCGACCAAGGCGCTGCTGCGCTCGGCCGAGATCTATCATTTCGCCACCCATCCGGAAGCTTATGGCCTCAAGGTCGAGGGCACGGTGACGCCGGATGTCGCGGCCATCGTCAAGCGCTCGCGCGGAGTGTCGCAGCGGCTCAATGGCGGCGTCGGCTTTTTGATGAAGAAGAACAAGATCGATGTCATCTGGGGCGAGGCGAAGCTCTCCAAACCCGGCGAGATCGTCGTCGGCAAGTCATCGAAAGCGCCGCATCAGCCCCAGCATCCGGCGCCGAAGGGCGTGGCCGGCGAGGGCACCTACACCGCCAAACACATCATCGTCGCCACCGGTGCGCGGCCGCGCGCGCTGCCCGGCATCGAGCCGGACGGCAAGCTGATCTGGACCTATTTCGAGGCAATGGTGCCGCCGGCGATGCCCAAGTCGCTGATCGTGATGGGCTCGGGCGCCATCGGCATCGAGTTCGCCTCGTTCTACAGGACGCTCGGCTGTGATGTGACCGTAGTCGAGGTGATGCCGACGATCATGCCGGTCGAGGATGTCGAGATTTCCGCCATCGCCCGCAAGGCGATGGAAAAGCAGGGGATGAAGATCCACACCTCCACCAAGGTGATCAAGGTGGCAAAGGGCGCCGACAGCGTCACCGCCACCATCGAGGACGACAAGGGCAACAAGAAGGACGTCACCGCCGAGCGGATGATTTCGGCCGTCGGCGTCGTCGGCAACATCGAGAACCTCGGACTGGAGGCGCTGGGCGTCAAGACCGACCGCGGCTGCATCGTCATCGACGGCTATGGCCGCACCAATGTGCCGGGCGTCTATGCCATCGGCGACGTTGCCGGCCCGCCGATGCTCGCCCACAAGGCCGAGCATGAGGGCGTGATCTGCGTCGAGCACATCAAGGGCCTGCACGTCCACCCGATGGACAAGGCCAAGATTCCGGGCTGCACCTATTGCCACCCGCAGGTGGCGAGCGTCGGCCTGACCGAGGCGAAAGCCAAGGAGGCGGGCTATCAGGTCAAGGTCGGCCGCTTCTCGTTCGGTGCGAATGGCAAGGCGATCGCGCTCGGCGAGGACAACGGCCTGATCAAGACCGTGTTCGACGCCAGGACCGGCCAGCTTCTGGGCGCCCATATGGTGGGTGCGGAAGTGACAGAACTCATCCAGGGCTTCGTCGTGGCGATGAACCTCGAAACTACGGAAGAGGAGCTGATGCACACCATCTTCCCGCATCCGACCCTGTCGGAGATGATGAAGGAAAGCGTGCTGGATGCCTATGGCAAAGTGCTGAACGCGTAAGTCCGCGGCGGGGCTTTCCACCCGCCGGTTCAACCGCTATTGCGGTTTCCTTAAAGCGAGACAGCCATGCCCGCCACCATCGACCTTCTGACCAACGATCCGCGCAAGGCGCGCGACGAGGCTCTGCGTCACCCTGAAAAGGCGCATCGGCCCGACAATCCGATCCAGCGCAAGCCGGACTGGATTCGCGTCAAGGCGCCGGGTTCGCCCAAATGGGCCGAGACGCGCAATATCGTGAAGGAGAACAAGCTCGTCACGGTGTGCGAGGAGGCGAGCTGCCCGAATGTCGGCGAATGCTGGGAGCACAAGCACGCCACCTTCATGATCATGGGGGACACCTGCACCCGGGCCTGTGCCTTCTGCAACGTCAAGACCGGCCTGCCCGAGGCGCTCGACCCCAACGAGTCGGCCCATATCGGCGACGCCACCGCCAAGCTGGGGCTGAAGCATGTGGTCATCACCTCGGTCGACCGCGACGATCTCGCCGATGGCGGCGCACAGCACTTTGCCGATGTCATCCGCGAAATCCGTGCCCGCTCGCCCGGCACCACCATCGAGATCCTGACACCCGACTTCCTGCGCAAGGAGGGCGCGCTGGAGGTGGTGGTGAAAGCCCGGCCCGATGTGTTCAACCACAACCTCGAAACCGTGCCGTCGAAATATCTGAAAGTGCGGCCCGGCGCCCGCTATTTCCATTCCATCCGCCTGTTGCAGCGGGTGAAGGAACTCGACCCCACCATCTTCACCAAATCCGGCATCATGGTCGGCCTCGGCGAGGAGCGGAACGAAGTCCTGCAGCTGATGGACGATCTCAGGTCGGCCGATGTCGATTTCCTCACCATCGGCCAGTATCTCCAGCCGACGAAGAAGCATCACGCCGTGATCCGCTTCGTCCCTCCGGACGAGTTCAAGGGCTATGAGACGATTGCCTATGCCAAGGGCTTCCTGATGGTCTCGGCCACGCCGTTGACCCGCTCGTCGCATCACGCGGGCAGCGATTTCGAGCGGCTGCGCGCCGCGAAGCGGTAATTATCAAGTTTAAAAATTTGAATATTACGGTCATTCACTTGGGTGACGGCAATTTTCATATTTCTGTTTACAGTAAGAAATAGACGTTTGCTTTTTGTCGAGGAGGGCACGTATTATGAGACACATATCTAAGATTTCGGGAGTTTTTTTTGCTGTTCTGTTGTTGCCAACTGTTGTGGCGGCGCAGTCTGCTCAGCAAACATTTGACCAAAATATGAAGGATGCACAGAAAGCATACGAGAGGCAGAAAAACGAGTCGGATAAGCAAAAAATGAAAGAATATCAAAAGGATGCCGGGAATTTTGTTCCCGGGACTCTTGATAAGAAAATTGGAAAGGACCAGTATATATCGCCGTCATATAAGAATGGCGCCGGTGGTGGGACCTATACCAAGACGTTCTGAAAACTTTTATGACCTTGGCTGCAACTGACAGCCGAGGCGTAAAGTATTACGCCGCGCGGCCCTTCGAGGTCAGGCGGCGGTCGAGATAGGCGCCGACCGTGCCGATCAGCTCGTCGACATGATTCTCGAAGAAGTGGTTGGCGCCCTTGATCACCGCATGCTCGATCTTGACGCCCTTCTGCGTCTTGACCTTGTCGATCACGTTGATGACCTCGGCAACCGGTGCGACGCGATCCTGATCGCCATGGACGAACAGGCCGGAAGACGGGCAGGGGGCGAGGAACGAGAAATCGTAGCGATTGGCCATCGCCGCAATGGAGATGAACCCCTCGATTTCCGGGCGCCGCATCAGCAGCTGCATGCCGATCCAGGCGCCGAAGGAAATGCCGGCAATCCAGCAGGTCTTGGCATCGGGGTTGAGCGCCTGCACCCAGTCGAGCGCCGAGGCGGCATCAGAAAGTTCGCCCTGGCCATGATCGAACACGCCCTGCGACCGTCCGACCCCGCGGAAATTGAACCGTAACACCGAAAAGCCACGGTCGGCAAACGTGTAGTAGAGGTTATAGACGATCTGGTTGTTCATCGTGCCGCCGAATTGCGGATGCGGATGCAACACGATGGCGAGCGGTGCGCCCCGCTGCTTGGCGGGCTGGTAACGGCCTTCGAGGCGGCCGGCGGGGCCGTTGAAAATGACTTCGGGCATCACGTTATCCCACTGAGAAACCGGGCGCCTTCTAGCATGACCAGCCAGCGCAAAGCCAAGGAAAATCAGCGTCCCGGCCGAGGCAGGCTCGTGCAGCGGCAGATTTGCCGCCGGGGTGACTTGACGTCTGTCAATCGGAACTCCTATGTAGCCGTTAGACAAGTTCTAAACTGCACGCAAAAGTTGTGATTTTGCGTACAGTTTGAGGGAGCCCCGGATGCCCGCGCCACGCGCATATTGCGACTGGAATGCGACGGCGCCGATCCGCCCGGACGTGGCGGC
>DAOMXN010000205.1:0-4532 GCA_035437025.1 Beijerinckiaceae bacterium | reverse complement strand
GCAAGGCGAGGTGTGCGCCGTCGCCAACGACAACGGCGGCGGGCAGGTGGTGATATCCGGTACGAAAGCGGCCATCGACCGCGCCATCGCGCTGGCTCCCTCAAAAGGAATACGCCGCGCGATGCCGCTGCCCGTCTCCGCGCCGTTCCACTGCGCGCTGATGCAGCCCGCCGCCGAGGCGATGGCCGAAGCGCTGGCGAAGGCGACCATCAACGTCCCGAACGTGCCGGTGGTCGCCAATGTTCTGGCCAGCGCCATCACGGACCCGGCGGAAATCCGCGCGCGCCTCGTCGAACAGGTCACCGGATCGGTGCGCTGGGCCGAGAGCATGGCCTGGCTGGGGACCAAGGGCGTCACCCGCTTCGTCGAGATCGGCGCGGGCAAGGTGCTCTCCGGCCTCGTCAAGCGCATCGTCGAAGGCGCGACCGGCGCAAACGTCGGCACGCCGGAGGATGTGGCGGGGTATCAGGGCTGAGACAACGCCGATCCGCAACACCGCGTCCGTCATGGCCGGGCTTGGACCGGCCATTCACGACTTGGCCTCCACCGTCATTGCGAGGAGGGCGTCCGCCTGACGACGCAATCCAGAAAAGAAAGTGGCAGGCTGGATTGCTTCATCGCTACGCTCCTCGCAATGGCGGTTGTAGCCCGCCGCCTCAAGCACACCTTGCCCTTTTACCTGCGCCTCACGTATGGAGGCGGGCAAACGGCTTAGAGGACCCATTCCATGTTCAGTCTTGCGGGGAAGAATGCGCTCGTCACCGGCGCGTCGGGCGGCATCGGCGCGGCGATTGCCGAGGCGCTGCATGCGCAGGGCGCGGTGGTGACCCTCTCCGGCACGCGGCGCGAGGCGCTGGACAAGCTGGCGGAAAGGCTTGGCGACCGCGTTCATGTCGCGACCGCCAACCTTTCTGACCGCGCGTCCGTCGAGGCGCTGCTGCCGGCGGCGGAAACGGCGATGGGGCAGGTGGACATTCTCGTCAACAACGCTGGCATCACCCGGGATAACCTCGCCATGCGCATGAAGGACGAGGAGTGGGATCAGGTGCTCGCGGTCAACCTTTCGGCCGGTTTCGTGCTGGCGCGGGCGGCGCTGCGCGGCATGATGCGCCGGCGCTTCGGGCGAATCATCGGCATCACATCGGTTGTCGGCGTCACCGGCAACGCGGGGCAGGCGAATTACGCTGCGGCGAAGGCCGGCATGATCGGCATGTCGAAGGCGCTCGCGGCGGAAGTCGCCAGCCGCGGCGTCACGGTGAACTGCGTCGCGCCGGGCTTCATCGAGACGGCGATGACCGATGCGCTGAACGACAAGCAGAAGGAAGCCATTCTCGGCAACGTGCCAGCCGGGCGGCTTGGATCGGTGGCGGAAATCGCGGCGGCGGTGGTCTTTCTGGCCTCCAACGAGGCGGCCTATGTCACCGGCCAGACGCTGCACGTCAACGGCGGCATGGCGCGCATCTGAGCAACCGGTTCCTGGGCGGCGCTCCGTCAAAAAACTGCCACGCCCGATGTGGCATCAGCGGGCCGGGCGGTTGACTTTCGCTGCGGTTCCAACAATGGAGAGGCGAAGCGGTTCGGACGGCGCGGGTTATTGCTCTGCGGCGCTCGTCGTTTTACGAGTTTCAGCCGGCGGTCGTTCTCACGGCCTAAAGCCGTGGTGAACGGGGCAGTACAAACTATTCAAGGATACGCATCATGAGCGACATCGCCGAACGCGTGAAGAAGATCGTCATCGAGCACCTGTCCGTCGAAGCCGACAAGGTCGTGGACAAGGCCAACTTCATCGATGATCTGGGCGCGGACTCGCTCGACACGGTCGAGCTGGTGATGGCTTTCGAAGAAGAGTTCGGCGTGGAAATCCCGGACGATGCCGCCGAGACCATCGTGACGGTCGGCGACGCCATCCGTTTCCTTGAGAAGAACGCGGCCTGATCCGCGCCAGGGCCGGGAGCAGGGCATGTCGGGATTGCGCCGGGTCGTCGTGACCGGGATGGGCATGGTGACGCCGCACGGCTGCGGCGTCGAGCCCACCTGGAAGCGCATTCTCGCGGCTGAAAGCGCCGCGCGGAAGATCGAGCGTTTCGATGTGTCCGACATCGCGGCCAAGATCGCCTGCATGATCCCGCGCGGTTCCGGTCCGGGAGAGTTCAACCCGGACGACTGGATGGAGCCGAAGGAACAGCGCAAGGTCGATGATTTCATCGTCTTCGCGATGGCGGCATCCAAACAGGCGCTGGACGACGCGAACTGGCATCCCAAGGACTATGAGGACCAGATCGCGACGGGCGTGCTGATCGGCTCGGGGATCGGCGGCATCAACGGCATCAGCCAGGCCACCGACATCCTTCGGGAAAAAGGCCCGCGCCGGCTCTCGCCGTTCTTCATCCCGGGACGGCTGATCAACCTGGCCGGCGGTTATGTTTCCATCGAGCACGGGCTGAAAGGCCCGAACCATGCGGTGGTGACGGCCTGCTCCACGGGCGCGCACGCCATCGGCGACGCAGCCCGCATCATCGCGCTTGGCGATGCCGACGTGATGGTGGCGGGCGGCACGGAATCGCCGGTCGAGCGCCTGCCGCTGGCCGGGTTCGCGTCCTGCCGCGCGCTGTCGACCAACTTCAACGACGAGCCGCACCGGGCCTCGCGCCCTTACGACAAGGACCGTGACGGGTTCGTGATGGGGGAAGGCGCCGGCGTGGTCGTGCTGGAAGAGCTTGAGCATGCCCGGGCTCGCGGCGCCAGGATCTATGCCGAGGTCATCGGATACGGCATGTCGGGCGATGCCTATCACATCACCTCGCCGACGCCGGATGGCGATGGCGCCTATCGCTGCATGCGGGCCGCGCTGAAGCGGGCGGGCATCACACCGGATGAGATCGACTACGTGAACGCGCACGGGACTTCGACGCCGCTCGGCGACGAGATCGAACTCGGCGCGGTTGCCCGTCTGGTCGGCAATTCGGCAGCCACCCTGTCCATGTCGTCGACCAAGTCGGCCGTCGGTCACCTGCTCGGGGCAGCCGGCGCGGTGGAGGCGATCTTCACCATCCTGGCGATCCGCGACCAGATCGCGCCGCCAACGCTCAACCTGGACAATCCGTCGGTTGAGACGCCGATCGATCTTGTCCCGCACAAGGCCAAGCCGCGAAAGATCGATGTGGCCCTGTCGAACTCCTTCGGATTTGGCGGCACCAATGCGTCGCTGGTGTTTCGGCGGTACGCAGCCTGAGGATGCGCGGCGATCGGGCCTCTCCCTTTCGCCACATTTTTCGGCATGATAGTGGCATGAAGATCCGGAGACCTGTGAATGGCTGACAGGAACGCCCCAGGCGGCCCCGCGGGCGAGCGCAAGCGCTCTCTGTTCAGCCCGCGCGACAAGCTGAAGCCCGTCGCGGCTCCTCCGCCGCCGGCCAAGCCGAAGAAGCGGGGCGGCGGTATCGTGGGCAAGCTGTCGGCGTTCCTGACCGTCTTCGTCCTGCTCCTGGTCGGCGCTACCGCCGGCGTCAGCTATTTCAAGTCCGTGGTGTCTGCTCCTGGGCCCTTGCAGACGGATCGCGCCGTGGTCATCGAGCGCGGCGCCGGCACCGACGAGATCGCCGAACTGCTGGAACGCGAGGGCGTGATCAACCGTCGCGTGACGTTTGAGTTGTTGGCCTATTCGCACATCTACGGCAAGCTGAAGGCCGGAGAGTTCCTGTTCCGGCGCGAAGCGAGCTTGCTCGAAGTCATCGATACCATCGCGAATGGCCGGGCGATCGAGCATTCGATCACCATTCCCGAAGGCCTGACCAGCGAACAGATCGTGGCGCGCATTCGCGACAACGAACTGCTGGTCGGAACCGTGGCCGATATCCCGCCGGAAGGCGCCATTCTGCCGGATACCTACAAGATCGCGCGCGGCACGTCCCGCGATGCGCTGCTGGCCAGGATGATCCGAGATCAGAGGCGGATTTTGAACGAGGTCTGGGCCAAGCGCGCGAAAGAGTTGCCGATCCGCACGCCGCAGGACCTGGTCACGCTCGCCTCGATCATCGAGAAGGAAACGGGCAAGCACGATGAGCGCTCGCGCGTGGCCGGCGTGTTCGTCAATCGTCTCAACCGGGGCATGAAGCTGCAATCCGATCCCACGATCATCTACGGTCTGGTAGGCGGAAAGGGCTCGCTTGGCCGACCGATCACGACGTCAGACATCCAGTCCAATACCGCCTACAACACCTATGTCATTCCGGGGCTGCCGCCCGGCCCGATCGCCAATCCGGGGCGCGCCTCGCTTGAGGCGGCAGCCAACCCCTCGCGGACCCGCGATCTTTTCTTCGTGGCCGATGGGTCGGGTGGCCACGCCTTTGCCGAGACGCTGGAGCAGCATAACCGCAATGTCGCGCGCTGGCGGCAGATCGAGGCGCAGCAGAAGGAGGCGGCTGCCTCTCCGCCTGTCGCTGCTCCCGGGGCAACCGGGGCGCCTGCCTTCGCGCCGGTCGCGCCCATCAATCCGGCGGTCCCACCGGGAACACGGGGCGACGCTGCGCCTC
>DAOMXN010000204.1:0-4565 GCA_035437025.1 Beijerinckiaceae bacterium | reverse complement strand
CGCGCCGAAGTGGCCACCTGCGCCATCTCCGGCGCCGTCGGCACCTTCGCCAACATCGATCCGCGCGTCGAGGAGCACGTGGCGACCATGCTCGGCCTCGCCGTCGAGCCGGTCTCGACGCAGGTCATACCGCGCGACCGCCACGCCATGTTCTTCGCGACGCTCGGCGTCATCGCCTCGTCCATCGAGCGGCTCGCCATCGAAATCCGGCACCTCCAGCGCTCGGAAGTCTATGAGGCGGAAGAGTTCTTCTCGGAGGGCCAGAAGGGCTCCTCCGCCATGCCGCACAAGCGCAACCCGGTGCTGACGGAAAACCTCACCGGCCTTGCCCGCATGGTGCGCGCCTATGCCCTGCCCGCGATGGAAAACGTGGCGCTCTGGCACGAGCGCGACATCTCGCATTCCTCGGTGGAGCGCATGATCGGCCCCGACGCGACGGTGACCCTCGATTTCGCGCTGCACCGCCTCACCGGTGTCGTCGACAAGCTGGTGGTCTATCCGGAGAACATGCAGAAGAACCTGGACCGGCTCGGCGGCCTTGTGCATTCGCAGCGGGTGCTGCTCGCCCTCACCCAGAAGGGCGTCAGCCGCGAGGACAGCTACCGCCTCGTCCAGCGTAACGCGATGCCGGTCTGGCGCGGCGAGGGCAACTTCCTCGACCTTCTGAAGAAGGACGCCGAAGTTAAGGCAAGACTGTCCGACAGCGAACTCGAGGCGCTGTTCGACCTCGCCTATCACTACAAGCACGTCGACACGATCTTCGCACGGGTCTTCGGCAAGGTCTGAGAGCCACCCTCGCGCATGGACATGGATCAAGGCGCGCGGCGCTTTCTCTTGCCCTGATGCCATGGATCGGGGCAATCTGCCGCCGCTAGAGGAGCAAGCCGTTGGGCAAGCGCGCCATTGATGTCGACATTCTCATGGTGCCGGGCTGGAAGAATTCCGGCCCGGAGCACTGGCAGTCACGCTGGGAGCAGCGCCTGTCCACGGCGCGGCGCGTCGAGCAGCCGGACTGGATGCGGCCGAACCGCGACATCTGGGTCGGCAACATCCTGAAGGCCATTGATGCCGCCCGCCAGCCGGTCGTGCTGGTCGCCCACAGCCTTGGCGTGATCGCCTGCCTGCATGCCCTGCCGAAGGCGAAGAAGGGCGATGTCATCGGCGCGTTCCTGGTCGCCCCGATCGGCGAGACCGTGATCGAGACGGAGGAGGCGATCGACCACGACTTCCTGCCGATTCCGCGCAAGAAGCTGGAGATTCCCTCCGTCGTCGTCGCCAGTCACGACGACCCTTACGCGCCTTTCCTCACCTCGGAAGAGCTGGCCTACGGCTGGGGAGCCGAACTCCTGGACGCCGGCCATGCCGGGCACATCAACACCGCCTCGGGCTACGGCCCCTGGCCGGAAGGGCTGATGAAATTCGCCGGCTTTCTAGCGAAGCTCTGACGCGCGGGTTCAGTTCACCAGCCGCGCCATTTTCGGCGCCTGGACCAGCACTTCCTTCGCCACCTCGTCCATCACCCGCTGCAGGTCGCCGGCGGAATTGGCGTGATGGTACTTCGTCAGGTCGCTCGCGCAGGCCTTCAGCACCTCCGGATCGCCATCGATCAGGTTCACCGCATAGATCGTGACGCCTTGCCGTTTGATCCGGTCGCAGACCGTCGCCGTCGCATGGTTCAGCTTGGGCTCCCGCTGGCCGGGCGCGATGCAGATGCCGTTCAGCCTGTTCACCTGATTGGGTGCGGATGAGACCAGGATCAGCACCTTGCGTGTTTCCGCGTCGTTCGCCGGCGCCGCCGTGCCGAACGGCCCCTGCGGCAGCAGCGCGCCCATGCCCCAGACCAGCCCGAGCGTGGTGTTCTCGCAGCCCTCCGCCACCATCTGGCCGGCCTGTTGCCTGATCTGGTCATGGCGCGCCGTCAGTGGTTCGATGACGTTGCCCTGCGCGGAATGCCACTCGTTGCTGGCGCAGATCACGCCGGGATGCTGGTTGGCCGCGTCGAAGGCGATGATCGTCGGGTCCTTGGTGTCGGTGACGCAGCCGGTCCAGGCCATGCGCTCGATCTTGAGCTGATGTGACTTGAGCGCCAGCTTGAAGGCTGCCATGCGCTCGCTCGAAGCCTTGGACTGCTGCTCACCTGTCAGCGTCGGCTTCTCCTCGTTGCCGGCGAAGCTCAGCCACGGCGCCGGGCGATAGACCGGCTTCAGTTTCACGTGTTCGGCATAGGGAACCAGCGCCAGCTTGATCGTGTCCTTGCCTTCGGCGGCCTCGCGCGCCTTGTCCGTGAAGGCCTGCGTCTGCCGCTTCAGCGCTTCCAACCGGCCCTTTTCGTTGACCCCGCCGGTCAGCCCGACCACCAGCGCCACCTCGACCTTGTTCGTGGCACCGGCCGAACCGAAATCCGCCTTCGACTGGGCCTCGACGACGACCTCGCTTTTTCCCAGGATTCCGGCAAAGCCGAGTGGCACCGCCGCCAGCGAACGGACCGAGACTTTGGAGCCCAGTCCCTCCGCGCCCACCGAGCGGATCCCCTCCTGCAGGTCCGGTGGCACCGAGGCGCGCAGGCGCTTGGTCGCGGCATCGGACAACTGCTCGTCCTTCAGCCCGTTGGCGCGCTGGATCGCCAGCGAGATCGCCGTGGCGTCCGTCGAGGACTGAAGCTGTGCCCGCGCCTTCTCGATGCGGTTGTAATCGAGCGAGGCGCCCAGGATGACGAAGACCGCCAACGCGGAAACGGCGAAGATCGGTGCGACGGCACCCTGCTCGGATCGGCGGAGGTCAAAGCCGCAATCGAGAAATCGGTTGAGGACACCCATGCCCTGCGACCCTCGCAACATCGGAGAGCCGCAAGTCTACCCAGGAAAGTTTAACGGCCTTGCGCCGGAAAGGCCCGGCTTTCAGCCTATCGGCCGGCTGTCCGCGCCAGAATCGCCTTGGCCGCCACGACGCAGAAGGGGATGCCCACGACGAAACCGATGAGCGCCGCCACCGGAATCAGCCGCATGCCCTGCTCGGTCAGCGACGGCACGCTGAGGATCACCAGAACGAGCACGCCCATGAGCACCGTCATGGCCATGATGTGAACCAGGGTCGCAACCTTCCACATGAAGTCACCTTTTCGCGGATATGACACGCGTCATCCTGCGCCGGCGTCCATGCCGGTCGTTGACACAGCGCAACAAAAAGGCCGCCCGAAGGCGGCCCAAATGTCGCAGGATGCGGAGCCGGCGTCAGCGCGAGTAGAACTCGACCACCAGGTTCGGCTCCATCTTCACCGGATAGGGCACCTCGCCGAGCGTCGGGACGCGGCTGAGCTTTGCCGTCATCTTGTTGTGGTCGACTTCGACGTAGTCCGGCACATCGCGCTCGCCGAGCTGCTTGGACTCAAGCACCATCAGCATCTCGCGCGAGGCTTCCTTCACTTCAACCACATCGCCCGGCTTCACCAGGTAGGAGCCGATGTTGACACGGCGTCCGTTGACCTTCACGTGACCGTGGTTGACGAACTGGCGGGCGGCGAACACCGTCGGCACGAACTTGGCGCGATAGACGACCGCATCGAGGCGGCGCTCCAGCAGGCCGATCAGGTTCTCGCCGGCGTCGCCCTTCATGCGGATGGCTTCCGCATAGTAGCTGCGGAACTGGCGCTCGGAGATCGAGGCGTAGTAGCCCTTCAGCTTCTGCTTGGCCTTGAGCTGGGTGCCGAAGTCCGAGAGCTTGCCCTTGCGGCGCTGGCCGTGCTGGCCCGGGCCGTACTCGCGCCGGTTCAGCGGGCTTTTCGGACGGCCCCAGATGTTCTCGCCCATGCGGCGATCGATTTTGTGCTTGGCATCAACGCGCTTTGTCATCGCGGTTCCTCTTTCTATTCAACAGGTTATGAGGAACGCGCCCTCCTCTGCCGGTCCTTTGCAGGGCACGGCCGACAGGCAATCACCGGAACGGGACGGCCACGGGTGCGTCTCGCGCACGATCCCGAAAAGTGCCTTGCGGATTTTCGAACGGACCACGCGCAAACAAACTGCAACGCGGGCCGATCAGGGCCCGCGCTGAAGGTGCCGGTGCTCTAGTGGAAGCGATGCGGCTTGTCAAACCTGCGACAACGCGGGGATTTCCCTCTGTGGCCCGAGACGCTATCTCAACCCGCATGTCCGACCGCCACGAGCCCATGACGCCCGCCGAGCACGCCGCCCGCCGCGCGGCGGTCACCGCTGCCCTGCGCGCCGAAACCGGCATCGACGAGGCCATGATCGAGCGCCTGGTGCGCGCGTTTTATCATCGGGTGCAGGCCGATCCGCTGCTCGGCCCCGTCTTCGCCGCGCGGATCGCCGACTGGGAGCCGCATCTGGAGCGGATGTTCGCCTTCTGGTCGTCGGTGACGCTGCTGACCGGGGTCTATCACGGCCGGCCGATGGAAAGGCACATGGCGCTCGACGTCGACGCCGCGCATTTCGATCGCTGGCTTGCCCTGTTCGAGGAGACGGCGGCCGCATGTTGCCCCGCGAAGGCTGCCGCGCATTTCGTGGCGCGGGCACGGGCCATCGCCGCAAGCATCGAACAGGGGCTGG
>DAOMXN010000203.1:0-4566 GCA_035437025.1 Beijerinckiaceae bacterium | reverse complement strand
GCCAGCAACGCCGCAGGCGGCGCGGCGATCCCCGGGACAAGAGGATTGATCGCCAGCGGCTCCCGCGAGGGCAGATCGTCGGCCGTCAGCACGGCGGCGACACCCCGCAGCGCCCGCGCCTCACCCGCTTCCACCGACTTCAGCCGCCCGGACGCAGCCTGGCTGCGCACGAATTCCAGGACCAGGCAGCCTTCGGGCAGCAGGTCGCCCACGAAGCATCCCTGACCGGTCACCAGGCGCGCGTCCTCAATGCGCGACACCGCCGCACCGATTCCATCGCCACCAGACCGGGCTGGATCGGAAACGCTTCCTGTCATCATGATACGACCCGCACGGGGGATTCAGCTTCCCGCTTTCTGACCCCTCGCCAGGGCTCTGGCAAGCCGGACGAGCCGGACAATCGGCTTGACCCGAGGCGCACCCCTTGCTATTAAATAATGAACAGTATGTTCATATTTGAACAAAATCGACGATGATGGGAGGCCGGGATGAGCGAAATGCATGCTTCGCTGGGCACGCATCGGGGCGATGCCGCGAGAAAGGCCGCAAGCTCCGGCTCCGATGTCCATGCGGCGCTCACCCGTCAGTCCCTGGGGCGTCCTCTGAGCGAACTGGAAGAAGCGCTCGCCGATGCGATGGAGGACATCTACGCCAGCGGTTTTCACGACATGTCGGCGCTCGCGGAGCACCTGACGCAGCGTGGCGTGCGTGCGCCAAGGTCGCGTGAGACCGTCTGGACCATCGACCTGCTGAAGACCGAACTCGCCGCCATCAACGCCTCGCTGGATGAAGCCTATGCAGCCGGCGGTCGCGGCGCTTGAATTCGCGGGCGTCACCCGCGCCTTCGCCCAGAAATCCGGCACGCCGCTGGTCGCGGTGCGCGATGTGAGTTTCGTGGTGAAGCCGGGTGAGTTCGTCTCGGTCGTTGGTCCGTCGGGATGCGGCAAGAGCACGATCCTCAACATGACCGCCGGCCTGGACGAGCCGACCGAAGGCGTCGTGCGCGTCAGCGGTGAGATCGTGAAGGGGCCGAACAGCCATGTCGGCTTCATGCTGCAAAAGGACCTCCTGCTGCCGTGGCGCTCGATCGTGCGCAATGTCGAGTTCGGCCTGGAAACGCGGGGTCTGACAAGGCGCGAAATGCGTGAACGCGCGCTGCTTGAGCTGGCGCACTGCAAGCTTGCCGAATTCGCCGAGCACTATCCCCATCAGTTGTCCGGCGGCATGCGCCAGCGCGCCGCGCTCGCCCGCACGCTGGCGATCCGGCCCGACATCATCCTGCTGGACGAGCCGTTCTCCGCGCTCGACGCCCAGACCAAGATGCTGCTCCAGCGGAATTTCGGCGCGACGATTGCCGAGACCGGCGTCACCGCACTGCTGATCACCCATGATCTGGCGGAGGCGGTGGCGATGTCCGATCGCGTGCTGGTGATGAGCGAACGTCCCGGCCACATCATCGAGGAAATCGTCATCGATCTGCCCAACCGCGAGAATCCGATGGCCCGCCGGGCGCACCCGCGCACCGGCGGTTTCATCGCCCGCATGCTCGAACTTTTGCATCTGAACGATCGGGCGGCCTGACGGCGCGTCCAGTCCAAGAGAGGGAGGATTTCATGTTCAGGTCCTGGAAGACGCCGCTGATGGCGGCGGCGCTGTGCACCGTGGCCTTTGCCGCGCAGGCCCAGCAAAAACTGGTCTATCTGTTTCCGGCCGCCGACTTCCTGCCGGCTTTCGCGCCGTTTCACATCGCCAAGGCCAAGGGCTATTACAAGCAGGCGGGCCTCGACGTGGAGTTCCAGGTCGGCAAGGGCGGTGCGGACGTGGCCAAGCAGGTCGCCGTCGGCAACGCCGACATGGGCGGCGGCATCGGGGACACCCCGATCATCGTGCGCGCCAACGGCCTCACGGTGAAGGGCGTCGCGCTCCTCGGCGGCCGCACGCTCACCGCGATCACCGCCCGCAAGGACGCGAATGTGAAGAGCTTCGCCGACCTCAAGGGCAAGAAGATCGGTGTCCTCGCCTTCCAGGACACCACCTACTACAACCTCCTCGGCGTGCTGAAGAGCGCGAACCTTGGCAAGGACGACGCCAACATCCAGGCGGTTGGACCAGCTGGCGTCGTCCAGCTCATGATCTCGGGAGACCTCCAGGCGATTTCCGGCGTGCCGGAGTGGACCGCCGCCATCGAGGCGGCCGGCATTGCCGTGGACGTCTTCGACATCGAGAGCGTCTTTCCGGCCATGGCCCAGGCCATTCTCGCCTCGGACAAGATCATCGCCGAGCGCCCGGCTGCGGTTAAGGGTTTCGTCAACGCCACGCTGAAGGCGATCCGCGAAATCATGGCCGATCCGGAAGCCGCGTCGAAGGCCTATGTCGCCGCTGTGCCCCAGCACGCGGGCAAGGAAAAGGCGATGGAAGCGATCATGCGTCGCTATGTGACGGCCGTCTATGCACACAAGACCCCGGCCGACCTCGGCAAGTTCGACGCCGAGCGCATGGCGAAGGTGCAGAAGTTCTACGTCGACAACGCCATCGTGCAGACCGCCGTGCCGATCGCCGACACCTTCACCAACGCCATGATCGGCAACTGAGACGCTAACCGCGCCGCCCGGCTGACCGCAGCCGGGCGACGCCCCGCCATCCCGTCAGGCAAGCCCTCATGTCCCTGAAAGACCTCGCCGCCATTCTCGCCGTGGCGCTCGTAGGCCTTGTCGCCTGGGAGTTCCTGCCGCCGGCGTTCGGCGTGCCACGCTACATCATTCCGACGTTCTCGCAGACGTGGACGGAATTGCTGCGCATGGCGAAACAGGACAATCTCGCGCGCCACTTCATATCGACCGCGACGATGACCGCCCTCGGCTTCGCGCTGGGCAGCGCCCTTGGCGCGACCATGGGCTACCTGCTCGGCCTGTCGCGCTTCTGGGAACGCATCCTCTCCCCCTACATCCTGGGCTTGCAGATTGCCCCGAAAGTGGCTTTCGCGCCGCTGTTCATCATGTGGTTCGGCTACACGATCTGGCCGAAGTTGCTGGTCGCGCTGCTGATCGTGTTCTTCCCGATCCTCGTCAACGTGTTGCAGGCGATGAAGACCGTGGACCGCGACATGGTCAATCTGGCGCGCGCCTATTCCATGAACCGCTGGCAGATTTTCTGGAAGATCGAGTTTCCAGCCTCCCTGCCCGCGCTGATGGCGGGCCTGCGCATCGGCGCGACCCTCGCCGTGATCGGCGTCACGGTCGGCGAACTCGTCGGCGGCAATACCGGACTGGGGTTCCTCATTACCTACGGCGAGGGCCAGGCCAACGCCGCCATGGTGTTCAACGCCATCATGCTCCTGACGGTGATCGGCATCGTTCTCTACATGCTGGTGGCGGCAGCCGAGGAGCGGCTTCTTCACTATCTGCCCAAGGTCCAGAAATGACCGGCGGCACACACGCAACCCACGGCAATTCCGGGAGGACGTCATGGCCGGCGCACACGATCTGAAGGATCGCATCGAGGAGCGGGTCAACACCGGCCTGCTCGGTCAGTGGTACCCCGTGGCCAAATCCTCCGAGGTGCAGCCGGGCAAGCCTTTCGGCGTCAAGGCGCTCGGCCAGCACATCGTGCTGTGGCGCGACAAGGCGGGCAAGATCCAGTGCGTGGAGGATTATTGCCCGCATCGCGGCGCCCGCATGTCGCGCGGCGAGGTGCACAACGGCCACATCGCCTGCCGCTATCACGGCGTGGTCGTCGATGGGTCCGGCACGATCGTCAGCGTGCCGGCCATGCCGGATTGCCCGCTGGAGGGCCGCAAGGCGGTGCAGGCCTACGCAGTGACCGAGCTTTACGACGCGATTTTCGCCTATTTCCCTTCGGTGGAGGCGCCGACCCCGCCCCCGCTCACCATGCCGGAGGAATTCAACGATCCGGAATGGACCGGCTTTCTCTGCGCCTCCCCCTGGGCCTGCAACTACCGCTATGCGCTCGACAATCTGGCTGACCCGATGCACGGCTGCTTCCTGCATGCTGACAGCTTCACCCTGGCCTACGGCTCCAAGCAGGATCTGATGAAGCTGGACAAGGCCGAAGACGGCTTCATCGTCTCCCGCGTCAACCAGCAGGGCAAGAACTTCGACTACACCCACATGGTGTTCGGATCGGCCACCTATTGCCGGCTGGACATTCCCTATCCGAAGGCGGCCGGCCCCGGCAGCTTCATGCGCATTCTCGGCTATTGCCTGCCGGTGGACGAGAACAACTGCCGCGTCTTCTTCTGGCGGATGCGGCAGGTGACGGGCTTCGAGCGCGACAGCTGGCGGTTTCTCTACCGCGCCAAGCTTGAGCCGCGCCACTGGAAGGTGCTGGAGCAGGACCGCGAGATGCTGTCCGCCATGCCGGATGATGCCCGCAAGCGCGAGATGCTCTACCAGCATGACATCGGCGTGTCGCGCATCCGGCAGATTCTCACCCGCATGGCGAAAAGCCAGATCGCGGCCGAGGATGCAGCCGCCGCCCGCTCGGCCGGCTGAAGACCGCGCATGCTGGAGGGACGTACCATCGTCATCACCGGCGCGGCGCGCGGCA
>DAOMXN010000202.1:0-4571 GCA_035437025.1 Beijerinckiaceae bacterium | reverse complement strand
TGGCGCGCCCGACACGATTCGAACGTGTGACCTTTGCCTTCGGAGGGCAACGCTCTATCCAGCTGAGCTACGGGCGCTTCAGGGCAGGGTGATAGCCGATCCGCCCTGGCGCGGCAATGGCCGATTGGCCTGCCCGGATCTATGGCTGCCGGGGCAGGTAAAGAACGTGACTGGCGTTTGCGTGGCCGTGCAAGGGCCGAAAGCCATGCGCCTCGTAGAAGCGGTTCGCCTGTTCGCTGGCGGGCGTTCGCAGGGAGACAGTGTGAAACCGGCTCCGGGCAAAGTCGAGGCAGGAATTCAGGATGCGCCTCCCGACGCCGAGCCTCCGGGCGGCATGCGCAACATAGAGATGGCGGATGCGGCCTCGGCCGGGTTCGACGTCATAGGGATCGGGCGCGATACCTCCGATGCCCAGGAGCATGGGGCCGTCTTCGACCGCGACCAGAAGCGAAGCATGCGGCGGAAAGGCCGCGGGCCAGTTGCGCTTCAGCTTGGACAGCATGGTATGACCAGCGACGATGCTCTCCAGTTCGAGGTCATCGAAACCGGTCGGCATTTGATCAGAAACGACCGACAGGCGCCTCACAGGCCCTCGAACAGGAGGCTGGAAATATAGCGCTCGGCGAACGAGGGAACGATGAATACGATCGTCTTGCCCTTCATGTCCGGCCGCGCCGCAACCTGGAGCGCCGCTGCCGTCGCCGCGCCTGCGGAAATGCCGCCCGGCACGCCCTCGGTGCGCGCCAGCAGCCGTGCCGTGTCGATGGCGGCCTGGCTGTCGATCGTCACCACCTCATCGATTACGGAAACGTCGAGGATTTCCGGCACGAAGCCGGCGCCGATGCCCTGAATCCTGTGCGATCCCGGCGCGCCGCCGGATAGCACGGGGCTTTCCGCCGGCTCGACTGCCACCACGCGCAGAGCGGGCTTGCGCGCCTTCAGCACCTGCCCGACGCCCGTGATGGTTCCACCCGTGCCGACGCCGGCGATGAAGACATCGACCGCGCCATTCGTATCGTTCCAGATTTCCTCGGCCGTCGTGCGCCGGTGGATTTCGGGATTTGCCGGGTTCTGGAACTGCTGGGGAATGATCGCGCCGGGGATTGTCGCCGCCAACTCTTCCGCCTTGGCGATGGCACCCTTCATGCCCTTGCCGGCTTCTGAAAGCACAAGCTCCGCGCCGAGGTAGGTCAGCATCTTGCGCCGCTCGATCGACATCGATTCCGGCATGGTCAGGATCAGCCGGTAGCCGCGCGCCGCAGCGACAAAGGCAAGTGCGATGCCCGTATTGCCGGACGTCGGCTCGATCAGCGTGGTCCGGCCCGGCGCAATGCGGCCGTCGCGCTCCATCGCCTCGATCATCGCGACGCCGATACGATCCTTTACGCTCGAGATCGGATTGAAGAACTCCAGCTTGGCGACGAGGGTCGCCTCAATGCCCTTCGCCTTCGTCAGACGGTCGAGCCGCACCAGCGGCGTGTCGCCGATGGTCTCGGTGATGGAAGAATAGACGCGGCCGCGTCCGGGGCGGCGCTCGGCATTGGTCATGGTGGACATCCTTCAGAGTGCTGGCTCAAGTCCTAAGTAGTTGCAATCGAGAAAACAATTGCTTCCGGCTTGTTATTTTTGCCGCCAAGAAAGCAGAAATCTCTATCACAACGAGCCTTGGCGACAGGATCGCCTCAGCTCTGGCCGATGCCCCCGGTGGAACCATAGCCGCCGGCGCCGCGCGCGGTGTCGTCCAGCGCCGGGACGACCGTGACCCGGACCCGCGCAACCGCCGCGATGACGATCTGGGCTATCCGCATGCCGCGCTCGATCACGAACGGCTCGTGCCCGTGATTGATCAGCAGCGCTTTCACCTCGCCGCGATAGTCGGAATCGATGGTGCCTGGCGCATTGAGCACGGTGACGCCATGCTTGAGGGCAAGGCCCGAACGCGGGCGCAACTGCGCCTCATGGCCTTCCGGCACGGCGATGGCGATGCCGCAGGGGATCAGCGCCCGTGCCCCCGGCTCCAGCGTTACCGGCGTATCGACAGCGGCGCAGACATCCATCCCCGCCGCGCCCGGCGTGGCATGGGCCGGCAGCGGTAGGCCCGCGCCGTGCGGCAGGATCTTCAGCGGCAGCACAAGGCTCATGGTGCCCGCTCGGCAAGGGCTGCGACAAGCCGGCGCGCGACTTCATCCTTCGGCAGGTCCGGCCAGGTTTCGACGCTGTCTGGACCGACGAGATGCACCGTGTTGCGATCACCGCCCATGATGCCGGTTTCCGGGCTTACGTCGTTGGCGACGATGAGATCGCAGCCCTTGCGGGCGCGTTTGGCCCTGGCGTGCTCGATCACCTTTTCCGTCTCCGCGGCGAAGCCGACCACCAGTGCCGGCCGCCTCGTGCTGCGGCACACCGTCGCCAGAATGTCGGGATTCTCGACCAGCGCGAGCCGCGGCGGGCCGGAGCCGCCCTTCTTGATCTTCTCGCCCGCCACGTGATCGACGCGCCAGTCCGCCACGGCGGCGGCGAAGATGGCGATGTCGGCGGGCAGCGCCTTCTCGACGGCCGCCAGCATGTCGCGGGCACTTTCGACCCTGACCACGCTCGCCCCGCTCGGATCGGCCACGGTGACCGGTCCCGACACCAGCGTCACGCGCGCGCCGGCCGCGACAGCCGCCGCGGCGATGGCATGGCCCTGTTTTCCCGACGAACGATTGGCGATGTAGCGCACCGGATCGATCGGCTCGTGCGTCGGTCCGGAAGTGATCAGCACATGCTTGCCCGCGAGCGGCTTTGGCCCGGCGATCTGCTGCGGCGCGCCGGGCAGCGGCAAGAGCGTCGGCATGGCGAGCGCCGATTCAATCGCGGCGACGATTTCCAGCGGCTCGGCCATGCGGCCGGGGCCGAACTCGCCGCAGGCCATCGCCCCCTCGTTCGGGCCAACGAACAGCGCGCCGTCGCGCCGCAGCATCTCGACATTGCGCCGCGTCGCGGGATGCAGCCACATCCGGACGTTCATGGCCGGAGCCAGCAGCACGCGCTTGTCGGTGGCGAGCAACAGGGTTGAGGCCAGATCGCTGGCAAGGCCCTGCGCCATCTTCGCCATCAGATCGGCCGTCGCCGGGGCGACGACCAGCAGGTCGGCGTCGCGCGACAATTCGATATGGCCCATCTCCGCTTCGTCGGTGAGCGAGAACAGGTCCTGATAGACCTTGTCACCGGACAGGCTCGACACCGACAGGGGCGTGACGAACTCCGTTCCCGCCCGCGTGAGAACGCAGCGCACCAGGGCGCCGCGCTCGCGCAAGCGGCGGATCAGGTCAAGGCTCTTGTAGGCGGCGATGCCGCCGCCGATGATGAGCAGGATGCGTTTGGAAGCGAGGGTCATGGTTCTTCGTCCTCCGCATCTTGAACCAGCATCCAGACTCGTTCGAGCGGGAGAAGCGCTTTCAAACTTTCGTCGAAACGATCGTAGGTCGAAAGGATTTCTTCGATCAGCTTGTCACTGGTCCAGAACTGCAATCGAAAGAAATCCCGCTCGAACTCCCGCTCAACCGATGATTTGAACCCGCCCCAGGACACGAACAATCCACGCGCCGCTTGAAACTTGTCCATCGTTCCAATGAGTTGACGAACGGTCGGGGCGTCTGTTGACCGGTCTTCGGACTTCACCTGCACCACGAGACTCACCGCGCCTTCGCTGAAGAAACCCTGTGCCGCCAGAATGTCGACGCCGCCATCCGCCCCGGGAAGACTGAGCTTGGTTTCGAAGCCCTTGGCGCGAAGCACGGCATCGACCAGATTTGCGAGCCGGTGCCCCTTGAAGCGCTGGGCGATGCGCAACCGGATTTGGTCAAGCGCCGATGTCCGGAGGTCGATTTCGGCCTCATCGGAAGCCAAAGAAACATCGGCATAACCAGCCGGTCTGGCAGGCGCGCCGCCCTTAGCTCCAAGAAGAGCGCGCAAGCGTTCTTCCGCATGAGCGCGTTGAACGCGGAAAACTGTCAGAGTTGATCCGAGCGAATAGAGAATGTCGCTGTCAATGCGGGCTCGGGACAGCGACACATCCAGCCAGCGCAATGCCTGCGTATGACGCCCGTGCAGCGACGCATCGGACCGGAACTCATACCGCCCGAGTGCTTCTCCGACAGCGACCGTGCCCGTGCCCTTGAGGGGCAGCACGATCAGGTCGCCGGCCTTAATTTCGGAGCGAAAGGCCCAGAGCTGGCCGGTCCAGTTTGAAGCCAATTTGTCAGAGATGTCCGCGTGAGCCTGCTCCACGGCATCTCGCATCTTCTGTCTTGTATCCAGCGGTTTGAGATCGGGCATCTGGTCCCAGCCGACGACCACGCAACTGTTGTCGAGCGCGAATTTCTCGCCTTCGCCATATTTGCCCGCCCTGACAGCCCAGATTGTCATCCACCGCCTCCCAAGACCCAGTAGGCAAGCAACCCAGCCATCACCCACAGCGCCGCGTTGCCCCAGCGCGCGCGACGGGCTTCCGCGCGGCCGATGGCTTCCGCCGAGGCGTCCGACAGCCGGAAGCCCTGCGCCGCAGCGACTTCCAGCTGCGTCAGCAG
>DAOMXN010000201.1:0-4571 GCA_035437025.1 Beijerinckiaceae bacterium | reverse complement strand
GACCTTGATTTCCTGACCGTCCATGGCGACCCCCATGTCGTCGCCGCCGCCCGCACGACTGGCGCGCTTGAGGAACTCGACGACGCGATCCGCAGGCGCGGCGGCTCTGCCACGCTGGTGCCGATCGACCTGCGCGATCTCGATGCGGTGGACCGATTTGCGCCGGCGTTGCAGCAGCGTTGGGGCAAGCTGGACATTCTGATCGGCAATGCCGGAGCGCTCGGCCCCATTTCGCCGGTGCCGCACATCGACCCGAAGACCTTCGACGAGGTGTTCAAGGTCAACGTCGCCGCAAACTACCGCCTGCTGCGCTCGCTTGATCCGCTGCTGCGCGCCTCGGACGCGGGGCGGGCCATCTTCATCTCCTCAGGCGCGGCGCGGCGCGTGCGGGCCTACTGGGGCCTTTACGCCGCCTCCAAGGCCGCGCTGGAAGCGCTGGTGCGGGCCTATGCCGCAGAGGTTATGAACATCTCGAACGTGCGCGCCATGCTGGTCAATCCCGGCCCAATCCGCACCGCCATGCGCGCCGCCGCCATGCCGGGCGAGGACCCGGACACCCTGCCCCCGCCCGAGGCCATCGTCCCGGACATCCTGCGGCTGGCATCGCCGGACTGGAGCGAGACCGGCAAGCTCTTCGACTTCCCGACGAAGTCGGTGATCGGCTTCGACGAGCCGAAATAGGGCAGGAATCGCAGAGGGCGGAAACGACGCTTCCGACTGTCTTTCCGGGTTCGCTCCCAAGGGAGCGCCACGAATTGACGCCCGACGGGTCTACCGCCCCTTCTTTCCGTAGGGGTTGTCGCTGGTCCGCATGCTCAGGCGGATCGGCGTGCCGGGAAGATCGAACGTTTCGCGCAGGCCATTGACGAGGTAGCGACGATAGGCGTCCGGCAGGGCCGAGAGCTGGTTGCCGAACAGCGCGAAATGCGGCGGGCGCGCCTTCGGCTGCGTCATGTAGCGGATCTTGATGCGCCGTCCCGAAACCGCCGGCGGCGCGTGGGCTGACAGCGCCCCCTCCAGCCAGCGATTGATCTGCGCCGTTGAAATGCGGCGGCTCCACACGTCCGCCGCGCGGAAGCAGGCCTCCATCAGCCGGTCCACGCCCTCGCCTGCCAGGCCGGAAACGGTGACAAGCGCGCAGCCCTTCACCTGCGGCAGCAGGCGGTCGCATTTCTCGCGCAGGTCCGCCAGCGTCTTCTGGCGGTCCGCGATCAGGTCCCACTTGTTGAGGGCGATCACCACCGCGCGCCCTTCCTTCTCCACGAGGTCAACGATGGACAGGTCCTGCTTCTCGAAAGGAATGGCGGCATCCAGCAGGATCACCACGACTTCCGCGAAACGGACGGCGCGCAGCGCATCGCCCACCGCCAGCTTCTCGACCTTCTCCTCGACACGCGACTTGCGCCGCAGGCCGGCGGTGTCGAACATCTTCACCGCCCTGCCGCGCCACTCGAACTGCAAGCCGATGGAATCGCGCGTGATCCCCGCCTCGGGTCCGGTCAGCAGCCGGTCCTCGCCGAGCAGCGTGTTGATCAGCGTGGACTTGCCGGCATTGGGCCGCCCGACGATGGCGATGCGCAGGGGCTTGCCTGCCCCCTCGGCGGCGTCCGGCTCGTCGCCCCCCTCGTCTCCGGCGTCGTCCACGGGCGCGCGCTCGAACACCGCTTCCAGTGCGGAGTGCAGGTCAGCCAGCCCCTCGCCATGCTCGGCAGAGAAGGCGATCGGCTCGCCGAGGCCAAGCGAGTAGGCATCAAGCACGCCGCCCTGCGCCATGCGCGCCTCGGCCTTGTTGGCGAGCAGGATGACCGGCTTGCCGCTCTTGCGCACCAGGGCGGCAAAGCGCTCGTCGTCCGGCGTCACGCCGGCCCGCGCATCGATCAGGAACAGCACGGCATCCGCTTCAGAGATCGCCGTTTCGGTTTGCCGCCGCATGCGCCCGGCCAGCGTGGCCGCCGGAGCATCTTCGAACCCCGCAGTGTCGACGATGGTGAAGTCGAGGTCATAGAGCCGCGCGTCGCCCTCGCGGCGGTCGCGGGTTACACCCGGCTGATCGTCGACAAGCGCCAGCTTCTGCCCGACCAGACGGTTGAACAGCGTCGACTTGCCGACATTCGGCCGGCCGGCAATGACGACAGTCGGTTGCATGTCACTTCGTCGGGGCAGAGCCCGCCCGCGCCATCGAGATCAGGATTTCGGCGCGCTGGCGAACGGTTTGTGTCGCCTCGGGATCGGCCAGGATCTGTTCGAGATACTTCGAGGCTTTTTCCGCGTCGCCCGCCTTGAAGGCCGCCAGGCCGAGGCCCTCGCGCGCCGTGAGTCGCCAGGCCTGACCGGGCGCCGCGAAGGGTTGCAGCCGCTGCTCGATCTCGGCCAGCGGGGCCGTGTCGATCAACAGCACCGCGGCGCGCACCCGGGCGAGGTCGCGCAGCACAGGATCGAGGCCGGCATCCGCCGCCAGCGCCTCGAAAGCCTTGATCGCTCCGGCTGCGTCGGAACGCGCCAGTTCTGAAGCGAGACGGAACTTCGTCAGCTGCTGATAGCCCGTTGGCGCGTCCTTCAGCACGCCCTCGAACATGGCCTTCGCTTCGGCCGCCTTCCCGTCCGAAGCCAGCCGGATCGCCTCGTCGTAACGCCCGCCGGCCTCCGCGGCACGGCGCTCCTGATAATAGCCGTAGCCGCGCCAGCCGCCGACCCCGAGCACAACCAGAAGCAGCACGCCGATGATGAGGCTGCCGTGCTTCTTGAGGAACTGCGCGAACTGGTCGCGTTTGAATTCCTCGTCGACTTCGCGAAAGATATCCGACATCTGCCCGTCCTCTTCCGGGCGGCGCCCGGAAGCCATGTCCGCAAGCTGAAAACAGGCGCCCCCGCTATCACAGCCCGGGGCCGATTGCGAGCCATTAACGCAGCTGTGCTTAGCTGGCGGCCCTTTGGAGCGGCTGGAAGCGACCATGCTGAGATCGACCCCCCATGCCTTCGCCCTGGCGCTAGCGACCGCCGGCGCTGTTCAGGCCCAGACGGCGCCGATCGGACCGCCGGTCATCACCATCGATGGCCCGGACGAACTGGTCTACGATACCAAGCGGGATGGCTGTGACGGCTACGACGTGCCGGATGTGCCGCCCCGCGCCTTCCGCGATGCCGCCGGCAAGGTCCGCATGGTCGCGCTGCACTTCGACAACCGCCTCCTCAAGGGCGACAGCCTCGACCGTCTGAAACTGGATTGTCGCGTGGTGTTCCGCACTTCGGGGTCCGGCGTGCCGGAGGCCTATGACGACCGCAGCTGGATCACCGCGACCTGGACGCGCGACGGCAAGAGCGTCCACGGCCTGGTCCATCACGAGTATCAGGGCAACACCCATCCCGGCCGCTGCACGAAGAAGGATTATCTGTCCTGCTGGTTCAACACCATTCTGGCCGTCCGCTCCGATGATTCCGGCGAGAGCTTCATGAAGGCCACCACGCCTGTCGTCGCCAGCGCGCCCTTTCCGCAGAGCGTCGGACAAGGCCGGCATCGCGGCTTCTTCAACCCGTCGAACATCGTCACCGACGGCGTCTGGCACTACATGATCGCCGGCACCACCGGCTGGGACGGACAGAACAGCGGCGCCTGCCTGTTCAGAACCGACGATATCGCCAATCCCACCCGCTGGCGCGCTTTCGACGGGATCGGCTTCGAGACGGCCTTCGTGGATCCCTACCGGGCCAAGCCCAATCCGGGCCTTGCCTGCCAGACCGTCGGCCCCTTTCCCGCTCCGGTGGGATCGATCACCAGGCATCGCCCCAGCGGCGCCTGGGTCGCCGTGTTCCAGGCCTCGGCGGGTGGCCGTTTTCCTGCGGCCGGCATCTACGCCGCGGCCTCGAAGGACCTGAAAACCTGGAGCGAGGCCCGGCTGATCCTGCCGACGAAAACCCTCTACGATGACGCCTGCGGCGCCGAAGCGCTGAATTCCTACCCGACTTTGCTGGATCGCACGGCGGAAACCCGCAACTTCGAGGACACCGGCGACACGCCTGATCTCTACCTCAGCCGCATGCGGATCGACGGCTGCAAGCACACCGGCGACAGGAAGCTGATCCGCATGCGGGTCAAGATCGCGTTCTGATTGGCGAGAGCGTCACTCTGACCGCGATGGACCGCCGCTGCCAGGCTTCAATCGCAGCGCAGGCTTCTCGACGAGGTACCACGAGGCGGCGGCGATCAGCAGCGTCATCGCGAGCGCCGGAACAAGCAGCCACCGTTCGCCGGCCTCCGGGAACGTCGCATGCAACGCCTGCTGCACCGGCCAGCCGTAGAGATAGGTGCCGTAGGAGACATCCGCCTTCGGCTCAGGCAGTTTCCCGGCCAGCGGACCGAGGGCGAAGACCAGAACCGCATAGGCCTCGGCCGCGAACATCAGGGCCTTGTAGGCGAAGGTACCGCTCAGGACCGCGGCAAGCAGCGCCGCGCCGAGCGCAGCCGGCCAGCCGAGGCGCACCCTGTCACGCCACAGGTAGAGTGCCGTTCCGCACAGGAAGATGAACGGCAGGCGCAACGACGTCTGCACCGCCTTTCCGGCGTCGGGCCGGGC
>DAOMXN010000200.1:0-4574 GCA_035437025.1 Beijerinckiaceae bacterium | reverse complement strand
GATGATGAACATCGTCAACGGCGGCGCCCACGCCGACAATCCGATCGACTTTCAGGAATTCATGATCATGCCGGCCGGCGCCGACAGCTTTTCCGAAGGCCTGCGCTGGGGCGCGGAGGTGTTCCACACGCTGAAGAAGGCGCTGAAGGACGCGGGCCACAACACCAACGTCGGCGACGAGGGCGGGTTCGCCCCGAACCTGCCGTCGGCGGAAGGTGCGCTCGACTTCGTCATGAAAGCCATCGAGAAGGCGGGGTTCAAGCCGGGCAAGGACATGTACATCGCCCTCGACTGCGCCTCCACAGAGTTCTTCAAGAAAGGCGTGTATCACTATGAGGGCGAAGGAAAAAAGCGCTCCATCGACGAGCAGGTGAAATACCTCGCCAAGCTGGTGAAGGGCTATCCCATCGTTTCCATCGAGGACGGCATGGCCGAGGATGACTGGGAGGGCTGGAAGGGCCTGACCGACGCCATCGGCTCCAAGTGCCAGCTTGTCGGCGACGATCTGTTCGTCACCAACGTCAAGCGCCTGTCGGACGGCATCAAGAAGGGCGTCGGCAACTCGATCCTGGTCAAGGTCAACCAGATCGGCTCGCTCACCGAGACGCTCGCCGCCGTGGATATGGCGCATCGCGCGGGCTATACCGCCGTCATGTCGCACCGCTCGGGCGAGACCGAGGATTCCACCATCGCCGATCTGGCGGTGGCCACCAACTGCGGGCAGATCAAGACCGGCTCGCTGGCCCGTTCGGATCGCACCGCGAAGTACAACCAGTTGCTGCGCATCGAGCAGGAACTGGGCGATACCGCGATCTATGCCGGCCGCGGCGCGCTCAAGGCGCTGCGCTGATCACGCTCAGCAACGGTGCAGCGTGCGCGTCGACCCGCGCTCGCTCCAGCGCAGCGTGTCCCTGTTGACGACGACGATCTCGATCGGCTCCGCCCAGGACTGACCTTCGCCCTGGCAGGTCGTGGAGAGACTGAATGTCGCACCGGCGCGCGTCGTGGCGCGGACGCTGCACCGGCTGGCGAAGGATTCGACCACCTTGCCATCCCGTGAAATGGCGCGCGCGCCGTTCTCGTCGCCGTTCGTGGCGGCCTGGCACTCCCGCGCGTTCTCGCCGAAAAGGCCACGCGGCAGGGAGCCTGCCTGCTGGGCATGGGCCGGGGATGCCAGGATCGCCGCCAGAAGTAAGCTGTAGGCACTGCGCCGCATGGATGATCCTCAAGGTTGCGGCGCTCATGAAGGCCGCTTCATGCCCAACCGTCAAGCCAAGCAGCGGGCGGCGTTGATTACGATCCTTTAACCCATGCGCGCAATTCTGCGGGCATGGTCGTTCGCACCCGATTCCGTCGCGCGATGATGTTGCTGGCGTTCCACACCATTGTGCTGGGCGCGAGCGGCTTTTTTGCCTGGCACGCCTACACGGGCGAGCGCGGCATCATCGCGCGTCGCGAGCACAAGGTGCGGATTGCCCAGCTCAACCGCCAGCTCGAAGAACTGAAGATCGAGCGCATGGCGCATGAGCGCCGGGTGAGCGAACTCGCCTATGACGAACTGGACCGGGACCTGCTGGACGAGCGCGCGCGCGTGATCCTGAATCTCGCCCACCGCAACGACCTGGTGATCCTGACCGGCAAATGAAAACGCGGCCCGCACTGCGGACCGCGTTGATATCCTGCCGTCCCGCTTTCCTTGTCAGCTATTTGGCGCAGGCCAACGTGACATCAGAACGGCTCGTGCCCTGGGCGTATTCGTCGAACAGAACTTTCTGCTCGAAGGGCCGGGCATCCCGGTAGATTCCGAACTTGAAGTACATCGCGGTGTCGGCAGGTGTGGCGGTCAGCTTGTTGCCGAAATTGCCGCGCACGTTGGCGACGAGCCTGCCGTTCGCCCAGATGTCGACCTCGCCCTGATGATTGGGGCCGGCCGTGTTGTCCGTGCGCCCTCCCTTGATGCGATAGACCATGTCGACCCAGCCATCGAACGGATTGGGCAGGACGGCGCCAGGACCTGGAGCCACCGTGATGTCGGCGCGCCCGAGGTAGCGGTCGATGTCGTTGACGGCGACCATTTCGCGCATCGCCACGGCGGCGTCTTCGCCTTCCATGCCGAACAGGCTCGACATCTTGGCGCCGTTGGCGCTCGTAAAGTCCTTTCCGGCCGGCATCCTGAGGCCGGACTGCGCGTCGTGGGTGAACAGCAAGCCGGCGATGTCCGGCGTTGTCCGCGCGATGCGATGGACGGCCTGAAGATTGCGCATGACCATACGGCCGCGGGCATCGGAGGGATCGTAGCCGGAGAGCAGGTTCTGGGCCTTGCCAAGCGATTCCGGATCGCCTTCCGACTTGGCGATGACGCGGCGCACGCCGCTGTCTTCCATGGTGATCTGGAAGACGCCATTGTCGATCCGCTGTGCCAGGAAGGGGCTGTCGTCCCCTGGCGCCTTGAACTGGGCAATGACATTGCGCGAGGCGCCGTCGCGCGGCACATCACCGCTGACCCGGAACGAGAACGCATACCACATCTCGTCGCCGTATTTCGGCTGGAACTGCTGGTTTACCCGGACTTCAGCACGTTGGCAGGAATCGCACGAGGAGCCGCCGTCCTTCGCCTTCACGGTAATGCGGATGGCCGCGCCCCCGCAGCGTCCAGGCTGTTCGAAGCCGATCTGAGACGGGTTGATCTGCGCCGCCGACCAGTTCTTCAGGTCCAGCGCGCGTTTGTCGAAGTTGTCGCGAAGCGAGTTCGCGCTTGCCGCGCTTGCCGCAGCGGCAAGTCCGAGTCCAAAAAACAAGATATGGCGCATCGTCCCTCTCCGGTCCGCCATTCATACACGCGAACAGTAGCGCAGAAGTTTCAGACTTCCGTTTGACCGGTGTTTAAAAATTGAACGATCCACATCACGCGCCGCGCATGCGTGGTAGGCCGCCGGCGGCCCGACGTTATGCAATTTCCGCATGGATTGCCTGTTGGCAAGCCACTGCCTGGAGAGAGAAAGTCATTCTATCAGCGTCTTGTCATTGCGGGGGAAGCGAATACCTTCGCTGACAGGAAACGACCAAAGGGGAGAATGCATGGCCGTCGCCGCCAAGGCGCCGAAAGCTTCGGCGCACAAAAAAGCCGCCTCTAACGGCGGTTCCGCCGCTCCCGCAGTTCCCGAGTTCACCCGGTCGCAGGATCTGCAGGCCTATCGGGACATGTTGCTCATCCGCCGTTTCGAGGAGCGCTCCGGCCAGTTGTACGGCATGGGGCTGATCGGCGGTTTCTGCCACCTCTACATCGGCCAGGAAGCGGTCGTGACGGGCATGCAGATGGCGGCGATCCCAGGCGACCAGGTCATCACAGGATACCGCGATCACGGCCACATGCTGGCCTGCGGCATGGACGCCAAGGGCGTCATGGCCGAACTCACCGGGCGTCGCGGCGGCCTGTCGAAGGGCAAGGGCGGCTCCATGCACATGTTCTCCAAGGAGAAACACTTCTACGGCGGGCATGGCATCGTCGGCGCGCAAGTCTCGCTTGGAACAGGCCTCGCCTTCGCGAACAAGTATCGCAAGAACAACAACGTCGCGATGATCTATTTCGGCGACGGCGCCGCCAATCAGGGGCAGGTTTACGAGAGCTTCAACATGGCGGAGTTGTGGAAACTGCCGGCCATCTACGTGATCGAGAACAATCGCTACGCCATGGGCACGGCGGTGACGCGCGCCTCGGCGCAGACGGATTTCTCCAAACGGGGCGTCTCCTTCAACATCCCGGGCGAGCAGGTTGACGGCATGGACGTGCGCTCGGTCAAGGCGGCGGCGGACCGTGCCTGCGCCTTCGCCCGCGCCGGAAATGGCCCCTACATCCTTGAAATGCAGACCTACCGCTATCGCGGCCATTCCATGTCCGATCCGGCGAAATACCGGACGAAGGAGGAGGTGGACCAGATGCGGGCGGAACATGACCCCATCGACATGGTGCGCGAGCGCCTGCTCAAGAAAAAATGGGCCACCGAGGACGAACTGAAGAAGATCGACGCGGAGGTCAGGGCCATCGTGGCGGAGTCCGCCGAATTCGCCTCGCAGGACCCGGAGCCGGATGCCTCCGAGCTCTGGACCGACGTGCTGCTGTAAGGACAGCGCGCCATGGGGCCGGTCGTCTTCACCGCGATCATGCTTCTGGCCCTGGCGGCCTTCGTGACAGCGTTGGTCTTCTTCCTGCGGGGCGCCCGGTGCGCCTGGAACGACCCCGGCTTCGCGCCTCACCGCGCGCGCCTGATCTGGAACTACATGGGCGCCATCCAGCATGCGCCTGAGGAAGCGAAGGTTCACTTCCGCAGGTTCTATGCCGCGCTCGCAGTCTTCATCGCCTGTTGCATCGCCGGTGTCCTCGCCGGCTTCACCCTGACAACGACATCGAGGTAGTCGATGCCCATCAATGTTCTCATGCCTGCGCTGTCTCCGACCATGGAGAAGGGCAATCTGGCCAAGTGGCTGAAAAAGGAAGGCGACCGGATCAAGGCCGGCGACGTCATCGCCGAGATCGAGACCGACAAGGCGACCATGGAGGTCGAGGCGGTCGATGA
>DAOMXN010000199.1:0-4584 GCA_035437025.1 Beijerinckiaceae bacterium | reverse complement strand
ACGTTGGCAAGGAAGCCGAGGTCGCGGCGCTCGCGGACGCGGCCTTCGCCCGCTTCGGCAACGTCGGCCTTCTGTGCAACAACGCCGGTGTCGGCGTCTCGCGCGTCACCTGGGAACACACGCTTGCCGACTGGCGCTGGATCATGGACGTCGACCTGTGGAGCGTCATCTACGGCGTCCACTTCTTTCTTCCGCGCATGATGGCGCAAGGAAACGGCGGCCATATCGTCAACACGGCGTCGGCAGCCGGTCTGGTGTCCACCGGTGGCATGAACGCCTACAATGTCGCCAAGCACGGTGTCGTGACCCTGTCCGAAACCCTCTTTCGCGAAGCGCAGCAGGCAAAGTCCGGTGTCGGCGTGTCGGTCCTTTGCCCGGCCTGGGTGCCGACCAACATCCACCGCTCCGGCGCCTACCGGCAGGCGGAATTCGGAAAGCCGCGCCCGGCCGGCGAACTGTCCGCCCAGTACGAGCGGCGCATGGCCGAGGCCGTGACCTCCGGAAAGCTTACCGCTGCCGACATGGCGCGCCACGTCTTCGAGGCCGTCGCCGAGAATCGCTTCTATGTCATCCCGCACCGCAAGCTGAACCAGGTGATTCAGCTTCGTGCGGACGATATCCTCAATCAGCGCAACCCGACGCCGTGGGAATGACGGTCAGGCCGTCGCTGCGGCGCGGCGCATTGTAAGGAAGGCAATCATGGCCAACGAAACACGCTCCCTTTTTGATCTTGCGGGCAAGGTCGCGCTCGTCACCGGCGGCTCGCGCGGCCTCGGCCTTCAGATGGCGCAGGCCCTGGGCGAGATGGGCGCGAAGGTGGCGATCTCCGCGCGCAAGGCCGATGAACTGGCGGAAGCGAAGAAGCACCTCGAAGCCCACGGCATCGACGTGCTGACGGTCACCAACGACCTGTCGAAGCTCGATCAGATTCCCGCGCTGGTTTCCACGGTGCTGGAGCGCTTCGGCGCCATCGACATCCTGGTCAACAACGCCGGCGCCACCTGGGGGGCGCCCGCCGAAGACTACCCGGACGAAGCCTGGCGCAAGGTCATGACCCTGAACGTCGACGCCATGTTCTTCCTCAGCCGCGAAGTGGGCAAGCGCTCGATGATCCCACGAAAAGCCGGCAAGATCATCAACATCTCGTCCGTCGCCGGCCTGTCCGGCAACCCTCCCGCGATGACCACCATTGCCTACAACACCTCCAAGGGCGCGGACATCAACTTCACCCGCGCGCTCGCCGCCGAGTGGGGCAAGTACAACATTAACGTCAACGCCATCTGCCCCGGCTTCTTTCCTTCGAAGATGTCGGCCGGCCTGCTCGAAAAGATCGGCCGGGACGTGCTGTCTGCGACACCGCTCCGCCGCTTCGGCGGCGAGGAGGACCTCAAGGGCGTGATCGTCTTCCTGGCCTCCGAAGCCTCGCGCCACGTCACCGGCCAGTACATCGCCGTCGACGGCGGCGCCTGCATCGCCTGAGCGGGGAGCGCCATGAGCGACCAGTTCACCGGAACCAAGCCGGTCGATCCGAGGCACGCTTTCGCTGCGGGTCCGCTGGCGGACTGGATGCGCGCGCATGTGGCCGGATTTTCCGGGGATCTCGTGGTCGAGCAGTTCAAGGGCGGCCAGTCGAACCCGACGTTTCTGGTTCGCGCCGGTGGCAAGGCCTACGTGCTGCGCCGCAAGCCGCCGGGCAAGCTTCTGCCCTCCGCCCATGCGGTGGACCGCGAATTCAAGGTCATCAGCGCGCTGGCCGGCACCGATGTTCCCGTGGCGAAGGCGCATGCGCTCTGCGAGGACGATACGGTCATCGGCTCGGCCTTCTACATCATGGATTTCGTCGAGGGCCGCGTGCTGTGGGACCCCAGCCTGCCGGGCATGACGCGGGACGAGCGCAGCGCCATCTTTGACGAGATGAACCGCGTCATCGCCGCGCTGCACAAGATCGACTACAAGGCTGTCGGCCTGTCGGACTTCGGCCGCGAGGGCGCCTATCTCGCCCGCCAGATTGACCGCTGGACCAAGCAGTACCGCGCCGCCGAGACCGAGACGATCGAGGCGATGGACAACCTCATCGCCTGGCTGCCGCAGAACATCCCGGCCGCCGACGAAACCGCGATTGTCCATGGCGACTACCGGCTGGACAACGTGATCTTCCACAAGTCCGAGCCGCGCATCCTCGCCGTGCTCGACTGGGAACTCTCGACGCTCGGCCATCCGCTGACCGACTTTGCCTACCATTGCATGGCCTGGCGCATGACGCCGGGCCAGTTCCGCGGCATCGTGGGCTATGATCTGCCGGGTCTCGGCATTCCCGACGAGCGGGCCTATGTCGCGGCCTATTGCGGGCGCACCGGACGCAGCGGGATCTCAGCACGCGACTGGGAGGTCTATATGGTCTTCAACATGTTCCGCCTCGTCGGCATTCTTCAGGGTATCACCGCGCGCGCGCTTCAGGGCAATGCCTCCTCGGCACAGGCGCTGGAGATGGGCAAGCGCGCCCGGCCGCTGGCCGAACTCGCCTGGAAGAACGTCGAACGGCTCCAGAACGCCTGATCCGCAACACCATCCGCACAGACTCCACGAGGCACGCCATGGACTTCTCCTATTCCCCCAAGGTCGTCGAACTGCAGAAGCGGCTCAATGCCTTCATGGACGAGCACATCTATCCTAACGAGGCGGCGTTCCATCACGAGGTCGAGGCGAACCGCGCCAAGGGCAATCCCTGGAAACCCACCAGGATCATGGAGCAGCTCAAGACGGAGGCGCGCAAGGCAGGGCTATGGAACCTCTGGCTGCCGCAATCCAGCCACGGCGCGGGTCTAACCAACCTCGAATACGCCCCGCTCTGTGAGATCATGGGCCGCTCGCATATCGCGCCTGAAGCCTTCAACTGCTCCGCGCCCGATACCGGCAACATGGAGGTGCTGGTCCGCTACGCCACCCCGGAGAACCAGGAGAAATGGCTGAAGCCGCTGCTTGCCGGCGAAATCCGCTCCGCCTTCGCCATGACCGAGCCGGCCGTCGCCTCCTCCGACGCCACCAACATCCAGTCCTCGATCAAGCGCGACGGCGACCACTACGTCATCAATGGCCGCAAGTGGTGGACGTCCGGTGCGCCGGACCCGCGCTGCAAGATCCTGATCTTCATGGGCCAGACCGATCCGGCCAATCCCAACGTCCACAAGCGCCAGTCCATGATCCTGGTGCCGATGGACACGCCCGGCGTCACCATGGTGCGCCCATTGTCCGTGTTCGGCTACGACCACGCCCCGCACGGCCATGGCGAGATGACTTTCGAGAATGTGCGCGTGCCGGCCTCCAACATGCTGCTGGGCGAGGGCCGCGGTTTCGAGATCGCGCAGGGCCGCCTTGGCCCGGGACGCATTCACCATTGCATGCGCACCATCGGCGTCGCCGAACGCGCGCTGGAGGATCTGTGCAAGCGCGCCCTCGCGCGTGTCGCCTTCGGCCGTTCCGTCGCGGATCAGGGCGTGACGCGCGAGCGCATCGCCGAAGCCCGCATCATGATCGATCAGGCGCGCTTCCTCACCCTGCACGCGGCCTGGAAGATGGACACAGTGGGCAACAAAATGGCGAAGCAGGAAATCGCCATGATCAAGGTCGCCGCGCCGGTCATGGCGCAGCAGGTGATCGACTGGGCAATGCAGGTGCATGGCGCAGCGGGGATCTCCGGCGACTTCAATCTCGCGGCGAACTTCGCCGGTATCCGCACATTGCGCTACGCCGACGGGCCGGACGAGGTGCATCGCAACCAGATCGCCAAGTACGAACTGGAGCGCTACGTCCGCCGCAACTCGACGGGGAAGGAATAGTCAGCACTACTGTCGCCGCGCCAACGGTAGCGGCGTATCGCCGAATAGGTTTGGCTCGGGCCGGGCGAACGCCTGCTCGATGTTCAGGAGCCGGAACTTGGTGTCCAGACCGCCCGGTGCCGAGAAGCCGCCGGTTCCGCCCTTCGCCGCCATCACGCGGTGACAGGGGATGAGGATCGGCAGCGGGTTTTCCCCGAGGGCCGTGCCCACGGCGCGCGACAGGCCGATGTCACCGAGCGCGCGGGCAATGTCGCCGTAGCTGCGCGTCTCGCCGGGCGGAATGGCGAGAGTCTGGTCATAGACGCGGTCGTTGAAAGGCGTGATGCCGCCGCGGTCCAGACGAAACCGCATGAAGTCGTGCGGCCTGCCCTGGAGCAACGCGCCGATCTCATCAATCGCGGCCTGGGCCTCGGCGCTTGGTTCATCGGCCCGCGCATCCGGCCAGCGCCGCCGTAGACGTGCGACCGCCGCCGCGTCATCCACTTCCGGCAGTTGCACGCCGCAGATGCCGTTGCCACCCCAGATCAGGGCGCAGGCGCCAATCGGCGTCGCGAATAGGGCGCAGGCGCGCGTCATGTCCTGGAAACTGCGGAGAAGTCTGCACGACACATCATCGCGCCGGCCCTTGTCCGGGGCCACCCGATCCCGGTCCACCCTGCCCATCCTGACCGGCTCCCCGGCCACCGCCTGGACCACCAGAACCGCCGCCGTGCGCGGTACCGCCCCGCCCCCCCGGCGATGCGCCGCC
>DAOMXN010000198.1:0-4603 GCA_035437025.1 Beijerinckiaceae bacterium | reverse complement strand
GGCAGCGCCATGGCCGCGCGCGGCCGGGGCAGCATCGTCTTCGTCTCCTCGATCCTCGGGCATCAGCCCGGCCCGGTGCATGCCTACAGTGCCGCCAAGGCCGGGCTGGAGGCACTGACCCGCAGCCTCGCCACCGAATGGGGAACAGCCGGTGTGCGTGTGAATGCCGTCGCGCCCGGCTTCGCCGAGACGCCGCTGCTCGAAAAGGCCACGCATTTCGGTGCGCTCGACGCGGATCAACTCACGGCAACGACCGCGCTTGGCCGCCTCGCGACACCGGACGAGATCGCCAACGCCGTCGCGTTCCTGTCTTCCGCGCTCGCCTCCGGCATTACCGGCGCCTCGCTTGCCGTCGACGCCGGGTTCCTGGCCGCAGCCGGCGGACGCGCCTTCCCCGCGCGATCCTGACATGCGCGGCAAATCGATCCGCCTGTCGCCCGCGCGCCGCATCGTCAGCGACTTGAGCTATTTTGCCCGCCGGACGCCCCTTGGCGTCATGACCATCCGCATGAACATCGCTCCGGTGCTTGCGGCGCGGGCGGCGGCACCGGACCGGCCGCCGCTGAGCGCCTTGTTGATGAAAGGCTTCGCGCTGGTCGCGGCGCGCCATGCGCCGTTGCGGCAGGCCTATGTGAAGTTTCCCTGGCCGCACCTCTACGAGTATCCGGCCAGCGTCGGCGGCGTCGTGGTGGAGCGCGAGGTCGAGGGCGAGGCGGCGATCTTCATCGCCCGCGTCAAGAACCCGGAGTCGCGCCCGCTGTCCGAGGTTGCCGCGCTGCTCGCCAACGCCAAATCCGCGCCGCTCGCATCGATCAAGGACTTCCGGCTGACGCTGGCGCTCGGTCGCTTCCCGCTGCTGATCCGCCGGTTCGTCTGGTGGCTCGGCCTGAACCTCGGTCGCCAGCGCGCGAATTATTTCCCGACCTTCCTCATCTCGCTGCTCGGCCAGGGCGGCATTGGCATCAACTACCCCGTGATGCCGTTCACGCTGTTCCTCAGCATCGGACCAATCTCGCCGGAGGGCGAGGTCACGCTGACCTGCGCCTTCGACCATCGCGGGATGGACGGCGCGGTGGTCGCCCGGGGCATGGCCGAACTTGAGGACGCGCTGAACGGTCCGATCGCGGACGAGCTGCGGAGCGCAGGGTCATGACGACAGGTTTCGCCCCGGATGCGCTGACGCGTTCCGTGATCGAGACCATGCAGCGCACGCCTGATCCGCGCCTGCGCGAGATCATGACGGCGCTGGCGACGCATCTGCACGCCTTCGTGCGCGAAACGCGGCTGACGGAAGACGAATTCCGCGCGGCGACCGCCCTCCTCAACGAGATGGGCAAGCTGGCGAGCGACACGCACAATGAAACGGTGCTGATGGCCGGATCCCTCGGGGTTTCCGCGCTCGTCTGCCTGCTGAACCACGGGGAGAATGGCGCGAGCGAAACGTCACAGAACCTGCTCGGACCGTTCTGGAGGCTGAATTCGCCGCGCATCGAAAACGGCGGCTCGCTCGTCCGCTCTCCCGTCGCCGGGCCATCGATGGAAGCAACGCTGCGATTCGTCGATCACCGTGGCGAACCGGTCGCCGGCGCGGATGTGGACGTGTGGCACTGTTCCGGCGACGGGCTCTACGAGAACCAGGATGCCCGGCAGGTGGATTTCAATCTGCGCGGCACGCTGACAACCGATCTCGCCGGCGAAATCCGCTTCACCTCGATCAAGCCCATCGGCTATCCGATCCCGACCGACGGCGTCGTCGGCAGGCTCTTGAAGGCGCAAGACCGCCATGCCTTCCGCCCGGCGCATGTCCATGCCCTGGCGGTGAAGCCCGGATTCAAGGTGCTGATTTCGCAAGTCTACGCCGACGACGACCCCAATCTCGCGTCTGATCCGCAATTCGGTGTGACGCCGGCGACGACCGGCCGGTTTGAGCGGCACGAAGCGCCGCATCCAGGGCGCCCGGAGTTTTCGACGCCGTGGTATTCCTTGCGCCACACGCTGACCATGGAGCCGGGCGAACCACGTCTGCCGAAGCCGCCGATCCGATAGGCCCCGACGCGCGGCGGTCATCCCGCCTTGCGCTTGCCTTCGGCGATGGCGACGAGTTCGGAGAGCAGGCGCCGCGTCTCGGTGAGCCGTCGCCCCTGATCCTCGAAGTCGCCCAGGAACACGACGCGCATGTCGGGCCTGACCTTCACCGTCGGCGAGCGCTCCTGCACGAAGCGCACGAGGCCCGAAGGATTGGCGAAGGCATTGTCGCGGAACGCGATGATGACGCCGCGCGGGCCGGCCTCGACCTTGTCAATATGCGCCCGGCGACACAACGCCTTGATGGCGACGATCTTCATCAGGAGTTCGACCTCGCGCGGCAACGGGCCGAAGCGGTCGATCAGCTCCGCCGCAAAGCCCTCGATCTGCTGGTCGGTTTCCAGCGTCGCCAGTCGGCGGTACAGGCCCATGCGCAGATCGAGGTCCTCAATGTAGCTTTCCGGGATGAGCACCGGCGCGCCGATGGCGATGGTCGGCGACCACTGCTCCTCTTCCGGCTCCTCGATGCCGGCCTTCAGCGCCGCGACCGCCTCCTCCAGCATCTGCTGGTAGAGTTCGAAGCCCACCTCCTTGATGTGTCCGGATTGCTCCTCGCCCAGAAGGTTGCCGGCGCCGCGAATGTCGAGATCGTGGCTCGCCAACTGGAAGCCGGCGCCGAGACTGTCGAGCGATTGCAGCACTTTCAGCCGCTTTTCCGCGTTCGGCGTCACCGGCTTGTTCACCGGCAGGGTGAAGATGGAATAGGCGCGTGTCTTGGAACGGCCGACGCGGCCGCGCAGCTGATAGAGCGCAGCGAGGCCGAACATGTCCGCCCGATGCACGATCAGCGTGTTGGCGGTCGAAATGTCGAGGCCGGATTCGACGATGGTGGTGGAGAGCAGCACGTCGAACGTGCCGTCGAGGAAGCCGCTCATCACCTCCTCAAGCGCGGAAGGCGACATCTGGCCATGGCCGATGCCCACCTTCACCTCCGGCACGTTGGAATCGAGGAAGGCCTTGACCTCGGCCAGATCATCGATGCGCGGCACGACGTAGAAACTCTTGCCGCCCCGGAACCGCTCGCGCAGCAGCGCTTCGCGCACCACCAGGGGATCGAACGGCGTGACGAAGGTGCGCACGGCCAGCCGGTCCACCGGCGGCGTGGCGATGATCGACAATTCGCGCACACCGGTCAGCGCCAGTTGCAGCGTGCGCGGGATCGGCGTCGCCGAAAGCGTGAGCACATGCACCTCGGCGCGCAGTTCCTTGAGCCGCTCCTTGTGCGCGACGCCGAAATGCTGCTCCTCATCGACAATGAGCAAGCCAAGGTCCTTGAACCGGATCGATTTGCCGAGCAGCGCATGGGTGCCGACGACAATGTCGAGAGTGCCGCTCTCCAGCTCGCTGCGGACGGCCTTCAGGTCCGCTGCGGAAACCAGGCGCGAGGCCTGCGCGACACGCACCGGCAGCCCCTTGAAGCGCTCGGACACGGTCTTGAAATGCTGGCGCGCCAGCAGCGTTGTCGGCACGACAATCGCAACCTGCTTGCCCGCCATCGCCGCGACAAAGGCCGCGCGCAGGGCCACTTCCGTCTTGCCGAAACCGACATCGCCGCAGATCAGCCGGTCCATCGGCCGGCCCCTGGCAAGGTCCTCCAGCGTCGCGTCGATCGCGTCCTGCTGGTCCTCCGTCTCGGTGTAGGGGAAGCGCGCGACGAACTCGTCGAAGGCGTGCTCCGGCTTGCCGAAGGCCGGCGCCTCGCGCAGCATGCGGGCGGCGGCGATCTTGATCAGCGCCTTCGCCATGTCGCGGATGCGCTTCTTCAACCTGGCCTTGCGCGCCTGCCAGGCCGTGCCGCCGAGTCGATCGAGCTGGACCTCGGTCTCCTCCGATCCGTAGCGCGAGAGCAGTTCAATGTTCTCGACCGGAAGGAACAGCTTGTCGCCGCCGTGGTAGTGGATTTCCAGGCAATCGTGCGGCGCGCCGCCGACATCGATGGTCTTCAGCCCCACGAAGCGGCCGATGCCGTGATCAACGTGCACGACCACGTCGCCCGCCGAAAGGCTGGTGACTTCAGCGATGAAATCCTTGGCGCGCTTGGCGGACCGCTGCGGTCGCGTCATGCGTTCGCCCAGGATGTCCTGCTCGCTGATGACGGCGAAGTCGGCCGTCACGAACCCCTGCTCCAGCCCGAAAACGGCCAGGCCCGCTTCGCCCGGCTTCAATTCGAGCGCGGCGCGCAGCGACCCGACGTTCTGCGCAGCCTTCAGCCCGTGATCGGCCAGCACGCCCGCCGTGCGTTGGCGCGCGCCCTCGGTGAAGCTGGCGACGATGGCGCGCTTGCCCGCCTTCTGCACGTCCCGGACATGCGCCACGACGGCGTCGAAGACATTGGCCTTTTCGTCCGCCCTCTCGGCGGCAAAGGAGCGCCCGGTCTTCGCGCCGAGCGGCACCACCCAGCGCGCGCCGCCCTCCGGCAGGGCGTAGGGCGTTGTCTCGACCGTGGTCTTGGCTTCGCGCAACGCCTGCCATTCCGCCGTCGACACATACAGCGCATCGACCGGCAGCGGACGATAGG
>DAOMXN010000197.1:0-4652 GCA_035437025.1 Beijerinckiaceae bacterium | reverse complement strand
CACATGGCGGCACGCGCCCAGAGCCAGGTCGCGGCGCCCGCGCCTACGCAGCCGGTCGCAGCGGAAGTGCGCCCCGAGCCGGCGCGCATGCATGGCGACGTCAAGGTACAGCCGGCCCAGCCGCGTGCCGCACTGTTCCAGGACGTGCTGGCCCACGACAACGAACCTGCCGCCGATCCGCAGGTCGACGCGAGCGAGGCCTTCATTCCGCCGGCGCCGGAACGTGGCGTCATCCGTCCGCCTCGCTTGCCTTCGGCCGAGGACTTCGGGCAACCGGCACAGAATCTCCTGCGTCAGCAGGCGCCTGTAGAAGCGCCCCAGCCAGTCGAAACGCGTCGCATGACGCTGATGCAACGCCTTGCGGCCGTAGGCCTCGGGCGCAGGGAAGAGTCCCGCTCTCCTGAAGCGCAGGCTCCGGTTGCGCCGCCGCAGACGGTCCCGATCCAGCCGGCGCCTTCCGCGACCCATGCCGAATACGGCCGGCGCCCGGTGGCCCCGCAGGGCTATCGTCCCGCAGCCGGACAACTCGATTCGCACGGCCGGGTGGCGAACCAGGCGGGCGCCAGCGCGGACGAGCAACTGGAAATCCCCGCTTTCCTGCGCCGGCACTCCGGCTGACGTTTCGAAGATTTGGACCAAAGTGTGGCACAACGCCCATGCGACTGGCTCCAACCTATTGTAAATATACAGGGAAATGGCAGAAATCCGTCGCGCGAATGCGCGGCGGATTTGTGTTACAGAGCGTTAGAAAGCGTGATTTTGCTCCCGGCCGTTACGCGGGTATTCACCATAGCGTAGTCGCGTGGTCGGGGACCGCTTTGCCTTGCGGTAAGGCCCCCGTGGCGCCAAGAAGTGTCGGGGAAGCCGGAGGTCATCCGGCACCTGGGCGAAGGACGGGGCAAGTGAAGCAGACAACGCTTGGCGATCGAATTGTGGTGGACGGTATCGGCGTCCATTCCGGGCGGCCTGCCCGCGTGGTTCTCCATCCGTCGGACGCGAATACCGGGTACAGCTTCTTGCGCACGGGTCTGGCCAATGGCCGGGAGCGGCTGATCGACGGCCGGTATACATCGGTGCGGCAGACCGAGTTGTGCACGGTCATCGGCTCCGATTGCGGTGCGACGGTGTCCACCATCGAGCATCTGCTTGCCGCTCTGGCGGGGTTGGGCGTCGATAACGCGCTGATTGAGATTGATGGACCGGAACTCCCCATCCTTGACGGAAGTTCCCGGATTTTTGTCGATGCGATCGATCAGGTCGGCGTGGTTCCGCTTTCCGCCAACCGCAAGGTCATCAAGGTTCTCAAGCCGGTTCGCATCGAGAACGGGCGCTCCTTCGCCGAACTGCTGCCTGGTGGCAATGCCCTGAGACTGGATGTCGAGATCGCGTTCGATACCCCGGTCATTGGCCGCCAGTCCCGTAGCTTTGAGGTTTCACCGGGCCGGTTCAGGGCTGAGATCGCGTCGGCGCGCACCTTCGGTTTCATGCGCGACGTCGAGAAGCTCTGGAAAGCGGGCTTCGCTCTCGGCGCTTCGCTGGAGAATACGGTCGCGATCGGTGATGACAGCGTGGTCAATCCCGAAGGGCTGCGCTTCGCCGACGAGTTTGTGCGCCACAAGATTCTCGACGCGGTCGGTGATCTGGCTCTCGCCGGTGCCGCCATCCGCGGCACGTATCGTGCGTTCTGTCCGGGCCACAAGCTCAATTTCATGATGTTGCAGGCGCTTTTTGCTGATCGCACGGCCTATGCGATCGTCGACGCCTCGGCATCGCGTCGGGAGCCGACGCATGTCGGGCATGGCGAATTGCCGGTTTCCGCCGCGGCCTATGGGCCTGACCGGGGGTGATCCCGGGTTGCGCCGAGCCGAGGCCCCGGTCGATGCCGGGGCCTTTTTGCATTCTGGCAACACACGGGCTTTCGTCGCGGCTTCCGGGATGATCCGCCTACGGATGGCCACATTTTCCGGCGATGCGGGCGTTAACGATGTTAATTAATCGTTACCAGGGGGTTGGCGCACAGCCCGGTGAACGAGTTGCGCTTGCCAAATTTCTCGTGCAAGGGTCACGCCGATCTTGGATAGGTGTTCAGGTATGCTGCGGGTTTCATCTTTTGCCGGTGTTTCACGCCTCGCGGCCGCGCTTGTGCTCGGCCTGACGGTGTCTGCGTGTGAGACGCTGGAAAGCATCAATCCTCTCAATGCCTTCGCCGATAAGGGCCCCAAGAGCGACATTGGTCCGGATCAGCCGGCGGAAGTGCTGTTCAACGACGGCCTCGCCCGCATGGAGAAGAAGCAGTACGAGCAGGCGGCGAAGAAGTTTGCCGAACTGGACAAGCAGTATCCCTATTCCAACTGGTCGCGGAAGGCGTTGGTGCTCTCCACCTTCGCGAACTACGAGGCCGGCGAATATGATGATGCGATCGCCTCAGGTCGCCGCTTCGTGCAGTTGTATCCCGCCGATCCGGATGCGGCCTACGCCCAGTATCTCGTAGGCATGTCGTATTTCAATCAGATACCCGACATCACGCGTGATCAGGAGCGGGCGGAAAAGGCGCTGATCGCGCTCGACGAGGTTGTGCGCAAATGGCCGCGCTCCGAATACGCCGGTGATGCCAAGCGCCGCGTGCAGGTGGCCCGCGATCAGCTCGCCGGCAAGGAAATGGAAGTGGGGCGCTACTACCTCACCCGTCGCAACTATTCGGGAGCGGTCAATCGCTTCCGCGAGGTTCTGGTGCGCTACCAGACCACGCGCCATGTGGAAGAGGCTCTGATGCGCCTTTCCGAAGCCTACATGGCGCTCGGCATCGTGCCGGAAGCGCAGACCGCAGCCGCTGTTCTGGGACACAACTTCCCTGATAGCCCGTGGTACAAGGACGCCTTCAAGCTCCTCGAATCCGGCGGTGTCGGTCCAAGGGAAAATACCGATTCCTGGATCAGCAAGCTGTTCAAGGGCTTCCAGCGCTCCGTCGGACTCTGATATTCGGAAGGCATGCTGGTCCAGCTTGCCATCCGCGACATCGTTCTCATCGAGAAACTCGACCTTGCCTTTGATTCCGGCCTGAGCGTGCTCACCGGGGAGACAGGCGCGGGTAAATCCATCCTGCTCGATTCGCTGTCGCTTGCCCTCGGCGCGCGCGGCGACGGGAGCCTGGTCCGCCATGGCCTGGCTCAAGGACAGGTCACGGCCGTTTTCGAATTGCCGCAGGGCCATGCTGCGCTCCGGTGCGCGATGGAGGCCGGCGCTGACGTGGACGGTGTTCTCCTCCTGCGGCGCGTGCAGTTGGCGGACGGACGCAGCCGTGCCTATGTCAACGATCAGCCGGTTGGCGTGCAGGCACTGCGCACCATCGGCGCGGCGCTGGTTGAGATCCATGGGCAGCATGACGAACGCGCGCTGGTCAGCGCTGATCGGCACCGCGACCTGCTCGACGCGTTCGGCGGGTTGGAACCGCTGGCGGCTGAGGTGCGCAGCCTGAGCGACGTCTGGCGCAAGGCGGAATCAGCCTACGAGGCAAAGGCGGAGCAGATCGCTGCCGCAAGGCGCGAGCAGGAGTACCTGACCCATGTCGCGGACGAACTGACAAGGCTCGCCCCGCTGCCCGGTGAGGAAGACGAGCTTGCCACGCGCCGGCAGGTGATGATGGCTTCGGAGAAGGTCGCGGCGGAACTCGCGGAAGCGCAGGAGGTCATCGCCGGGGCACATTCGCCGATCCCGCTGATTTCCGCCATGCTGCGACGGCTGGAGCGGCGCGCCTCGCAGGCTCCGTCGCTGATCGATCCGGCAGTGAAGGCGCTGGACGCGGCGCTGACAGCGCTTGACGAGGCCCAGGGCGCGCTGGAGTCGTCGCTCCGGGCGGCCGAGTACGATCCACGCGAGCTGGAGCAGATCGAGGAGCGCCTTTTTGCGCTGCGAGCGGCTGCGCGCAAGCATTCCACACACGTGGACGATCTGCCCGCGTTGGCTGACAGGTTCCGCGCCGATCTGGCGGCCATCGCCACGGGCGAGGCTGATCTTGCGAAATTGGACCGCCACCGGCGCGAGGCGGAGAAGTCCTATAGAGTTCGGGCGAAGGCGCTGTCCGATGCAAGGCGCAAGGCGGCGGCGAAACTTGACGCGGCGGTGACCGCCGAACTGCCGCCGCTGAAACTCGAGCGCGCCCGCTTTATGACCGAGATCGCGAGCGAGGACACGGCGACGTCGGCGAACGGTTTTGATCGCGTCGAGTTTCATGTGCAGACCAACCCAGGAACCAGGCCGGGCCCCCTGATGAAGGTCGCGTCAGGCGGTGAACTCGCCCGCTTCATGCTGGCGCTGAAGGTGGTGCTGGCGGATCGCGGCTCGGCGCCGACGCTGGTGTTCGACGAAATCGATTCCGGCGCGGGCGGCGCCGTCGCGGATGCCATCGGCCAGAGGTTGGCGCGGCTTTCGGCGCGCACCCAGGTTCTGGCCGTGACGCATGCGCCGCAGGTGGCGTCCAAGGCCAACCGGCATTTGCTGATCGCGAAGGAGTCGGTCGAGCGCGGCAAGCGGGTGGCCACGCGGGTCACGATGCTCGATGCCGTGGAGCGGCGCGAGGAAATTGCCCGCATGCTTTCGGGCGAGGCGATCAGCGCCGAGGCGCGTGCGGCGGCTGATCGGCTGCTGGCAGGGGG
>DAOMXN010000196.1:0-4682 GCA_035437025.1 Beijerinckiaceae bacterium | reverse complement strand
GCGGTTTGATGTCTGGCCCTTGTCACAGATCGCCATCGCGGCAAGAAACCCGCTCAGCCTCGCGACCGACGGGACGACGCCAAGTCTGTGGGCTGCGATTCCCAATCTGACCTTCGTTGGCTCTGACGTCTTCCGGGTGCTGATGGTCGATCTTCAGTCGATGACCCTGGTGCCCTGGACGAGGGGACTGGTTGAGGGCGCGACCCACCGTGGCGCGTATCAGTATCTCGTGGCGCCGCACATCTGGTCGCTGGGGGTGGAGATCATCTTTTATGCGATCGCGCCCTTCGCGGTTCGGTTATCCACCGGACGTATGATCCTGTTGCTGATGGCGCTATGCGCACTGCAGTTTTCAATTCACTGGATGGCGAATGGCCGTCTGGGCTGGTTTCACCTGCTGGCGCCCTATTGCCTTTGCTATTTTGTGACAGGCATGGTTGCTCATCGGGTCTGGCCGCGTGTCGAAGGCCATGTGGGGACCTTTGCGCGGCAAGCACTCATGGTGCTTCCATTTCTCCTTTGGGCATTTTGGCAAGTGATCCCGATGTCAGGTGCAACGACATGGGTCCTCTGGCTCCTTTTCGCCGCCGCGTTGCCTTGCCTGTTTCAGGCGACGAAAAACTCCCGGCTGGATGCAAGGATCAGCGCCTACTCCTATCCCGTCTATCTGTGTCATACCCTGTTCACTTGGCCCATGCTCAGGCTCGGCGAGTGGGCCGGCATTGCCGCGCTCGCCCTTTCGGTTGGCCTGTCCTGGCTGCTGATCCGGTTCATCGACGAACCTGTCGAAGCCTGGAGGCAGAGACGCGCCGCACGCACCGGGCCAGCGGCTTCCGGTTCACGATCATGACCCACGGCGCGGAAGATGGAGTGCGCCCTTGAAGGTGGACACTGCGGGTACGCCCCTTGATGCGGAGCTGAACGCGCACCTTATTGCTAGCGGCTCGAGGACAGCGCCGCGCCCGGACGAGCAAAACTGGATTTCGTGCCATGACAACCAGCCTGCCCAATCTCGTCATAAACCCGCAGCGGCTCTGGGACAGCCTGATGGAGACGGCGCGGTTCGGCGCGACGGACAAGGGCGGCATCAAGCGCCTGACGCTTTCGGACGAGGATAGGCAGGTCCGTGACTGGTTTCGCAGGGCCTGCGAAGCCGTGGGGTGCTCCGTCGCCGTCGACGAGTGCGGCAACATGTTCGCCCGCCGGCCAGGCCGCAGGAACGACCTCGCGCCGATCTGCATGGGATCGCACCTCGACACACAACCGACGGGTGGCAAGTTCGATGGCGTTCTCGGCGTCCTGGGCGCGCTCGAGGTGCTGCGCACCATGCACGACCTTGGCTACGAGACCAACGCGCCGATCGAGGTCGTGAACTGGACGAACGAGGAAGGCTCGCGCTTCGCGCCGGCGATGCTGGCGTCCGGCGTCTTCGCCGGGGCCTTCACGCGGGACTACGCCTATGCGCGGCAGGACCGGGACGGCAAGCGCTTCGACGCCGAACTCGAACGCATCGGCTACCGGGGAACCGAGCCCGTCGGCGAGCGCAGGATCGGCGCGATGTTCGAGTTGCATATCGAGCAGGGTCCGATCCTTGAGGCCGAGAACACGATGATCGGCGTCGTGACCGGCGTCCAGGGCGTGCGCTGGTACGAAGTCACGGTGCGGGGGCAGGCGGCCCATACCGGCGCGACGCCGATGCATCTTCGCAAGAACGCGCTCCTGGGCGCGGCGCAGATGGTCGAGGAGATCAACCGGATCGCCCTGAGGCACGCGCCAGACGCCGTTGGCACAGTCGGCCTGATGGAAGTGCGGCCGAACTCCCGCAACGTCGTTCCGGGGGAGGTCTTCTTCAGCGTGGACTTCCGCCACAAGGACGATGGCGTTCTGCAACAGATGGAAAACGCGTTCCGCGCCGCGCTGCCCGGAGTGATGGACCCGCTCGGCCTTTCCTTCGAAGAAACGATGATCTGGCATTCCCCGGCCGTGGCGTTTCATCCCGACCTGATCGCCTGCGTCCGAGCCGGGGCGCGCAGGGCCGGCTACGGGACGCGCGACATGGTCTCCGGCGCCGGTCATGACGCGGCCTATGTCGCGCGCATCGCGCCGACGACGATGATTTTCGTGCCCTGCGCCGGCGGCGTCAGCCATAATGAGGCGGAATCAACGTCGTTGGCCGAGTGCGGGGCGGGCGCGCAGGTGCTGCTCGAAGCCGTGCTGGCCTACGATCAGCGGTTCGCTCCGGGGTGATCTCGCTCCGGGCAGCTCTGCGGACGCCGGAGGCGCCGCACTTCACAGGATAGGAGACGGGAATGATCGTGGACTTGAGAATTTACACCTGCAAACCCGGCCGCGTCGACGATTTCGTCGCCATTTACAAGGAGAAGGCCTGGCCTTTGCAACAGAAGTACCTTGGCCGCTGCCTGGGTTGGTACACGACGCGGGAAGGGCGGCTCAATACGGTGGTGCACCTGTGGGGCTATGACAGCCAGGCCGACCGCGAGGCAAGGCGTGCGGCGATGGCCGCCGATCCCGCCTTCAAGGCCTATCTGGACGCGGTGGCAGCGGCTGACGTGCTGGTGGAGATGGAAAACCGCCTGGTGACGCCGACAAGCTTTTCGCCCGTCCAGTGATGCGCGGAAACGGCGCGGCATCAAGAGTGCACGGCGGTTCCGGATAGGGCGCGAGCATGCGCCCGGATCTATCGCTCCGCCGGGGTCGCTCCGCCGAAATGGTTCAATCTGATCGGATATCGCTCTAGGCTTCCAGCCCGCATTTGCGCCGCTCGAGGGCGGAGACAATGTGGAATCCGATGGTGCGGAAGGGTTCGGGTGCGATGCTGCTGGCGCTGCCATAGCAGGTGACCAGTTCCGTCTGCGGGTCGCCCGTGACGATCATCTCGGCCAGCCTTTGCCCGAGGATGGTGCCTTTCACGATGCCCGCACCGTTGCAGCCGGCCGATCCATAGAGCTGTTCATCGATGCGCCCCCAGCGCGGCGAGCCGTTCATCGTCAGCGCCGTGGTGCCGCCCCAGACATGTTCGAGGCGGACATGCTTCAGGTCCGGGAAACGGCGATGGAAGGCGCTGGTCAGTGTGTCCCGGACCGTGCGGCTGGCAGCCGGCTTCTCGTAGGAATAGAGCGAGCGGACGAGAAAACGGTCCCTGCCGACGCGGCGCAGGGTGGACCCCAGCCGGTGCGCGGGCAGCAGGCCCCAGGACGGTTCGCCGAGCTTCGCGCAATCCGCATCCGACATCGGTTCGCTGAGGCCGGCGAAGGTGTAGATCGTGACCAGACCGTCTTTCCAATAGCCGAAGTGCTTGATCGCGGGGTTGGCGGCGAGCACGACGGTTTCCACTGCAATCAGCGCGTCCGGGGTGCGCAGGGTCCAGCCTTTGCCGCGTTCAAGACCGAGGACGGGGGTATTCTCGCACAGCCGCACATTCGCCGGCAGGCTGTCGGCGAGCCCACGAACGAGCTTGGCCGGCTGGAGCAGATAGCCTTCGGCCGTGCGGATGCCGCATTGGTAGTAGTCGCTGCCCGTCACCGCGCGCATTCCGGCCTGATCCAGGGCGATGTGTTCAAAGCCGTGCGCCGTCGCGCCGGCGATCATGGACTGCACCTTCTGCATGCCCAGCGCTGTTGCCGCGCCGGTGATCCGTCCGACCTTTTCGAGGTCGCAGTCGAAGCCATGCAGCGCCATCTGATCGAGCAGCGCGGAAAAGCCTTCCGCCGTGAAGGCATTGATGCGCTCGGCGCGCTCCATCTCGGTGACGGACAGGCCGATCTTCGAATCGCGGGGATTGGCGAAGCCCGAGTTGCGCCCGGACGAGCCTTCTCCGACCTCGGTGCCTTCGAGCACGAGAACATCCGCCTCGGGTGCAAGTTCGGCGAGCCTGCGGGCGGCTGCCAGTCCCGTGTAGCCGGCGCCGATGACGGCAAAGCGCGCCGTCATGCGTCCCTGCGCCGCAGGTCGCGGCGTGCGGCTAGGCAGGAGCCGGTTCCAGCCGCAGGGTTCGCGATGAATGGGAAGGGGCGATGCGGGCATGGGCGTGCGGTCCTGTCGATGAAAGCCTACTCGATCACATTCCCGCAGGCATGCAAACGGCCGGTGCACCCCGCGATGATCTTCCGGATGTTTTTGCGTGACGCGTCCGGTCAGTCCGCTACTGTCATGGCATAAGGCTGACCGGCACGAAAGGAACGCCATGCCGATCATCATGGAGGAATTTGCTCCTTCGCAGACGCTGCCCGAGGCCGTGGACGTCGCGATCATCGGCGGCGGCATCATCGGCATCACGGCGGCCCTCGAACTGGCCGAACGCGGCGTTTCCGTTGCGGTCTGCGAGAAGGGGCAGGTCGGGCACGAACAGTCGGGTCGCAACTGGGGCTGGGTGCGCGTCATGGGTCGCGATCCGGGCGAAATCCCCATGGCGCTCGACTCCCAGAGGCTGTGGGAGACCATGGCGGCCCGCGTTGGCGCGGATGTCGGCTTTACCCGCAGCGGAATTGTCTATGTCGCGGACGACGAGGCGGCGCTGGCACGCCATGAAGAGTGGCTCAGCCATGCCGAACCCTTCCAGCTCGGCACGCGCCTGCTGCGCAAGTCCGAACTGTCGGATGTGCTTCCCGGCATGACCCGTTCCTTCGCCGGCGCGCTGTTCGCGGCGCTGGACGCGCGCGCCG
>DAOMXN010000195.1:0-4719 GCA_035437025.1 Beijerinckiaceae bacterium | reverse complement strand
AGGTCCTTGTTCACGGACAGGGCCTGCGCCGCGAAAGCCTCATTGGCCTCGACGAGATCGAGATCGCCGATCTTCCATCCGGCCCGCTCCAGCGCCTTGCGCGAAGCCGGGATCGGGCCTGTGCCCATGATCGCCGGATCGACGCCGCAGGTCGCCCAGGAAACGATGCGCGCCATCGGGGTGAGACCACGCTTCTCGGCGTTCTTGGCGGTCATCAGGACCACGGCGGCGGCGCCGTCGTTGATGCCGGAGGCGTTGCCGGCCGTCACGGTGCCGTCCTTGGAGAAGGCCGGGCGCAGCTTGGCCATGTTGTCCAGCGTCGCGCCGTGGCGGATATACTCGTCGGCGTCGACGACCACGTCGCCCTTGCGGGTCTTGATGGTGACCGGGACGATCTCGTCCTTGAACTTGCCGGCCTTCTGGGCGGCTTCGGCCTTGTTCTGCGAGGCGACGGCGAAACGGTCCTGTTCCTCGCGTGTCAGCTGCCAGCGCGCGGCGACATTCTCCGCGGTCGTGCCCATATGGTAGCCCTGGAAGGCATCCCACAGGCCGTCGCGCAGCATCGTGTCCTGCATCTTCAGTTCGCCCATCTTGACGCCGCCGCGCAGATAGGCGGCATGCTGAGCCTGCGACATGGATTCCTGGCCACCGGCCACCACGATGTCGGCGTCGCCGTTGGCGATCTGCTGCATGCCGAGCGCAACCGCACGCAGGCCCGAGCCGCAGAGCTGGTTGATGCCGAAAGCGGTCACTTCCTGCGGGATGCCCGCGGCCATGGCGGCCTGGCGAGCCGGGTTCTGGCCCTGGCCGGCGGTCAGGATCTGGCCCAGGATCACCTCGCCGACCTCGCCGCCCTCGACCTTCGAGCGGGCCATCGCGGCCTTGATCGCCTCGGCGCCGAGGGTGTGGGCGGGAACGTCGCCGAAGGCGCCGCCAAAGCTGCCGACGGCGGTACGGGCCGCTCCGGTGATCACAATATCGCTGCGGGACATGCTTCTCTCCTTGGGTTTCCTGGCGGCCGCACCGGTGTGCAGTGCAAAAATCGCGCGATGACAAAACGGGGGAAGATACCTTCCGTCAAGCCTTCACGATTAAGCATTTGGTCTTCCCTGCGGCACGAGCGCCTTTCAGGAGCGTCTATTAGCCTTGAATCGTCAGGGGAGTTCCCCAAGCGCACGCATTGCTGATATGCTTATGATGCGGTGCGGCATCATTCGCCCGCCATTGGAACGGCAGCGGATATCGCCATGGCTCAAGAGAAGCCCGCCCACGTCATCAAGAAATACGCCAACCGGCGCCTCTATCATACCGGGACGAGCGCCTATGTGACGCTGGAAGACCTCGCCGCCATGGTCAAGAAGGGTGAGGATTTCGTTGTCAACGACGCCAAGACGGGCGAGGACATCACGCATTCGGTGCTCACGCAGATCATCTTCGAGCAGGAAAGCAAGGGACAGAACCTGCTTCCCGTGAACTTCCTGCGCCAGATGATCCGGTTCTACGGCGACAGCATGCAGTCGCTGGTGCCGCGCTATCTGGAATTCTCCATGGACCGGCTGATGCAGGAGCAGCAATCGTTCCGCGACCAGATGGCCAAGGCCTTCGGCGGGTTTCCTCTCGGCCCGCTGGAAGATCAGGTCCGCGTCAACATGACGATGTTCAACGAGGCGCTGCGGATGTTCACCCCGTTCGCCCCCGCCAAGGAGGCTCCGACCGCCGGGAAAGCCGGCGAGCGCGACGACGAGGTCTCGGCGCTCAAGCGCGAGCTGAACGCCATGAAGGCGCGGCTGGACAAGCTCGGTTAAGGTCGATCAGGCAACCGCGCGGCCCGGCATCCTGGAGGCCGGGATGTCGAGGATGGGCTCGCCGATGTGATCGCCCTGCAGATAGGCAACGCCCCAGTCCGCCAGGAGCTTGGCGGATTCCTCATCCTGAACCCACTCCGCGACGGTCTCGATCTTGAGGTGGCCGGCGAGCTGGAGCAGCGTGCGCACGAAGAAGCGATCGTCGCTCGACTGGGTCAGGTTCTTGATGAAGGCGCCATCGATCTTGAGAATGTCGATCGGCAGCATCCGCATGTTGCGGAAGGAGGTGTGCCCGGCGCCGAAATCGTCAATGGCGACCCTGGCGCCGAGTGACTTGATGCTTTCCACCATGCGGCTCGCGCCGGCCAGATCGTCGATCAGCGACGTCTCGGTGATCTCGATCACAAGGCGTGGCGCGACATCCGGGCAGGCAGCGAGCTGGCTGCGGAGGGCCGGCAGCCACTCCGGATGCATCGCCGTCGACACGCCGGCGTTGATGGTCAGGCGCAGGTCCTGGTGCTGGCGCAGGGCGCCGACCGCCAGTTCCAGAACGCGGTGATCCAGCAGATGCACGATGCCCAGCTTTTCGGCCATGGGAACGATGCGTCCGGCCCCCAGGAGTTCTCCCGAAAGTCCACGCATGCGCACCAGTGCCTCATACATGGCGACATCGCGTGTCCGCGCGCGGACGATCGGCTGATAGGCCAGGATGATCCGTCGGTCGTTCAGGGCGGCGAGCACCTCGTCCGACGCGGCGACGTTGGCGCGACGCGTCCTGACGCGCTCACTGTCCTTGGTGTAGGCGGCGAAAATCTGCGTCGTGCTGGCCTTGGCCTCGGCCAGCGCCTCCTCGGCGGCGGCGAGCACCTCCGAGGTCTCGCCCGCATCCCGGGGCGCGGCCACGCCGCCGATGCGGACCTGCGCGAAGATCGTCCCGGCGCTGGTTTCGATCGGCGCATCCCTGATGACATGGGCGATGCGCGTCGCGGTGCGTTCCATCTCGTCCGGCAGGCTCGGGCACAGCAGCACGCCCAGCTTGTTGCCGGCGTAGCGGCCGATCCCATCGAGTTTGCGGATATGGGAACGGATACGGCGCGCAATGGCGGCGATGAGTTCGTCGCCGACGTTGTAGCCGTAGGTCTTGTTATGATGCGCCAGATCCTCGATGGCGCAGATCAGCAGCACGAAGTTGCGCTTGTCCTTGCGCATCCGCTCCAGGGCCTCGCCCACGGCGTTGCAGAAATCGGGACGGGTCAGCGCTCCGGTCGCCGGATCGACCTGGCGGGTATCCGTGATGCGCGCTTCCGTTTCGCTCGGCAGCGCCACGACGCGCACGACGCCATGCGCCAGCCAGGGACGCCCCTGCGCGTTGGCGAACCAGCGTCCCTTGTCCTCGACCCAGACGCGACGTCCGGGCGCGGGGTTGATCAGGTAGCGGGCCGTGTAGGGCACGCCGGTGCCCTTGTCCTTGCGCTGGCACTCGAAGATGGTCGACTGCAGCGATGTCGGGCTGGCCGAGTCGGTCACCACCGCATAGCCCGCTCCGGACGAGATCTGCGCCATTTCCGCGATGCCGAGCACGTCGACCGCGTTCTGGGACCAGGTGATGCGGTCGCTCTCGATGTCCCAGGAATAGACCGCTTCTCCGACCGACGACAGGATCGACCGCGCGTCGAGTGCAGCCGACGAGGACCCCGTCCGATCCTTGGGATCGAGGTCTCTACCGGATTCTGGCTGAAACTGCATGCGTGCCACCTGTGCCGTCTTGTCGAACGCATCGCGCACGCAGTGTGTCGCTACCGATCGCGCTGCCAATTTTGCCTGCAACAGGTAAACCCGTCGCTAATGGTCCCGATCCTGCTCCCGTCGCGTCATGGCGGCGAGATCTGTACCAGTTCGGCACAAGACGGCGGGGGACTGGACGCCGCGGCGGTGCGCGTCGCCAGCGCCGGCCTTTGTGGCGCAACTTCTGCGCGACCGGATCGCAGCCCCGGCCGAGCCGATCATCCTGCCGTGGCCGGGCACAAAAAAAACGGGCGCTGCCCGAGGCACCGCCCGCTTCGATCGGCGTGTGTGACCGCGCGATGCCTGGGTAATCAGGCCTCGGTCTTGACCTTGAGAATCTGCCGGCCGCGATACATGCCGGTCTTCAGGTCAATGTGGTGCGGACGGCGCAGTTCGCCGGAATCCTTGTCCTCGACGTAGGTCGGTGCCACGAGCGCATCATGCGAGCGGCGATGTCCCTGCTTCATGCGGGACGTCTTTCTTTTCGGAACGGCCATGTCACTCTCCGGCGAACCGTGGCCTGACCAGGCGTCCTGCGCCTTTCCATGCCACTGAAAAACGGTGGAATTCTGTTTCCGGGGCGAAGCCTTAAGGCCCTGCAGGCGTCGGTAACGCCCCAGCGAAGCGGGCCGTATAGCGACAACGGCCCGGAAAATCTAGCCCTCCGGCGCCGATTTCTCTGACCGGTCTCTCGCCCTTTCCGCGTTGCTCCCGGCCGGGCGCCCGGATACACGGAAACGGGGAGCGCTGGACATGGCGAAATCGCCTGGAGCTTTGGATCGTTGGGCAGGAGCCGGGGCCGCGCGGTTCTCGGACATGCTGGACGTGCTGATCCGGCATCACGGCCGGGGCCAGTCGTCCCGGCTTGTCGAGGCGATGCGGCATGGCGTTCTGGCGGGTGGCAAGCGGCTGCGGCCCTTTCTGGTCCTCGAAAGCGCCCGGCTTTGCGGGATCGAAGGCGAGGGGCCGCGTCAGGTCGCGGCGGCGCTTGAATTCGTGCATTGCTATTCGCTGATCCATGACGACCTGCCGGCGATGGACGACGACGACATCCGTCGCGGCAAGCCGACCGTGCACCGGGCCTTCGACGAGGCAAGCGCCATCCTGGCCGGAGATGGCCTGCTGACCC
>DAOMXN010000194.1:0-4751 GCA_035437025.1 Beijerinckiaceae bacterium | reverse complement strand
ATCACGGCGCTGAAAGGCTACGGGCTCGGGCGCTCCGGCTCCTGACATGGCCGGGCTGTTCGCCACCGCGCCAAAGGAGGTGATCGAATATTTCGACCGGCGCGGCACGCGCGTGTCCTGGCGCTGGACCGATTTTGCCCCGCATGAGCATGCGCTCGGCTTCACCGTCGCCCGCACCGAGGGCTACGACGTGATCGACACGCTGCGCGAGGCCGTGCGCAAGGCGGTGGTCGACCGCGTGCCCTACGAGACCTTCCGCGACGAGCTGATCCCCAAGCTGAAGGAGAAGTCCTGGTGGGGCACGATCAGGCGCGGCGGCGAAAAGGTCGAGCTCGGGTCGCTGCGCCGGTTGCAGACGATCTACTGGGCCAACATCCGCTCGGCCCATGCCGCCGGCGAATGGGCGCGCATCCAGCAGACGAAGGATTTCCTGCCCTTCCTGCAATACAGGCGCACCCTGTCGGAGCGGGCGCGTCCGGAGCATCTGGGCTGGGTCGGCATCACGCTGCCCGTTGACGATCCGTGGTGGCGCACGCATTTCCCGCCCAACGGCTGGAACTGCAAATGCCGGGTCGAGCAGATCGGCGAGGTCGCCGCTGGCCGCGCGCCTCCGGACAGGCGCATCCGGCCAAGGCTGGAGACCGATCTCTGGCGTGACAAGACGAGCGGCCGGACGCAGCGCGTGCCCAAGGGCATCGATCCGGGCTGGCAGCGCAACCCCGGCGTGACGCGGGAGGTCGTGGCGGCGGCGCTGGAGCGGGAGAAGCTTGGATTTCTGTCGCATGCAACCCGCTCGACGGCGATCGCCGATCATCGGGCCGGTGCGGTCTTTCGCTATGTCGCCGGCAATGGCGCGAGTTTGCCTTGGCCGATGCCGCCGCTCAGGGAGCGGTCGCCGGAGTTGATGGCAAGGGCTAGGCTGATGACGCCGGTGGCATCGGCCCCGGATTCCGGTCCGGCCGCGCCGCCGGCCGGCGTGGTCCAGATCAGCGGCGAGGATGCGGCGAAGCTGCAGGGCAAACACCGGCTGTCCGTGACGGATTTTGGAGTCGTCCAGGTTCTGCTCGATCATGCTGATGCGCGCCTTCGCGACGCGGACGGAAAGTGGAAACTCGCTGCGGAGATCAATGGCCGATTCTGGCTGGCGGTCATAAAGCAGACGTCAAACAACGAGGTCCTGCTCAACAGCCTGCACCGGATCACGCGAGGGCAATATGCAGCGCTTGTCGCGAGGGCGAAGCGTGACATTTCCGGGTGATCATGCTATCTCGTCCTTCGCGGGCGAGCTAGCACAGCCGGTCATGTGCCGTGAAGGGATTGCGTCCTTCCGCCCGTTCTTCACCCTCGACATTTGCAAGCCCCACAAATCGCCCCACAGCGCGAAGATCGCGTTTGGCGGTGTCGGGCCGTAAAAAATCTTCGAAGGGCTTCGAAGGCCTTCGAAAGCCCGGCAACCGGCATCCCGCGCACGGGGCTTGCGGTCGAGGGCGAAGCCGGGCAAGCTGACCGTGTTGTCCCGCCAGACCGGAGCCGGTGACGCCCGTCACCATGCCAGGGCCAGCGCCGCACCGCCAAGGTCGCGGCATGACGACGCGAACGCCCCCTGCATGTCTTTCTGCGCTGCCCGCCGGCCTTGCCGCCGGTGTCGCGACGGTTGAGCTGTTGCGAGCCGATGCCGGGTCCTATCCCGAGTGGATCAAGATCACTCCGCGCGGCGAGGTCCTGACCCGCGACCGGCGCGCCTATCGCATCGATCCCGAGCGCCTGGCCGCAGCCTTCAAGGCGGACGGAACCAAGCCGGCGGTCGACATTGGCCACAACACCGAGCGTGGCCTGTTCGACAGCGTGCCGCCGCCCGCCATCGGCTGGGTCGAGGACATGGAGGCGCGCGCCGACGGCCTCTATGCCCGCGTCGACTGGCTCGCCGCCGGCAAGGCGGCGCTCGATTCACGCGGCTATCGCTACGTCTCGCCCTGCTTCTGGACCGACGAGGACGGCGTCAACGCCCGCCTCGTGAAATCCGTGGCGCTGGTCACCGTGCCGGCTCTCGGCGGCCTGCCTGCTCTCAATTCCGCAACCGGAGCATCCCCGATGAATCCCGAACTCCTAGCCGCTCTCGGCCTCTCCGCGACCGCGACGCCGGCCGAAGCGCTCGCCGTCATCAGCGCCCTCAAAGTGCCGGACCCGACCAAATACGTGCCGGCCGAGCAGTTGGCCGCCGCCAACGCCGAGCTGACGACTGCGCGCGCCGAGTTGAAGGCGGCGAAGGACGCTGAGGCCGCCGCCCGGTGTGCGGCCCTGGTCGACGACGCCGTGCGCGCCGGCAAGGTCACCCCGGCGGCCAAGGATCACTACCTCGCTTTCGCGAAGGCCGATTTCAATGCCTGTTCGGCGGCGCTGGCCGCCCTGCCGGTGCTGGTGAAGCCCGGCGAGGACGACGAGACCGAGGCCGCCCCTGCGGCCGGCAACACGGCTGCCACGCTGTCGGCCGACCAGATCAAGATCGCTGACAGCCTCGGCATCAAGCACGCGGACTTTGCTGCCGCGCTCGCGGCCGAAGCAGCCTGACCGAAGCTCAACACAAGGATCGACCCCATGGCGCTGTCCAAGGAACGCAACACCTACCAGCGGGATGCGCAGCAGCTGCACCTGCCGGTCGCCGCCAACGTCAAATGCTGGCAGGGCGGTCTCGCCGTCATCGACGCCGGCAACGTCAAACCGGGCGTGACGGGTCTCAACCTGATCGCCGCCGGGCGTTTCGAGGAAACGGTCGACAATATTGGCGGTGCGGCCGGTGCGGCCATGGCTCCGGTGCGGCGCGGCTGCTTCCTGTTTGGGAATTCCGGCGCCGATCCCGTCGTCCAGGCCGATGTCGGCAAGGACTGCTTCATCGTCGACGACGAGACGGTCGCCAAGACCAGCGGCGGCAACACCCGCTCGCGCGCCGGCGTGGTGCGCGGCGTCGAAACCACCGGCGTCTGGGTCGAAATCTGACCCACGCGCCCGCTTCTCTCCCGCTAGCCAGGAACCGGCCATGATCATCAATCGAGGCAATCTCACGGGGCTCACCACGGGCTTCCGCACCAATTTCCAGAACGCCTTCGATGGCGTTACCCCGACCTGGCCGCGCGTCGCGACGCTGGTGAGCTCGAACACGGCGGCCGAGGAATATCCCTGGCTCGGCGCGTTCCCGCGCATGCGCAAATGGGTCGGCGACCGCGTCGTCAAGAACCTGGCGGCCAACGGCTACCGCATCGTGAACGAGAAGTTCGAGGATACGGTCGGCGTCAAGCGCGACTCGATCGAGGACGATCAGTTCGGCGTCTACAAGCCTATGTTCGAAGGCCTCGGCCGCGCCGTCGCCGAATTCCCGGACGAGCTGGTCTACGCCAAGCTCGCAAAGGGGTTCACCGAAAACTGCTACGATGGCCAGTTCTTCTTCGACACGGATCATCCCGTGATCAACCCGGCCACCGGCCAGGCGGAGTCGGTGTCCAACATGCAGGCCGGCGTGGGCGCGCCGTGGTTCCTGCTGGACACGACCAAGGCCATGCGGCCGCTGATCCTGCAGGAGCGCCAGAAAGCGCGCTTCACCTCCCTCGACAATCCGAATGATGACCATGTCTTCAAGAAGGACGAGTTCATCTATGGCGCGGATTGCCGGTACGGCGTCGGCTTCGGCTTCTGGCAGATGGCCTTCGGTTCGAAGGCTGCCCTGTCCACGGCCAATTTTGATGCCGCGCGACTGGCTATGGAGAACGTCAAATCGGACGAGGGCGTGAAGCTCGGTATCCGCCCGACACTGCTGGTGATCGGCTCGTCCAACGAGGCTGCGGCCGAGGCCATCCTGCTGAAGCAGAACCTCGCTGGCGGCGAGAGCAACGTGAACTACAAGCGCGTCGAAATCCTCAAGGTCAGCTGGCTCGACTGACGGTCGCCTTTGTCCGACCGGCGGCATTGCACCGCCGGTCCAGCAAGGGCGCACCGCGCCGACGGTTCTGAAGGAGCACATCATGGCTACCAAATCCCAGTCGCCGAAAGCGGAAAAGCCGCAGGCCTTTTCGGACGCAGCGATCAGCGTCGTCTGCACGCAGCCGGGCGGCCGTCGTCGCGCCGGTTACCAGTTCGGAACGGAGCCGGTCGTGATTGCCGTCGCCGATCTCGACGGGGCGGCGATCGAGGCGCTCGCCAGCGACCCCTATCTGTCGATCAGGGGCGTCAAACCGGCCGAAGCCAAAGCGGAATAGCCAGAGGGGGAGGTCTGGTACGGCTCGCAAGGCCCCCAGCACCTTTGAGGGACGGCTTGACCGTAGGGGCTCAGCCCGCCTCCCCGAACGTTTCTGCGGCGTAGGGCAGCGGTAGCCCGTCAGGTTCATACCCTGGAGGTCGGGGGTTCAAATCCCTCCGCCGCAACCACTTCCGGCAATGCCGGCATCAGGGACAGACGTATCGAGGCAGCCATGGCTTACGCGACCAAAGCCGATATCGAGGCCCTGCATGGCGCGGCCTTCCTGGAGACGCTGGTCGCGGCCGATCTCGATCTGACGACGGCCGTCGCCACGGCCTGCGATGCCGCCTCCGCCGAGATGGACAGCTATCTCGGCCAGCGTTTTCCCCTGCCGCTCGCGGTCGCGCCGCCGATCCTGAAGACCTGGTGTGTCGATGTCGCCTGCTGGCGGCTCGCCGGCACGGCGGCGCAGATGTCGGAAGAGATCAGGAAGCGCGCCGAACGCGTGCTGGCGATCCTTAAG
>DAOMXN010000193.1:0-4804 GCA_035437025.1 Beijerinckiaceae bacterium | reverse complement strand
GGGACCCGGCCGCATCGTCACCGGCATCTACGGTCCGGCGGTGGCGCCATGAGGCGCGTCGCGCTCGCCGCCGTCGTGACCGTGCTGGCGTCCCTGCCGGTCAAGGCAGGTCCCGACATCCTGCGGGAGCGGACGGTCGCGGGCATCGCCTACAAGCGCATCCCGCTTGGCGAAGCGCCGATGCAGACGATCCAGTTCCTGTGGCTGGATGGCTCGCCCCTGGCGCTGGCCGGCAAGGCCGCGCTGAGCGCTCTCGGTCCGGCCATGATGCATGAAGGCCCCAGAGGCGAAAAGCGCGGTGAAATCCAGGAGTTGATGAGCGATCTTCAGGCCAGCTTCCGGTTTGCCGCATCGGGGGAGACGGTGACGCTGACGCTCACGGCTCCGCCCGAGAGCCTGCCGGCGGCGGCGAACGTGCTGAAGCGCTTCCTCGAAGCGCCGGGCTTTCCGGAAAGGCGGCTGGAAACCCACAGGCGCGCACGAATCCTGGGCACCCGCCAGTCACTGGCGAGCGGCGACACCATCGCCGGGCAGTTGCGCCTGCGGTTCCTGCTGGAGCCCGGCGCGCACCGGGACTTCCTCAGGATAGATCCGGAGCACTACGCCACCGTGTCGGTGGCGGATGTCGCGGACTGGAAGGCGCGCGTGATGGCGCGCGATACCGCGATCATCGCCACTTCCGGTCCGGTTGGCCGGGAGGCGATCGCGGCTGAAATCGACAAGCTGGTTGGCGTCCTGCCGGAGCGCGCCCGCAGGTCCGATCCGCCGCCGCTGGCCTTCCGGAGCTTCGGCAAGCGCATCGTCTATGAAAAGCCGGATGCGGCGCAGACCATCATCGTTGCCTACGGTCCCACCACGATCGCCCCAGGCCGGGAGCGGTTCAAGGCCGATCTGGCGCTGGCGCGGCTGGGCGGCGGCGCGCAGGGGCGGCTTTTCCGCGTGCTGCGCGAGAAACTTGGCGCGACCTATGGGGTATCGGCCGGCACCGACCAGATGGCGCTCGGTCGCTTCGCCTTCGCGATCCGCACCTCGGTCTCGCATGACAAGGCGGCGGCAGTGATCGAGGAGATCGGCCGCGAATACCGGCGCTGGCGCGAGGACGGCGTGACCGACGCGGAGCTTCAGGCAGCGAAGTCGCAGGCGCGCAGCAGCTGGTCCGAAAGCATGAAGCAGCCGGGAACGGTGGCGTCGATGGCGGTGCTCGCCGAGGTCATCGGCCTTGGTGACGTGACCTTCGCAGATTTTGCCGCCGCGCGCGAAGCCGTGACGCGCGAGGAGATCAACGCCTATATCCGCGCGCATTTCCCGCAGTGGCCGCTGGGCCTCGTCATCGTCGCGCCGAAAGCCGACGGCCTCGGCGCCGATTGCGTCATCAAGGCGCTGGAGGAAGCGGCGCGCTGCGAGTGACGAACCTCGCCATGCGCCCTTTCCCTTGACACCCGGCGCACCGGCGCGCATGACCGCCACCGCACGTTTTCGACGGATTTTCCATGCATCGCTATCGTTCCCACACCTGCGGCGGGCTTTCCGCCGCCGACATTGGCCAGATCGCCCGGCTTTCCGGCTGGTGCCACCGCGTCCGCGACCACGGCGGCGTGCTGTTCATCGACCTGCGCGATCATTACGGCATGACGCAGATCGTGGTGGACCCGGATTCCCCCGCCTTCAACGCGGCGGAAAAGGTGCGTTCGGAATGGGTGATCCGCATCGACGGCAAGGTGCGCCGCCGCCCTGCCGGCACGGAAAACGCCAATCTCGCGACCGGCGAGGTGGAAGTCTTCGTCACCGAGCTTGAAGTGCTCTCCACCGCCTCGGACCTGCCGCTGCCGGTGTTCGGCGATGTCGACTATCCCGAGGACACGCGGCTGCGCTATCGCTTCCTCGATCTCAGGCGCGAGGGCCTGCACAAGAACATCATGACCCGCGTCGCGGTGATCGATTCGCTGCGCCGACGCATGAAGACAGCGGGCTTCAACGAATTCTCGACGCCGATCCTGACGGCCTCGTCCCCGGAAGGCGCGCGTGACTTCCTTGTGCCGAGCCGCATCCATCCGGGCAAGTTCTATGCGCTGCCGCAGGCCCCGCAGCAGTACAAGCAGCTTCTGATGATGGCGGGGTTCGACCGCTATTTCCAGATTGCGCCGTGTTTCCGCGACGAGGACCCGCGCGCCGATCGCCTGCCAGGCGAATTCTATCAGCTCGACATCGAGATGAGCTTCGTCGAGCAGGAGGACGTGTTCGCGGCGATGGAGCCGGTGATCCGTGGCTGTTTCGAGGAATTCGCGGGCGGCAAGCGCGTGACGCCGAGCCCCTGGCCGCGCATCCCGTATGCCGAGTCGATGCAGAAATACGGTTCCGACAAGCCGGACCTGCGCAACCCCATCGTCATGCAGGACGTGTCCGAGCATTTTAAGGGCTCGAACTTCAAGGTCTTCGCGCGCATGCTGGAAGACCCGAAAAACCGGGTCTGGGCCATTCCGGCGAAGACCGGCGGCTCGCGCGCCTTCTGCGACCGCATGAACTCCTGGGCGCAAGGCGAGGGCCAGCCGGGCCTCGGCTACGTTATGTGGCGCGAGGGCGGCGAAGGGGCAGGGCCGATCGCCAACAACATCGGGCCGGAGCGCACCGCGGCGATCCGCGATCAGCTTGGCATGGGTGAGGGCGATGCCGCCTTCTTCGTCGCCGGCAACCCGGAAAAGTTCGTGAAATTCGCTGGCTCGGCCCGCAACAAGGTGGGTGAGGAACTGAAGCTCACCGACCAGAATTCCTATGAATTCGCCTGGATCGTCGACTTCCCGATGTTCGAGTACAACGAGGACGACAAGAAGGTCGATTTCTCGCACAACCCGTTCTCGATGCCGCAGGGCGGGCTGGACGCGCTGAAGACGCAGGACCCGCTGACCATCAAGGCGTTCCAGTACGACATCGCCTGCAACGGCTTTGAACTCGCGTCCGGCGGCATCCGCAACCACAAGCCGGAAGCCATGGTGAAGGCCTTCGAGATCGCGGGCTACTCCGAGCAGACGGTGATCGAGCAGTTCGGCGGCATGTATCGCGCCTTCCACTACGGTGCGCCGCCCCACGGCGGCATGGCGGCGGGTGTCGACCGCATCATCATGCTGCTCTGCGGCGCGGAAAACCTGCGCGAAGTGGCGCTGTTCCCGATGAACCAGCAGGCGCTCGACCTGCTGATGGGCGCGCCGAGCGACGCCTCGAACAAGCAGCTGCGCGAATTGCACATCCGGCTGAACCTGCCGGAGAAGTGAGTGGCTTCGCCGCTCTCCGCCATCATCGTCACCCATGACAGCGCGGGTGTGCTGCCTTCTTGCCTCGCCGCGCTGGCGGGGCAGGGTGTGCCGGCGCTGGTGGTCGACAATGCCAGCGAGGACGAGACGGTCGCGATTGCCGAACGTGCCGGGGCGCGCGTCGTCCGCAATGCGAAGAACGAGGGTTTTGGGCGCGCCAACACCATCGGCGTGAAGGCCGCCGAAACCGAATTCTGTCTGCTGGTGAACCCGGACCTTGTGCTTCAGCCCGGCGCCGTGGCGATGTTGCTGGCGGCGGCGGAGCGTTACCCGGACGCCGGCATGCTGGCCCCTCGCATTGTCGAGCCGGACGGACGCGTCTTCTACCAGAACCGCTCGCTGCTGAGCGAATCCGTGCTGCGCCGCCCGGTGGAGGGGGACGCCCGCGCCGTGGTGCCGGAGGGCGATGCCTGCGCGCCGTTCCTGTCCGGCGCATGCCTCATGATCCGCCGAAACCTGTTTTTGGAGCTTGGCGGGTTCGATCCCGAGATTTTCCTGTTCTACGAGGATGACGATCTCTGCCGCCGCGTGCTGGAGAAGGGCCTGTCACTCGTGCATGTGGACAACGCCGTCGCCCACCATGCGCGTGGGCAATCCTCGACACCGAGGCCGGGGCGGCGTTACCGGGCGCGCTGGCACATGGGCTGGTCCCGGGTTTACATCGCCCGGAAATACGGGCTGAAGTCCGACGCCATGCGCACGATCCTCCTCAATGCCCCCAAGGCGCTCCTGTCGGCGCTGACGGTCCAGCGGACGGAGTACGAGCGCTATGCCGGCATCGTCGCGGGAACGGTCGCGGCGCTGCGGGGCCATAGCGCGCTGGCGCGCGAAGGGCTGGAGCGGCCCTGATGGTGACCGCCCTGGAGCGTTGGCTCGGCCCGACGATCGCGGAAGCGCAGGCACGCGGAGCCGACAGTTTCGGCGTGCTGCGTCTCCTCCTGGCGCTGGCCGTGGTGTTTTCCCACATGGGCAGCGTCACCACGGGCGACATCGCGGCCGAACCGCTGGTCCGGTCCACTGGCTTTTCGCTGGGCGAGCACGCGGTGAACGGGTTTTTCGCCGTGTCCGGGTTTCTCGTCGCCATGAGCTACGAGCGACGCGGGCTGAAGGCCTATGCGCTGGCGCGGGCGTTGCGCATCGCCCCCGGACTGGTCGCGGCGGCGCTGGTCTGCGCGCTGGGGATCGGCGCATTGATGACGACCAAGGCGCTCGGTGCCTACCTGACGGATGGCGGCACGTGGCGGTTCGTCGGGCAGACCATCTTCACCTTCAAGAGCAATGCCGAATTGCCCGGCGTGTTCCAGTCCAATCCGTTCCGCTTCGTCATCGGCACGGTCTGGACGCTGAAATACGAGATCTATTGCTACATCGGTCTGGGGCTGGCGGGTGCGCTGGGGTTGCTGCGGCGCCGGGACCTCGTGCTGGCGGCGGGCTTGGCGCTGTTCGTCGCCATCATGGCGCTGGATGTCGCCCGGCCCGACGCCGGAAAGGCGGTGCAG